>NZ_JBEXJN010000017.1:0-122021 GCF_040609115.1 Lentzea sp. NPDC004782
TGTCCGCAACTCGCCGTCTGGTGTGGTGGATGACGGGCGCCTTCATCCACACCAGGTGGAGGAAGGCGCCCTTCATCCACGTAACTGACCGGCAGGCGGGTTACGGGGACAAGACCGCCGGCAAGCCGCTTAGCGCGGTGAGAGCGGCGCCGTCTTCGACCGCACCCACTTCAGCACCGACGGCCACTCCCCGTAGCCCGCGTCGGTGTTGATGTGCGCCGCACCCGGCAGCACGTCGACCTCGATCCGCAACGCCTCGGCCAGCTGCTTGGACTCCTGCATCGAGCAGTACGGGTCGCCCTCGCCCACGACGAGGCGGGTGTCGGTGGCGGCGCGGCGCAGGCCGGCGGGGTCGAGCGGGGCCGGGAAGAACGACTTGATGGCCGGCTCGGGGTAGTTCAGGGCGGGCGGGGCCACGAGCAGCACGCGGTCCACGTGGCCGATGTCCTGGCGGGCGGCGTGGTGCAGCCACAGGTAGCAGCCGAGCGAGTGGGCGAGGACGACCCGTTCGCGGTCCTTCGGCGCCGCTTCGAGGTGGGTGTCGAGCTCACGCAGCCACGTGGTCAGGTCGGGCTGGTCCGGGTCGCTGAAGTGCGGCATGTCCGCGAGGCCGCCGTGCTCGGAGACCGTGCGGGCGAGCCAGCTCTGCCAGTGGTCGGGGCCGGAGCCGGTCCAGCCGTGGAGGATGAGCACGTGAGGCAGCGACATGTCTCCACCTTAGAACGCCGAAAGGGCGCCGGTGTGATCACCGGCGCCCTTCCGGAACAGCTCGCGAGCACGCTACGCCGACTTCTCCCGCCGTTCCCGGCGCGAGGGCTGCCGGGCCACGATCGTCGGGTTCACGTTCTCCTTCACCGTCTGCTCGGTGATCACGACCTTGGCGACGTCCGTGCGGCTCGGGATGTCGTACATCACCGGGAGCAGGACCTCTTCCATGATCGCGCGCAAGCCCCGGGCACCGGTTCCGCGCAGGATCGCCTGGTCGGCGACCGCTTCGAGCGCGGTCTTGGTGAACTCCAGCTCCACGCCGTCCATCTCGAAGAGCTTCTGGTACTGCTTGACCAGCGCGTTCTTCGGCTCGGTGAGGATCTGCACCAGGGACGGCTTGTCGAGGTTCGTGACGGAGGCGACCATCGGCAGACGCCCGATGAACTCGGGGATCAGGCCGAACTTGATCAGGTCCTCCGGCATGGAGTCGGCGAAGTAGTCCGCCGCGTCCACCTCGGCCTTGCTCCGCACCTCGGCACCGAAGCCCAGGCCGCGCTTGCCCACGCGGTCCTGAATGATCTTCTCCAGGCCCGCGAAGGCGCCGGCCACGATGAACAGCACGTTCGTCGTGTCGATCTGGATGAACTCCTGGTGCGGGTGCTTGCGGCCGCCCTGCGGGGGCACCGACGCCGTCGTGCCCTCCAGGATCTTGAGCAGCGCCTGCTGGACGCCCTCACCGGACACGTCGCGCGTGATCGACGGGTTTTCACTCTTTCGAGCGATCTTGTCGACCTCGTCGATGTAGATGATGCCCGTCTCGGCGCGCTTCACGTCGTAGTCGGCGGCCTGGATGAGCTTCAGGAGGATGTTCTCGACGTCCTCACCGACGTACCCGGCCTCCGTCAGCGCGGTCGCGTCGGCGATGGCGAACGGCACGTTCAGCATCTTCGCGAGTGTCTGCGCGAGGTAGGTCTTGCCGCAGCCCGTGGGGCCCAGCATCAGGATGTTCGACTTCGCGAGCTCGACGCCGTCGTCCCGACCCTCGCGCCCGCGGTCGCCCGCCTGGATGCGCTTGTAGTGGTTGTAGACGGCGACCGAGAGGGTCCGCTTCGCCTCGGACTGGCCGATGACGTACTGGTCGAGGAACTCGTGGATCTCGGCGGGCTTCGGCAGCTCGTCGAGCTTCACGTCGCCGGCTTCCGCCAGCTCCTCCTCGATGATCTCGTTGCAGAGATCGATGCACTCATCGCAGATGTAGACGCCGGGGCCGGCGATGAGTTTCTTCACCTGCTTCTGGCTCTTTCCGCAGAAAGAGCACTTCAGCAAGTCGCCGCCGTCACCGATACGCGCCATGACCGCTGACCTATGTCCCCTCCGGCGCACACCTGCTGTAGTGCGCCTGCTGACTTGCTGTGGCAGTCCCACTGGCTGTGGGTGCTGAGCCCGTTCTCCTGACGGTACCTGGCCTACCCCGTTTCAGGGGAGGACCAGCGTCCCCCCGACGCGCCGATCAGGCCAGTTAACCGGTCACATCGGCGTGTCGGGTGGGCGGCTGATGCCCACGGCATGGGGTTTCCCAAGCCGTGGGCAGCGACCCGGGGTCTGGGGTGTCCCCCAGACGAACACCGGGCCGTGGGGGCGAGGCGAGCGCTCTTCGCGAGCACGCCTCACCCCCTCCACCGAACGTCAAGACTTGGCAGAGAGCTTGCGGTAGGGCAGGACGGAGTCGACGATGCCGTACTCCTTGGCCTCGTCGGCCGTGAGGATCCGGTCGCGCTCGATGCTCTCGCGGACCTCCTCTGCCGTCCGGTTCGTGTGCCGCGCGAGGGTGGACTCCATCAGGCGGCGCACGCGCTGGATCTCGTTCGACTGGATCTCCAGGTCGGACACCTGACCGTACGCGCCCTCCATCGAAGGCTGGTGGATCAGGATTCGCGCGTTCGGCAGCGCGTGGCGCTTGCCGGGCGTGCCGGCGGCCAGCAGCACCGCGGCGGCCGAGGCGGCCTGGCCGAGGCAGTACGTCTGGATGTCCGGGCGCACGAACTGCATGGTGTCGTAGATGGCCATCAGCGAGGTGAACGAGCCACCCGGCGAGTTGATGTACATCAGGATGTCGCGGTCCGGGTCCTCGGACTCGAGCACCAGCAGCTGCGCCATGACGTCGTTGGCCGAGGCGTCGTCAACCTGCACGCCGAGGAAGATGATGCGCTCCTCGAACAGCTTGTTGTACGGGTTCGACTCCTTCATGCCGTAGCTGGTGCGCTCGACGAACGAGGGCAGCACGTACCGCGACTGAGGCATGTGGAACTGGCTCACTTCGAGATCTCCTCAGCTTCTAGTTGCCCGAACGCACCGACTGGGGGCGGGTGACGACCTTGTCGACAAAGCCGTACTCCAGCGCCTCCTGCGCGGTGAACCAGCGGTCGCGGTCCGAGTCCTGGATGATCCGCTCGACCGGCTGGCCGGTGTGCTCGGCGATGAGCTCCGCCATCTCGCGCTTGGTGCGCGTCAGCATGTCCGCCTGGATCGCGATGTCCGCGGCCGTACCGCCGACACCGGCCGACGGCTGGTGCATGAGGATGCGCGCGTGCGGGAGCGCGTGGCGCTTGCCGGGGGCACCCGCGGAGAGCAGGAACTGCCCCATCGAGGCCGCGAGACCCATGGCGTACGTGGCCACGTCCGGCTCGATGAGCTGCATCGTGTCGTAGATGGCCATACCCGCCGTGACGGAGCCACCCGGCGAGTTGATGTAGAGGGTGATGTCCTTCTCGGGGTCCTCAGCGGCCAGCAGCAGCAGCTGAGCGGTGATCTGGTTGGCGATGCCCTCTTCGACCTGCGATCCCAGGACGATGATCCGCTCGCGGAGCAGCCGCTCGTACACCGAGTCGTTGAGGTTCATCCCGGCGGTGGCCGACCGCATCTCGGGGGTCGGGAAGGAGTGCTGCGTCACGTCTGCCTGCCTAACTCCAGGTGGAACGAATCTGGATGCGAAAACTCTCTGCGACCGACCTTAACGAAGGCGGGCGGCGTCAGATGCCCGACACCGCCCGCGTTCGCTCTAGGCAGTATTTTCGGCGCTCACCCGCTGGCGGGAGAGCAGCCTGGATCACTCGCCCGCGTTGTCCTCATCGGACTTGGTCTCACCGAAGAGCTCGTCGAGGTCCAGCTTCTGGCCGGACGTGTCGCTCACCGAAGCCTGGCGCACGACGCTCGCGAGCGCCTTGCCGCGGCGGACGTCGGCGAAGATCGCGCCGAGCTGTCCCGACTGCTGGGCGCGCTTGACGTACTCGTCGGGGCTGATGCCGAAGCGCTGGGCCTGGTAGATGATCCGCTCGGTCAGCTCGCCGTCGGACACCGTGACCTGCTCGGCGTCGGCGATCGAGTCGAGCACCAGCTGCGTCTTGACGGCCTGCTCGGCGGCCTTGCGCAGCTCGGCGTCGAACTCCTCCTCGGTCTGACCCTGCTCGGTCAGCCACTCGGCGAACTTGGCCTCGTCGTGGTCGAACGCGTGCACGGCGTCGTGCTTGCGGGCGTCGATCTCGCCCTGGACGATGCCCTCGGGCAGCGGGACCTCGGTGGTCTCCAGCAGCGCCTCGAGGACCTTGTCGCGGGCCTGGACGCCCTGCTGCATCTTCTTGACCCGGCCCAGGCGGGTGCGCAGGTCTTCCTTGAGCTCGTCGAGCGTGTCGAACTCGCTGGCGAGCTGCGCGAACTCGTCGTCGAGCTCGGGGAGCTGACGCTCCTTGACGGTGTTCAGCACGACGGTGACCTCGGCCTCGCGGCCCTGGTGCTCGCCGGCGACCAGCGTGGTGTTGAACGTCTTGGTCTCACCCTCGGACGCGCCGACGAGAGCCTCGTCGATGCCCTCGACGAGCTGACCGGAGCCGATCTCGTAGGACAGGCCGCTGGTGCGCGCCTCCTCGACCTCCTCGCCGTCGACCGTGGCGGACAGGTCGACGATGACGAAGTCACCGGTCTCCGCCGGGCGGCTGACGCCGGTCAGGGTGCCGAAGCGGGCGCGGAGCTCGTCGAGCTGCGTGGTCACGTCCTCGTCGGTGACCTCCTGCTCGTCGACCGTGACCTCCAGCTCGCCGAACGCGGGCACGGTGATCTCGGGACGAACGTCGACCTCGGCGGTGAACTCGAGCGTCTCGCCGTCCTCGATCTTGGTCACCTCGAAGTCGGGGCGGCCGAGCGTGCGCACCTCACCGGCGGACACCGCCTCCAGGTACTTCGCCGGGATGGCCTCCTGGATGACCTCGTCCAGGACCGGGGCGCGGCCGATGCGGCTCTCCAGCACCTTGGCCGGGGCCTTGCCCGGACGGAAACCGGGGATGCGAACCTGCTTCGCGAGCTTCCGGTACGCCTGGTCGAAGTTCGACTTGAGCTCGTCGAACGGCACCTCGACGTTGATCCGGACCCTCGTCGGGCTCAGGTGCTCGACGGTGCTCTTCAACGTGGACTCCTCGTAACGAACAAGAACGTGCAGACAGCCGGTACCGCCTCAGCAGGCGCCCGGATTCCCAGCGAGTCTAGGCGAGAGCCGCGCTGTGACCGCCGCCACCCCGTCCTCCACAACCGAACGGGACCGTCGGACCTGCCCGGTTTCGCCCGGGCGGGACGGCCGGTCCGCGGTCCCCCACGCGTTCTCCGACGGCCAGGCGCAGCAGGGTCGTCACCGTCGACAACCGCGATGGCGACGCGCCTCCCGTGAGCCTGACGGCTCGGACACCCGAGCCTGCCGCGTCTTCACGGAACCGGCCACCCCCTCCGCACGACAGCGTTCTTGTTCGCGCGGCGAAAGGCTTCACGGAAAAGAGTCGTTCAACTACGGCCCGTCAAACCGGTCTTCACAATTTCACTCTTTCGGCCGCAACCACGATTCCCGACCGATCAAGATGACTCCGTTAGCACTAATCACCCGCGCGCGGGTGACAGGTAGCGTTGCTACGCCCGCACCATGCGTAACAGGACCACGGGAACGAACGAGAAAAAGTCGTCGCACCGTTTTACTCCGAGGATCCGCCTGATGGAGACACGCCAGCTTCTCGCGTTCACAACCGTGGTACAGACCGGCAGCTTCACCAAGGCCGCAGCCACGCTCAATTGCTCGCAGCCGACCATCACCACCCGCATCAAGGCCCTGGAGGAGGCCCTCGGGGTCGTCCTTTTCCGCCGCCTCCCGCGCGGTATCCAGATGACGTCCGCGGGCGTAGAACTGCTCCCGTTCGCACGAAACATCATCAACCTCACCGAAAAGGCCCGAAAAGCCATAACGATGAACGGGGAGCCGCACGGCAAACTCGTCATCGGCTCCGCACAGAGTTTGACCGACTACCGTCTGCTACCGCTCATCGAATACATGTGCTGGCGCTACCCGTCCGTCCAACTGTCGCTGCACTCGCGCAACACCCTGAACAACCTGAACTCGGTCCGCGACGGTGCCCTCGACTGCGCCTTCTTCATCGGCGCCATCGAACCCCGCGAGGGCCTCGAAACCACCGTCCTGTGCCCCGAGCCCCTCGTCATGGTCGCGGGCCCGAACCACGTGCTCACCCAACGCCAGTCCCTCACCGAGGACGACCTGACGAGCAGCACCCTGATCCGGGCCGAGAACGGCGCCTCCTACCACGAGCTCTTCGAAAACTCCCTCGGCTTCGACGACACCCGCGCCCCGGTCCTGGAGCTCGACTCCGTGGACGCCGCCAAACGCGCAGTCGCCGCAGGCCTCGGCATCGCCCTCATGCCGGAGGTCACCGTCGCCAACGAACTCGCCGACGGCAGGTTGGTCCGCTTGCCCTGGTCCCCGACTTTCCGCGTCTACACGCAGTTCGGCTGGCGCCAGGACAACTCGACGAACCCGGCGGTAACGGCCCTCGTCTCCGCCGCGGCCCAGGTGGTGAGCGACCAGGTCGCCTCCCTGACCTGACCCCGTGCGGCCCCGTGGGGTGGTCCCGCAGCGAGCCTACGACTCGTGACGGGACCACCCCACACACCGCGAGCACCTACGCAACCGGCCCCGTACTCCCCCGAACCACCAACTCGGGCAAGACGTCCTCGACGTCCACCGGCGCGGCCCCCTCCAACACCGCCAGCAAGGCCCGAGCCGCCCGTGCCCCGAACGCGAACGTGTCCCGGGACAACGCGGTCAGCCGCCCGTGCTGGCACAGCACCGAGTCGTCCCAAGCCACGATCGACAACTCCGAAGGCACCGAAACCCCCAGCGAAGCCGCCACCTCGGCCCCCGCCACCGCCATGACGTCGTTGTCGTAAACGATCGCGGTGGGCACCGCATCGGAACCCAGCAACTCCCGAGTGGCGGCAGCCCCGGACTCGGCCGTGTAGTCCCCGGCCACGATCACACCGTCCACAACGGACGAAACGAACGCGGCATCCCGGCGCACGGTGTGCAACAACGACGACAACCCGGTCACCCGAGCAATCCGCCGATGCCCCAACGACTTCAGGTATTCCACCACGGAAGTCATGGCCGCGTGGTCGTCGGCCCACACCGAAGCCAGCGACCCGTGATGCCCGGCCCCGCCCACGACCACCGCCGGCAGCCCGAGCGAGGACATCAGCTCGACCCGAGGATCCGACACCAGCAGATCCACGAGGAACACGCCGTCGACCCGGTGCTCGGCCCACCACCGCCGGTAGAGCTCGATCTCCTCGGCCCGCGACCCCACCACCTGCAGCAGCAACGCCGACGACATCTCGGACTGCATCCCGGCGATCAGCTGGAAGAAGAACGCCTCGTCCCCCAGCGCTCGCGGCGGCCGCACCAGCACCAGCCCCACCGCGTCGGCCGAGGCGGACGACAATGCGCGGGCCGTGACCGAAGGCCGGTAGCCGAGGGTCGACGCCACCTCCAGCACACGGGCTCGGGTCGCCTCGGAGACCCCGGACCGGCCGTTCAGGGCGAGCGACACCGCCCCCTTCGACACCCCGGCCGCGGCCGCGATGTCCTTGATGGTCGGCCTCTTCACTCAACGCCCTTCCCGCAACGGCAACCGCGTCCTGTCCGGAACAGGACAACAAGACGTCCGGAGGCTAGCCGCAGGTAAACCGGTTTAGCTAGGGTCCGCGACCAAGGAGGTGGGTGTCAATGAAGAGGCGCACGTTCCTCGCGGGCCTGGTGGCCCTCCCCGTCGCGGGGTCCGCAGCGGGCTGCGGTCTGTCGGGCGGCACCGCGAGCAACTCGTCCGCGAGCGGGCAGGTCACCGGCGAGATCACGTTCCAGACGTGGTCGCTCAAGCCCAAGTACACCGACTACGTCAACGGCGTCATCGACGCGTTCCAGAAGCAGCACCAGGGCACCTCGGTGAAGTGGGTCGACCAGCCCGCGGACGGGTACCTGGCCAAGGTCATGGCCGACGCGAGCGCGGGCAGCCTGCCCGACGTCATCAACGTGCCGCCCGACCTCAGCTTCCCGCTCGCCAAGGCAGGTCAGCTCGTCGACCTCGACCAGGCGCTCGAGGAGGCCGAGCCCGAGTACCTCGGCAACGCCTGGCAGGCGTTCGAGATCCCCGGCAAGGGCGGCTGCTACGGCTTCCCCTGGTACCTCAACACCGGGCCGATCTTCTACAACAAGGCGCTCTTCCAGCAGGCGGGCCTCGACCCGAACAAGCCGCCGACGAACTTCAAGGAGCTGGAGGAGCAGGCGCTCAAGCTCGCCGAGAAGAAGATCGCGATGCTCGGCCAGACCCCGAGCATCGCGGACTTCGGGCTCTACGGCGTGAAGGTGTTCGACAACGACAAGTTCACCTTCAACGAGCCCAAGGGCGTCGAGTTCGTCGAGAGCTACAAACGGATGTACGACGCGGGCGCGCTCATCCCCGAGGCGCTCACGCAGAACTACACCGGCGCCGGCGCGAAGTTCATGGCGCAGCAGACCGCGCTCAACCCCGGCAGCGCCTACGACCTCGGCAAGTTCAAGACCGACGCACCGAGCCTCTACGCGAACATCGGCATCGCCAAGCCCATCACGAACACGGGCAGCGCCAACATGTTCCTGCACGGCGTGAGCGTGCCGAAGAGCAGCAAGAACCAGGCGACGGCACTGGCGTTCGGCCGGTTCGTCACCAACGCCGAGAACCAGGTGAAGTTCGCCAAGCTCGCCTCGATCTTCCCGAGCACCTCCAAGGGCGGCGACGACCCGTACTTCACCACCGAGGACGGCACCGACGAGGCACGCGTGCGCGTCGCGGCGGCCAAGCAGCTCAAGACCGCGGTGAACTACACGCCGGTGCAGTTCAGCGACCAGATGCGCGAAGCCCTGCTGCAGCAGCTGGCCGACGCCATGCTCGGCAAGAAGTCGCCGAAGCAGGCCCTCGACGACGCCGTCGCCGAGTGCAACAGGCTCCTCAAGTGACTCACCGGCCCTACACGCCGTGGCTGTTCCTGTTGCCAGGACTGGCCGTCTGCCTGATGTTCACGATCTTCCCGTTCCTGAACATGGTCGTGCTCTCGTTCACCGACGCGAGCGCGCTCGGCGGCGGCCAGTTCACCGGTGTGGACAACTTCGTGCGCATGGCCGGTGACCCGAAGTTCTGGGTGGCCGCGCGCAACAGCCTGCTCTACATGGTGTGCGTCGTGCCGCCACTGGTGCTGTTGCCGTTGCTGATCGCGATGCTGGCGCGGGAGGTGGTGCCGGGCATCGGGATCTTCCGCACGGCGTTCTTCACGCCCGTCATCGCGTCCGCGGTCGTGGTCGGGCTCATCTGGACGTGGCTGCTGGACAGCCGCGGCCTGGTGAACAGCGTCGTGGAAGCGTTGGGCGGCACCAGGATTCCGTTCCTGACCGACTCCACCCTGCTGCTCTTCAGCTCGATGCTCGTGACGGTCTGGCGCGGGCTCGGCTACTACATGGTGATCTACCTGGCCGCGCTCGCGAACGTGCCGAAGGAACTGCACGAGGCCGCGATGGTCGACGGCGCGGGACCGGTGCGCCGCTTCTGGTCCGTCACCGTGCCCGCACTCCGGCCGACGATGGTGCTCATCGCGGCGCTGAGCGCGGTCAACGGGTTCCGCGTGTTCTCCGAGATCTACCTGCTGTCGGGCGGCACCGGCGGACCGGGCGGGGCGAGCACCACGATGGTGATGCTCATCCAGTCGGTCGGCCGCGGCCTCACCGGCGAGGTCGGGTACGCCTCGGCGCTGAGCCTCGTGCTGTTCGTGATCCTGCTGGGACTGCTGCTGATCACCCTCAAGCTCAACCGCAGGGAGGACCAGCTGTGAAGCTCGCCCTCCGCTACCTGGGACTCCTGAGCATCCTCGCGATCAGCATCGGGCCGTTCCTGTGGCAGTTCGCCACCAGCATCAAGGGGCCGGACGAGGACGTCTTCGTCCCCGACTTCATCCCGGACGACCCCACGTTCAGCAACTACGCGGCCGTCGCCGACGTCGTACCGGTCTGGACGTTCGCGCTCAACTCGCTCGGCGTGGCGAGCGTCAACGTCGTCGCCAACTGCCTGGGCGCGGCGATGGCCGGTTATGCCCTGGCACGGCTCAGGTTCCGCGGCCGCAAGCTCGCGGCCGTGATCTTCGCCGGCAGCATCCTGGTGCCGTTCGAGGCCATTCTCATCTCGCTGTTCCTGGTGATGCGCGGACTCGGGCTCACCGACACGCTCACCGGCGTCGTGCTGCCCGGCTCGATCGCCGCGCTCAACGTCCTGCTGCTGCGCAACGCCTTCCTCGCGCTCCCCGCCGAGGTCGAGGAGGCCGCGGTCATCGACGGCGCCAACGCGTGGCAGCGGTTCACCCGCCTCGCGCTGCCGTCGGTGAAGGGCACGCTGGTCGTGGTGGCGCTGTTCTCGTTCATGTTCAGCTGGGACGACTTCCTCTGGCCGCTCGTGGTGCTCAGCGACCAGGAGAAGTACACGCTCACGATCGGCCTGGCCTACCTCCAGGGCACGTTCGTGCAGAACCAGCGGCTGGTGGCGGCGGGCACGATCATCGCCGTCCTCCCGCTGATCCTGCTGTTCCTGTTGCTGCAGAAGCACTTCTTCCGCGGAGTCGGAGAAGGCGCGATCAAGGGATGACCAAGTGCGTTTCGGTGTGAACTACACCCCGTCGACCGGCTGGTTCCACCACTGGCTCGACTTCGCCATCGACGACGTCAAAGCCGACTTCGAGTCCATCGCCGGGCTGGGCCTCGACCACGTGCGGGTCTTCCCGCTGTGGCCGGTGTTCCAGCCCAACCGCGGCCTCGTCCGGCCGAAGGCCGTCGAGCAGCTCGCCCAGCTGCTCGACGCGGCCCGCGAGACCGGCCTGGACGTGCAGGTCGACGTGCTGCAGGGCCACCTGTCGAGCTTCGACTTCTACCCGTCGTGGGTGCAGACCTGGCACCGGCGCAACATCTTCACCGACCCCGACGTGATCAGCGGCCAGAAGCTCTACCTCCGCACGCTGGCCGAGGCGCTGCGGGACAAGCCGAACTTCCTCGGCTTCACCCTGGGCAACGAGGTCAACCTGCTCACCGAGTCGAACCCGTGCACACCCCGGCAGGCCGGTGAGTGGCTCGACGCCCTCCTCACCGAGTGCGCCGCGGCCGCACCGCACCACGCGCACGTGCACTCGGAGTACGACGCCGTCTGGTACGAGAGCGAGCACGAGTTCCTGCCCGAGCACGCGGCGAACAAGGGCGCGATGACCACTGTGCACTCGTGGGTCTTCAACGGCACGGCACAGCGCTACGGACCGCTCTCCCCCGAGAGCGTCCATCACGCCGAGTACCTCGTCGAACTGGCCAAGGCGCACGCGAAGGACCCGAACCGGCCGGTGTGGCTGCAGGAGGTCGGTGCCGCCCAGCCGGAGATCAGCGCCGAGCAGGCCCCGCAGTTCGCCGAGCAAACGCTTGCGAACGTGCTGACCTGCTCGAACCTGTGGGGCGTCACGTGGTGGTGCTCGCACGACGTCGACCGTGCGCTGGTGGACTTCCCCGAACGCGAGTACGAGTTGGGCCTGTTGACGACGGACCGCGAGGTCAAACCGCTCGGGGAGGCGATCGCCAGGATCGTGCGCGAGGCAACACCCGCACCGGCCGAGCGCACCCCGGTCGAGCTGCACGGGGACCGGCCCTCGTGGGGACCGGGCGGAGCTTTCTTCGAAGAGTGGATGACCCTCGCACGCGACGGCGTGCGGGCCTCGATCGAACTGGGGTGACCAAGTGCACGACGAACGCGCGCTGCTGGAAGAGCGACTCAACCGCACGCTGAAGGAACGCATCCGCCCGGCGATCTACGGCGAGACCGCGCCGCTGGACCTGGCCGTGTGGCACGTGCCGGACGAGCCGGTCCCGGTCGCCGAAGCGATCGAAGCCACCTACGAACCGGCGAGCGTCGGCGACGCCTGGGGCGCGCCGTGGAGCACCAGCTGGTTCCGGCTCACCGGCGAAGTCCCCCAGGCGTGGCAGGGCAGGCAGGTCGAGGTCGTGCTGGATCTCGGCTTCACCCATCCCGGCCCCGGCTTCCAGTCCGAGGGCCTCGCGTACACGGCGAACGGTGTGCCCGTCAAAGGCATCGAACCGCGCAACACCTACCTGCCCGTCGATGGCGAAAAGGTCCACTACTACCTGGAAGCCGCCGGCAACCCGACGATCCTCGACTTCCACCCGTTCCTGCCGACCCCGCTGGGCGACAAGGAAACGGCGGGCACCGAACCGCTGTACCGGATCGTCAAGGCCGAACTCGCGGTGTTCCAGCCGCAGGTCTGGCACCTGATGCTCGACATCGAGGTGCTCCAGGGCCTGATGAAGGAGCTGCCGGACCACGACCCGCGCCGGCACAAGATCCTGCACGCGCTCGACCGGGCGATGGACGCGCTCGACCTCAACGACGTCGCCGCCACCGCCGACCTGGCCCGCGAAGAGCTCGTCGGAGTGCTCTCGTTGCCCGCCACGGCCTCCGCGCACAAGGTCTCCGCGATCGGCCACGCGCACATCGACTCCGCCTGGCTGTGGCCGCTGCGCGAAACCGTCCGCAAGTGCGCACGCACGTTCTCCAACGTCACCAGGCTGATGGACGCCTATCCGGACTTCTACTTCGCGTGCTCGCAGGCGCAGCAGTACGCGTGGATGAAGGACCACCACCCGCACGTCTGGGACCGGATCCGCGAGAAGGTCCGAAGTGGACAGTTCGTGCCGGTCGGCGGCATGTGGGTCGAGTCGGACACGAACATGCCCGGCGGCGAGGCGATGGCCCGCCAGCTCGTGCACGGCAAGCGCTTCTTCCTGGACCACTTCGGCGTGGAGACCGAGGAGGTCTGGCTGCCGGACTCGTTCGGCTACAGCGCCGCACTCCCCCAGCTGATCAAGCTGAGCGGCTCGCGCTGGTTCCTCACCCAGAAGCTGTCGTGGAACCAGATCAACCGGTTCCCGCACCACACGTTCTGGTGGGAGGGCATCGACGGCACCCGGATCTTCACGCACTTCCCTCCGGTCGACACCTACAACTCGTCGCTGAGCGGCGAGGAGCTGGCACGGGCGTCCCGCCAGTTCGCCGAGCACGCCAAGGCCTCCCGGTCGCTGGTCCCGTTCGGCTACGGCGACGGCGGTGGCGGCCCCACCCGCGAGATGATGGAGACCGCGCACCGCGTCGCGGACCTCGAAGGCTCGCCGACGGTGAAGGTCGAACCGCCGCGCGACTTCTTCCAGGCCGCGCAGGACGAGTACCCGGACGCACCGGTGTGGGCGGGTGAGCTGTACCTGGAGAAGCACCGCGCCACCTACACCACCCAGGCCAAGACCAAGCAGGGCAACCGCCGCGGCGAACACCTGCTGCGCGAGGCCGAGCACTGGGCCACCGCGGCAGCGCTCCACGGCCACGACTACCCCTACGACGAGCTCGACCGGTTGTGGAAGACCGTGCTGCTGCACCAGTTCCACGACATCCTGCCGGGCAGCTCGATCGCCTGGGTGCACCGCGAGGCCGAAGCCACCTACGCGAAGGTCGCCACCGAACTGAAGGCCATCACCGCGAAGGCCATCGACGCGATCAAGGGCGACGGCGAGGACGAGCTGACGTTCGACGTCCTCGGCGGCGACGCACCACAACCGTTCGTGGCGCCGGAAAACGGCGTGCTCGACAACGGACGGTTGCGCGTCATCGTCGACGAGGACGGCATCGTGCTGTCCGTACTGGACCTGGAGAACGACCGCGAGGTCCTGCCGCCGCACGGGTTCGCCGGCCTGCCGCAGCTGCACCGCGACAACCCGAACCAGTGGGACGCCTGGGACATCGATCCGTTCTACCGCAACTGGAAGGCAGACCTGATCCCGTCCGAGCGCGTCGACGTGCAGGACGGTGTCGTCGTGCGGGCGACGTTCGGCGACTCACAGCTCACCCAGACCATCCGGCTGCGCCAGGGCGCCAAGCAGGTCGACTTCGACACCGAGGTCGACTGGCAGGAACGCGAGAAGCTGCTCAAGATCGCCTTCCCGCTCGACCTGCGCGCCGAGGTCTCCACGGCCGAGACCCAGTTCGGCCACCTGCACCGCCCCGTGCACACCAACACCTCGTGGGAGGCCGCGAAGTTCGAGATCTGCGCCCACCGCTTCCTGCACGTCGGCGAACCCGGCTACGGCGTCGCGGTGGTCAACGACTCCACCTACGGCCACGAGGTCACCCGCACGACCCGCGAGGACGGCGGCACCACCACGACCGTCCGGCTGTCGCTGCTGCGCGCGCCGAGGTTCCCCGACCCGGAGACCGACCAGGGCGAACACCGCTTCCGGTACGCCCTCGTGGTCGGTGCGGGCATCCCGGAGGCCATCGACGCCGGGTACCGCATCAACCTGCCGCCGCGGACCGTCCGCGGGTCCACCGCACCGCAACCGCTGGTGCGCACCGACAACCCGGCGGTGCGGGTCGAGGCCGTGAAACTGGCCGACGACCGGTCAGGTGACGTCGTCGTCCGGCTCTACGAGGCCCACGGCGGCCGTGCCCGCGCGTCCGTCCGCCCGTCCTTCTCCTACCGGGGCATCCAGGAGACGGACCTGCTGGAACGGCCCCTGGCCGACGCGTCGGAGGAGCTCGTGCTGCGCCCGTTCCAGGTGATCACCCTGCGGTTCACGCGGTAGGCCGATCGACGCGAATCGGGGCGAGGCAACCGGCCGACGACGGCTTCGACGCGGCCTAGGGGCGCGGGGCAAGGCTACGTTCAAGGTCGCCGCCAACCTGAGGTACCGGCACGACGGTGCGACCGGATGCCGGAGTAAGGGGTCTCGCGGCCCAGCCTTAGGTGATCTTCCGATGCCCGGGGCCACCCCTCAGCAGCACTCTCATCCTCGTCGGAAAACGAACTGAGGAGTGAGTCAGATGGAGTGGACGCCCGAGGCGATCAAGGCGGAGATGGACTACCGGCAGGCTGCCCTGCGGGAGGACGCCCGCCGCGTCCAGGAGTTCTACCGCAACGGCGGCAAGCCGCGGTCGTGGTGGCACCGCATGACGCATCGGCACGAGCCTGAGGTCCCCAACGGACAACAGGCTGCGTGATGCCGGGGGTAGTCGTAGGGGTGGTTCCTCTCGTCCAGGAACCACCCCTACGACCGTTCAGCCCACAAGCCCTGACGAAGCCTTACGAGACCCCTTACAAGCCCTTGCTGGGCCTTACCGGCTGACTCAGGCCTTGGCCGTCCACGCCTTGATCTTGTCGGCGTTGGCCTCGACCCACTTCTTGGCCGCGTCCTCCGGCTTCATCTTGTCCTCGGCGATGTACTTCGCCACGGTGTTCTGGTCCTGGTTGGTCCACTTGAAGTTCTTGACCAGGTTGTACGCCGGGCCGTTCGCGTCGGCGAACTTCTTGGACACGATCTTGTCGAGGTCGTAGTCCGGGTAGTCGCAGGCGACCTTCTCCGCGTCGGCGTCACAGCCCGCCTTGTACTCGGGCAGCTTCACCTTCTCCAGCTTGACCTCGTTGAGCAGCCACTGCGGCGAGTAGAAGTAGCCGATGACCCACTTCTTGTCCTTCTCCGCCTGGCGGAAGGCCTGGATCAACGCGGTCTCACTGCCGCCGTAGACGACCTTGTAGTTGAGGTTCAGGTTCTTCACCAGAGCCTCGTCGTTGGTCACGAACGACGGGTCGCCGTCGAGCAGCTGGCCCTTGTCGCCGGACTCGGACGTCTTGAACTGGTCCGCGTACTTGTTGAGGTTGTTCCAGTCCAGGATGTCGGGGTGCTCCTTGGCGAGCCACGGCGGCACGTACCAGCCGATCTGCCCCTTCACGCCCGTCGAGCCCGCGCTCACCGCGGTCTTCTGCTCGTCGATGTACTTCTTGCGCAGGTCGTCGTGGCCCCAGTTCTCGACGACGGCGTCGACCTCACCGGTGCCGAAGCCCTGCCAGGCCACCTCTTCCTTGAGCTCCTTCTTGGTGACCTTGCACTTGAGCTCCTTCTCGGCCACGTACGCGAGCACCGCCGCGTTCGCCTCGTAACCGACCCACGGGTTGACCGCGAGGTTGAACGTGCCGCAGTCGCCGGCCGCACCCGATGAAGAGTCGCCGACCTTGGCGCCACCGCAACCGGCCAGCGCAAGCGCTCCCACGAGCACTGCTCCCAGCACGCTGTGCCTTGCCACTTCCACAACCTCCTAGTTGGTCCACCGCTTGGCGGCCGCCTGGGTGAGGCGGTCGAGCATCACGCCCAGCACGACGATCGCCACGCCGGCCGCGAGCCCCTTGCCGTACAGATTGCTCTGCGAGAAACCGGCCACCACGTCGTAGCCGAGCGCACCGGCGCCCACGAGGCCGCCGACGACGACCATCGAGAGCACGTAGATCAGCCCCTGGTTGGCGGCGAGCGTCAACGCTCCGCGCGCCATCGGCAGCTGCACCTTCACGATCGTCTGCCACGAGCTGGACCCCAGCGCCGTGGACGCCTCCACCGTCGCGGGCGAGACGGCCCGCACACCGTCCGCGATGATCTTGATGGCGACCGGCGCCGCGAACACCACGGCCGCGATGATCGCCGTGAACCTGGTGGCGGCGAACAGCGCGAGGAACGGCACCAGGTACACGAACGCCGGCATGACCTGACCCGCGTCGAGGATCGGCCGGATGAGCCGATCCGCCCGCCTGCTGCGCCCCATCCACACGCCGACCACGACACCGAGGACCATCACCATGATCGTGGCGACCAGAGTGGACGCCAGCGTGATCATCGAGTCCTGCCACAGACCGGTCGCGACCAGCAGACCGACGCACACGGCGGACACGATCGCGGACCGGGCACCACCGATCAGGAACGACAGCACGACGATCACCAGCGCCACCAGGAACCACGGCGACTCGGCCAGCAGCGCCTGCAGCGGGTTGATCAACGCGAACGTGACGAAATCCTTGAAACCACCGGTGATGAACGGCAGCGAGTCCTGCGCCCACTCCGTCACGGAGGTCGCGCCCTTGCGGATCGAGCTGCCGAACTCCACGTCCGCCGGGAACTCCGCCGCCCACAGGTAGGTGTAGGAGAAGTAGACGGTGACGGCGGTGACGCCGAGACCACCGAACAACGCCCAGCGCGGCAGCGTGCGCCGTTCGGTCGCGGCGGTGGTCACGCGGTCCAGCACGATCGCCAGCACCACGATCGCCAGACCGGCGTTGAACGCCGTGCCGACGTCGAGCGTCTGCAACGCCTTCACGACCGTCTTGCCCAGACCCGGCGCGTCGATCAGCGCGGCGATCGTCACCATCGACAGAGCAGCCATGATCGTCTGGTTGACGCCGAGCACGATGGTCTTGCGCGCGGACGGCAGCAGCACCTTGACCAGCGTCTGCCCGCGCGTCGCGCCGAGCGACTCCGACGCCTCGACGGTGTTGTGCGGCACCGAGCGGATCGCGTGCGCGGTGATCCGGATCGCCGGCGGCGCGGCGTAGACGAGCGTCGCGATCGTGGCCGACGCCGGGCCGATCAGGAAGAACAACGTCAGCGGTGCCAGGTAGACGAACGTCGGCATGGTCTGCATGAAGTCGAGCACCGGCTGCATGACCCGGTTGGCCCGATCGGACAGTCCGGCCCAGATGCCCAGCGGAATGCCGAACAGCAACGAGATCACGACCGCGGCCAGCGTCAGCGAGAGCGTGTCCATGCTCTCCTGCCACAGACCCTGCAACCCCAGGGACACGAAGCCCGCGACGGCCAGCAACGCGACCCGCCACCCGGCGACCACGAGACTGACGAAACCCGCGATCCCGACCACGCCGAGCCAGCCGATCACCGGCACCGGCCGGCCGAACGACGGCTGCGCGATCAACGCCTGCACGAACGTCACGAACTCGTCGATGACGAGCCGGATCTCGTTGAAGAAGTACAGGAACACCGGGTTCGAGTTCCTGGACGCGCCGACCGCGTCGTTGACGCTGTTGATCCACCGGTGCAGCGGGGTCAGCTCGGACGCGTCCAGCGGCAACGTCCCGAAGTTGCGCAGCACCAGCCACAGCACGAGCCAGGCGAGCACGATCCCGCCGACCACGAGCGCCTGCTTGTACCGATGCCACAGTCGAGGCAGCTGCCGCGGGGCGGCGACGGCGACCATCTCACGCCTCCCCGGCGACGACCCCGAGGATCTCCTCGTCCGCCACCACGCCGAGCAGTTCGCCGTCCCGCACGACCTTCACCGGCTTGTCGGCGCTGAGCACGCTGCGCACGGCCTCGCGCACCACGGTCTCCGGCGAGAGCTCCGGACCGTCCAGCTCGTCGTCGGGACGCGGCGGCCGCATGATCCACTTCAACGTCAGCACGTGCGAACGCGGCACGTCCTTCACGAAGTCGCGCACGTAGTCGTCCGCGGGCGCGCCGACCAGCTCGTCACCGGTGCCGACCTGCACGACCTGGCCGTCACGCATGATCAGGATCCGGTCGCCCAGCTTGAGCGCCTCGCTCAGGTCGTGGGTGATGAAGACCATCGTCTTGCCGACCTCGCGGTGCAGCCTGATGACCTCGGACTGCATGTCGCGGCGGATCAACGGGTCGAGCGCCGAGAAAGGTTCATCGAAGAACAAAACATCCGGATCACCGGCGAGCGCACGAGCAAGGCCGACGCGCTGTTGCATACCGCCGGACAGCTGATCCGGATAGGACTTCTCGTAGCCCGTCAGACCTACAAGATCGATCACTTCCTGCGACCGCTCTCCACGTTTCGCCCGCGGTACCCCGCGGATTTCCAACCCGTAACCGACGTTGTCCGCGACGGTCCGGTGCGGCAGCAACCCGAAGTGCTGGAACACCATGGAGAACTTGTTCCTGCGCAGGTCGCGCAGACGTTTGGCGTCCGCCGCGAGAATGTTCTCGCCTTCGAACACGATCGTGCCCGAGGTCGGTTCCACCAACCTCGTCAGACAACGGACCAGTGTGGACTTGCCGGAGCCGGACAGGCCCATGACCACGAACATCTCACCCGGAGCAACCTCGAAGTCCACTCCGCGCACAGCGGCGACCGAACCAGTGCGGTCCATCAGCTCCGACCGTGACAACGATTTCAGCTCGCTCGATGCCACCACTTGAGACGCGTTGGGACCGAACACCTTCCACAGGTCCCTGACCGAAATCACGGGATCCACGCCAAACCACTCCGAACCTGTTGCGGAACTCTTGCGGGCTGTTGCGGACTGCGCACAACGTTTCTCGATGCGCGACAGCATCGACCCTCGCACGGATACGGTCAAGGGCCGATACAAATTCGCTCCTTTGTGGACAACCAATCATCCCATGACTTGACTGCCGTCGATCGAACGGGAAAAGCTGAACTGAGCGGTCCTCTGCACCGCTGTCCCCTCGACGAGGAGCTGTTCGTGCAAGCCCCCAGAATCGCTCTGGCAATGACGCTCGTGTTGACAATTGCCGGTTGCGGCAGCGGATCGACGTCGTCGTCGGCACCCCGCTCCGGCTCGGCAGGACCGACCGAACCCTGTGGCTCCGTCACCCTCGCGGTCAACCCGTGGGTCGGCTACGAGGCCAACGCGGCCGTCGTCGCGTACCTGGCCGAGAAGCGGCTCGGTTGCAAGGTGACGAAGAAGGAAGTCGACGAGCAGACCGCCTGGCAGGGCCTCGACTCCGGCGAGATCGACGTGATCCTGGAGAACTGGGGTCACGAGGACCTCAAGCAGAAGTACATCGACGAGAAGCGCACCGCCGTGCGGATCGGCCCGTCCGGCAACAAGGGCGTGATCGGCTGGTACGTGCCGCCGTGGATGAAGAAGACCTACCCGGACATCACGAACTGGCAGAACCTCAACAAGTACGCGGACATGTTCAAGACGTCGCAGTCCGACGGCAAGGGCCAGGTGCTCGACGGCGACCCCTCGTACGTGACCAACGACGAGGCACTGGTGAAGAACCTGGGCCTCAACTACAAGGTCGTCTACGCGGGCAGCGAGCAGGCGCTGATCAAGGCGTTCCGCCAGGCCGAGGAGAAGAAGACCGCACTGATCGGCTACTTCTTCGAACCGCAGTGGCTGCACCTCGACATCGAACTGGTCAAGGTCGACCTGCCCGAGTACAAGGCCGGCTGCGACGCGGACGCGGCCAAGGTCGCCTGCGACTACCCGCGCTACGAGCTCGACAAGATCGCTTCGAAGAAGTTCATGGACAAGGGCGGCCCCGCGGCCAGGCTCGTGCAGAACTTCCAGTGGAGCAACGACGAGCAGGACACGGTCGCGTCGTTCATCGCGAAGTACAAGATGTCGCCCGACGAGGCGGCGAAGCGGTGGGTCGAGGCCAACCCCGACCGCGTCGAGGACTGGCTCACCAAGGCCAAGCCCTAACGGTGCCGCGAGGCGCCCTGCTGGGCGTGAATCGCCTCGCCCACCTTCCGCGACGCCCCACTAGCTGCTCACAACCCTTGACCACCACTTCTCGTCGGGGCCGGAGATGTCCTCGACGCTGAGCCTGCGGACGGACCCGGCTCGCCTGAGCCGGGCCTCCAGCTGGTCGTAACGCTGGGCGAGCCTGCGGTAGATCTCCACTACTGCCGTCTCGGGCTCGCCCCGCTGCCTTTCCACGGTTCGCCAGTTCCCGAGGAACTCGAGCGTCAGATCCGCGACGGCCTGACCGGCCTGAGCCGTCAGCTCGTCGACGGGTGTCGCGAACCGGCCGGCGTGGAACGCCAGGTTCCGCGTGACGTAGAGCCATTCCAGCACCGCCGCGGCGGTGTCCTCCTGCTCCCGCAACCAGCGCGCGAGCGCACGGGAGTCGGCGAGCCTGGCCCGCCAGAGCTCGACCAGGTCCCGCACCAGCCCGCCCTCGTTCTCGGCCAGCGCCGTGACGGCGTCCTGCGCGGCCTTGAGCTGTCCTTTCGGGCGGTTGTGCGGGACCAGCACCTCCAGCCACGCATCCACGGACTTCAGGTGGTGCTTCACCCCGGTCGTCGGAACGTGCGCATCGAGCTCCACGCGCAACCGGCTGTCGTGATTGGTCACGACCACGTGCAGGCTGACCAGGTGCTGCCGCAACATCTGCAGCGCGCACGCCTTCGCCAGCCAGCCGATCCTGCTCGGATCAAGACCGGTCGCCTCCAGCGCACTCCACGCGAGCCCCGCACTGGCCATCGGCGCCCTGCTCGCCTGAACCTGCCTGGCCAGGTTCGCCACCCGCATCGCACTGCGCAGCTCGGCAGGCCAGTACGCGGTGAGCGGATAGGCGTTGTTGAGCGTGCGCTGATGCTCGGTACCGCGCGTGACACGTCCGGTCGGACCGCTGACCTGCCACAGCGGCGCGATGTTCAGCTCCGTGAGCCGCTCCCCCGCCGCGTACTGGTCGAGCACCTCGCCGAGAACCCGCCTGCCGAGCAACGCCGCCGTGTGCGCGTCCGCCGCGCTGACCGGCAGCCGCACCAGCACCGACGAGCCGTCCACCGCGTCCTTGAGGAAGTCGTCCTTCGGCAACCTGTTGCGGTGCAACGGCTCCTGCCTGGCCTGCGGCAACAGCTCCTCCAAATGCCGCAGCACCCGCGCACCGCGCACCACCAGCGCCACCACGTGCCTGCGCGGCTGCGGCCAGAGCACCTCGTGCAGATCCGCGGGCTTCTTGAGCCACCGCAACAGGTCGGTGCGCAGATGCCTGCCGTCCCGGCCGTGCACCGCCACGACGACCGCCACCTCCGCGATCATCCTGGCGCGCAGCGGAAGCTCCACTCCGTTCCACAGTGGAGTGATCCACTGCTTGACCGCTGCCTCCAACGCCTGCGGATCCAGCTCCCTCGCCGCCGCGGCCGCGACCTGACGATCGAACCTCTGCCCGTCCGCCGCAATGGCCGCGTCGACCGCCAGCAGCGTCCGCCGCGCCTCCTTCAGCTCCCTGGCACCACCGAGCGCATACGCGGGCCTGGCGGCGTCGACGCACGCCAGCGACGTGGTGACGATGCGCCGCAACAGGTTCCACCGCGGCTGATCCTCGGTCGCATGACTGTCGAGCGCGGTCTGCGCCCGCGTCACCGCCAGAAACGCGCTGTTGAGACCCGCCACGTGCTCGCCGAGATGCGCATCGGGATCAAGCGCCCGCAACACGCCCTGCAGCAACGCCCGCTGCCCGCGGTCGAGCCCCGCGTCGTCGAAAGCCTCCCGCAGCCGGGCGTCGAGGTACTGGTAGCGCACGTGACGCACCATAGAGGTCCTGGACGACCGGAAAGCCGTCTTCGCGGGCAACCACGGTCAGCCGCTGGCCCGGCCGCCCTCGAACTGACCGCAGAAAACGTCAAGGCAACCCCGGTGTTCGCCCACTGCTTCACCTGCGGCAAGGACTCGGTCGCCGCCACCCGCATCTCCCGCGAACTCGCCGACCGCGGCGTCGCCGCCCTCCGCGACACCATCGGCGCTCCGAGCGTCCTCATCGGACACTCGCTGGCCGCCGCCACCCGCATCCCCGAAACCACCCACGTCCAACACCCGCTCGGCCCGGCTACAGCCGAAATCGAAGCCCGTGACATCGCCGAAGTGCAGCTCGCCGGACGACCCTTCCGCATCCCCCACGAGTTCCTGCACGACATCAAGCACCAGGACCAAACCGCGGGCCCCGCAGGCCTCGACCGCGCCCTGCTCGTCATGCACTCATCACAAGACGACCTGGTCGGCATCGACAACGCGCGCATCATCTTCGAGGCAGCCCGCCACCCGAAGTCATTCTTGTCACTCGACGGCGCCGACCACCCGTGCAGACGCCACCCACGTCGCCGAGGTGCTCACCGCCTGGTCCAGCCGCCATCCGACGCCCCAGACGCTCTGAAATGCGAAAACCCGCAGCGCAAGTCGCCACGGGTTTCGCCAACCGATCGGGGCGACAGGATTTGAACCTGCGACCCCCCGCTCCCAAAGCGGGTGCGCTACCAAACTGCGCCACGCCCCGGTTGGAACAAGCTTACCGCCCTCCGCTAAGGTATTGACCGCAGCCCCTACCAGGGGCGGCAACGCGGGCGTAGCTCAATGGTAGAGCCCTAGTCTTCCAAACTAGCTACGCGGGTTCGATTCCCGTCGCCCGCTCGCGGCCGAGGTCGACGAGTGTCTGCGGAGAGCGCAGACACCGTCGGCCTCTCGTCTTTTATCTGGGGGCCGAGCCCCCCAGACCCCAGCCGGGGGCCTGCCCCCGGACCCCCATATGAGTTGGGTCACACGTTTGGCGGGTGGGTCGCCTTCGGTGGGGGCACCTTGGGGGAGCCACCTTCAGTGGGCAGTCACCATTGGCGGGCGAGTCGCCTTCGATGGGGGCACCTTGGGGGAGCCACCTTCAGTGGGCAGTCACCATTGGCGGGCGAGTCGCCTTCGATGGGGTCACTTTGGGGGAGCCACCTTCAGTGGGCAGGTCACCATTGGCGGGCGGGTCGCCTTTGGGGGAATGACCTTGGGTGAGTGGGCGCCTTGGGCGGTGCGTCACCTTGGGTGGGTCGCCTTGGGGTGTGGGGCATGTGGTTGGCCAGACTTGGGCTGGCTGCGGATTTCGATTGGTGGCGGGCGGGGTTGTGACGCCGTGCCGGGGCGGCGCAACGCTGCCGGCCAGCGTTGCGGGACACCACCGCCGCCACACCGGGCTGTTACCGCTGTGCTCGTTCGGGGTGTCGCGGCGGGCCGTGTTGTCAGGGTGTGGGTTTGGGTCAGGCTGAGGAGATGCCCAGTTGGGTTCGGTGGTGGGTGGGGTGTTCCAGTTCGTCCAGGACGGCCAGGGCGAAGTCCTGGTAGGTCAGTTCGTCGGACGGGTTCACCTCGCCCAGGCGGTAGCGGCCGGTGGGGGTGCCGCCGAACATGCCCACCGGGCTGATCACCAGCCAGTCCGCGGCGGAGTCCGCCAGCACCTGCACGCCGGCCGCGTGGCCGAGGCAGAACGGGCGGTGCTCGGGCGGGAAGTCGGCCGAGTCCACCGCTCGCACGCCCGGAGCGGTCTCCAGGAGCGGGTAGACGCCGACCACGATGATCCGGCCGGCACCGGACGCCACCAGGGCACGTGCCGCCTCGGTGTAGAACTCCGCCGGATCACGCGACAGGTCGACCACCGCGCTCACCGCGACGTCGTAGCCCGCCGCCACCTCCGCGGCCGCCTGCACGCCGGGGTCCCGGCCGATCTTCGTGACCTCGTGGCCACGCGCTTGGGCCACCGCCGCGATCTCGCGGCCCGCCTGTCCGTACGCACCGAAAACAACGATCTTCGCCATGAGCGCGAAGGTAGGGTGCGGGTGTCCGGTTTCCGCAACGATATCGGGGGTGAGCAGGTGAAATGCGAACACGGAGAACTCCCGTACCGCATCGGTGACAAGTGGACCGCGCACGTGTTGCGAGGACTGCACGGCGGCCGCAGGCGGTTCACGGAGCTGCGCGCGGAGATGCCGGTGGTGACGGCCAAAGTGCTCACCGAGACGTTGCGGGCGATGGAGCGCGAAGGCACAGTCACGCGCACCGAGTACGACGAGAACCCGCCACGCGTCGAGTACGAGCTGACCGAGCAAGGGCGCAAGCTGCTGGGGCTGCTCGACCTCTGCTGCGAGTGGGCACGAGAGAACCTGGTGAAGACGTGAGGCTGGAGCAGATCGTCGTCGACAGCAACGACCCCGCACGCCTCGTGCGGTTCTGGGCCGAGTTGCTCGGCGGCGAACCCGTCGAGCGCGCCCACGGCTGGGCCCACGTCGAACCGCCCGGCTGCCCGCGCATGTCGTTCCAGCCGGTGCCCGAGCGCAGGGACGTCAAGAACCGGCTGCACCTCGACTTCGAGGTCGACGACATCGAGGCCGCCGTCGTGAAGGCGGTGAACCTCGGCGCCACCCGCGAAGGAGTGGTCGTCACGGACGAGCAGGGCAGCTTCCAGGTGATGCGCGACCCCGAGGGCAACGAGTTCTGTTTCGTCCACTGAGGAAGATCAAGGTCTACTGGACCGCGCGCCACAGGGCCTCACCGAAGCGGATCGCGAGGATCACGAGCAGCACGCCGATCGCGAAGCTGATGAGGCACCGAACGATGACCAGCAGTTTGGCGCCCTTCACCCAGCCATGATTCATCCCCGGCGGGGAAGAACGACAGAGCCCAACGGGCCCAATACCGTGCTGATGGCCCCGGCCGACTACCGTGCCGGTGTGACCGACAGCGCTCCCGATTGCCTGTTCTGCCGCATCGTCGCCGGTGAGATCCCGGCGAGCGTCGTGGCGGAGACCGACACGACGCTCGCGTTCCGCGACATCGACCCCAAGGCGCCCACCCACGTGCTGGTGATCCCCAAGGAGCACCACCGGGCCGTCGGCGACGTCGACCCGGTGCTCGCGGGGCAGATCCTCGCCACCGCGCACCAGGTCGCCAAGGCCGAGGGCATCGACGAGTCCGGCTACCGGCTGGTGTTCAACACCGGCAAGGACGGCGGCCAGACCGTCTTCCACGTGCACTGCCACGTCCTGGGCGGCCGAGGCCTCACCTGGCCTCCGGGTTAAGGGCGGGGATCGCCATCTCCCGGACGAACTGAGCGTCGACCGGGTTGCCGTGGCCCGGCACGACGATCCGCGGGTCCAGCTCCAGCATCAGGTCCAGGACGTGCCGCCAGTTCGACGGCGTCGCATCCGTTCCCGCCTGGGCCTCCGCGCCCTCCTCGACGAGGTCACCCGCGAACACCACCCCGGCGTCCGGCACGTGCACGACCACGTCGTGCGAGGTGTGCGCGGGACCGAAGTGGTGCAGGTCGACCCTGCGCCCGCCGACGTCCAGCGTGACGGTGTCGCGGAACGTGTGCGTGGGCGCGATCAACGTGCCCTCGAACGGCTCCGGGTAGTACACGGCACGGTTCTCGAGCAGCGACTCGTCGATCACGCAGTCCTCGTGCGCCCACACCTCGCACGGCAGGAACGCCTCGGTCGCCAGCACGTGGTCGAAGTGGTTGTGCGTCAACACGATCCGCGAGGGACCCGACCCCGGTGAACACAGCCCTGAAGAACCCAGCTCGGCGGCGAGCGCCGGGTCCATCCCGGAGTCCACGAGCAGCGAGTCACCGGATCCGGTGATGAGCCCGAGCGTGAGGTCGAGCTCGCTGTGCCGCTTGATGAACACCCCGTCGGCGATCTCGATCACCTGAGCACCCCGTCGACCAGCACCGGCACCGCCTCGCTGACCCCGATTTGCACCGCCAGCTCCACGTCCGCCGCGTGCCCGTGTGCGATCAGCTCCTGCCCGGATCCGCACGCCCTCACGGCAGCCGCCACATCGGTGTTGCGGAACGCCGTCACCGCGAGTTCCGCCTCGGGCGAGGCGGAACCGGAGAGCTCGGCCAGCACAGCGCCCGCGCCCAGGTAGTCCTCGACGCACGGCCGCAGCGGACCGAACGTCTCCCCCACTCCCGTCATGTTGAGGCCCCACCGCTCGCCACCGGGGACGACGCCGATCGTCCCGCCCAGTTCCTGCGCCCGCTTCGCCACCGCCGCGGCGTTGCGCAGACAGGCCGCGAGCACGTGCGCGCCGGTCTCGGCGGCCAGCGCGCACAGGTTCGACCCGTTCGGCGACGGCAGCTCCACCAGCCCCGTCGCGTCGACGAGTGACGCTGGTCGCAACGTGCCGTTCCGCGGCTTCCAGCGCGACGGCCGGACCTGGCCCCCGTTGCCGACCACCAGGTCGACCGAGGTCGTGAACGACAGCACGTCCACCACGACCAGCACGTCGCAGTCCCGCAGCACGTCGACGCCCTCAGGCCCCCACTCCAGCTTCAGCCGGTACCCCTCCTGAGCAAACATGTCCCCCAGCGTGTCAGACTCCGGACGTGCACGTTTATCTGGCAGCAGACCACGCGGGCTTCGAGCTGAAGTCCCACCTGATCACGGCTCTCAAGGAGCAGGGCTACGAGGTCGTCGATGTCGGCGCCCACGAGTACGACGCCCTCGACGACTACCCGTCGTTCTGCATCGACGCCGCCGAGCAGGTCGTCGCCAATCCCGGCAGCCTCGGCGTGGTGATCGGCGGCTCCGGCAACGGCGAGCAGATCGCCGCGAACAAGGTGAAGGGCGCCCGCGCGGCACTGGCGTGGAACGTCGACACCGCCCAGCTCGCCCGCCAGCACAACGACGCCAACCTCGTCGGCATCGGTGCCCGCCAGCACACCACCGAGGAGGCGACCGAGATCGTCTCGGCGTTCCTCAAGACCGAGTTCTCCGGCGATGCCAGGCACCAGCGCCGCATCGACCAGGTCGGAGACTACGAGAGCAAGCGTGCCTGAGGGTCACACGCTGCACCGGCTCGCGCGGCTGCACCAGCGCCGTTACGCGGGCAAGCCGGTGTCCGTCACCAGTCCACAGGGCCGCTTCTCCGCGTCCCTTGTGGACGGACGCAAGCTCGTTCGCGCCGAGGCGCACGGCAAGCACCTGTTCCACGTCTACGGCCCCGACGCGATCGTGCACGTGCACCTCGGTTTGTACGGCACGTTCACCGAGTCGCCGCTGCCCGTCCTGCTGCCTGTCGGCCAGGTTCGCATGCGCATGGTCGGCGAGACGCACTGGACCGACCTGCGCGGCCCGACGGCGTGCGAGGTGCTCAACTCCGACGAGGCCAAGGCGATCCGCGCGCGGCTCGGACCGGATCCGTTGCGCAAGGACGCCGATCCTGATCGCGCCTACGAGCGGATCATCCGGTCGAAGCAGCCGCTGGCCGTGCTGTTGATGGACCAGAAGGTCCTCGCGGGCGTCGGCAACGTCTACCGCGCCGAAGTCCTCTTCCGGCACAACGTGAACCCGCTGCTGGTCGGCAACAAGGTCAGCCGCGAGCTCTGGGACGCGCTGTGGGACGACCTCGTCGTGCTGATGAAGGACGGCGTGAAGGTCGGGCAGATCAACACCGTCCGCCCCGAGCACATGCCGCGCGCCATGGGCCGTGCGCCACGCGTGGATCGGCACGGCGGTGAGGTGTACGTCTACCGCCGTGCCGGGGAGCCGTGCCTGGTCTGCGGCACCGAGATCCTCACCGCGGAGCTGGCGGCCCGCAACCTCTTCTGGTGCCCGGTCTGCCAGCCCTGAGAATTTTCGGTCGGTGGGGGTTCGGGTCCGGCTGGAAAGTGCTCATTTGATGAGCACTTAACCGGTCAGAAGTCGAAACCGCCCATGTCGCCGAAGTCGAAGCCGCCGGAGTCGCCCATGTCGGCGCCACCGAAGTCACCGCCGAAGTCGCCACCGAAGTCGCCACCACCGAAGTCACCGACCGTGTCTCCGCCGAAGTCCGCGGCACCCATGCCGTAGTCACCGATGCCGTGCATGCCGGAGAACATGGCGTCCATCAGCAAGAACGTGCCAACGCCCCAAGCACCGGCCACGAGCGCGGGCTTCCACCACGGCTCGGAGTACCAGCCACGCGGCACCGGACGTCCGGCGACCATGCCACCGGGGTAGTAGTAGGGCGTGCCGGCACCGGAGTGCGGCGACGCGGCGTACTGGTGGCCCTCGACGGTGACCTGGCGGTCCTCGCTGACGGCACCCGCCTGCTTCTGGCCCGGGTTCTCGGGCAGCGCGGGACCGGGGTCCATGCCCATCGCCTCACGCGCGGCGCGGACGTAGTGCAGACCCTCCATCGCGGTCTCGGTGACCAGCCGCGCCTGCGGGATCGTGCGCACCTGCTCCATCTGCGACCCGGCGGCGGTGAAGCGCTCGGACGCGTCGGCCAGCGCCTGCGTGGACGCGGCGTTCGAACCAGTGAGGCTCATCACCTGACCGCCCAGCCGCTCGACCCACCGGCGGGCCTCCGCCTTGGCGTCGTCGAGCTCGCGCGCCTTGCGCGCGTTGCTCTGGCTGACCAGGTAGAACACGCCTGCGATCAGCAGAACGAGTACAACCACCCACACGATGGTGCCCACGGCTTACCTCCCACACCCGGTAAACCGTCAACGAGTGGACGTTGGCCGTAGTTCCGTCAGAACACCTCAGGGCAATGCGGCTCATACGCACTGAGGAACGCCATCGTCAGCGCGTCCACATGTCCTGGCGTGTGCTCAACCACGCGGTGTGCCCGCCTGAGCACGGAAAGCCTTACCCCGCCGAGGTAAGCGCTGCCGAGCGACGCGATGTCGAGCGACACGTCCGCCGGGTCCTCGGTGCGGGTGACCACCGCTTCCCCGCCCTTCACCGTGAAGCGCCAACGGCCGGTGTTCCACGGGCAGAAGGAGTCCTCGACGGCGAGCACGGTGTCCACATCGGACGAATAACGCCGCAGCGGCAGAGCCCGGTCGAGGTCGACGATCCGCAGCCACAGCGCGTCGCCGAGGTCGCGGCTCACCTGCCGCGGGTTGTCGACCATGTGCAGGATCGGGTCGTCGGTGGCGGTGTAGAAGGAGATCTCCGCCGCCAGGTCGATGTCCAGCAGGAACCGGTACAGGTCGACGTACGCCTGCTCGGTCTCGCACACCAGCTCCTTCACGTGCAGCTCGTCGACCGGCCCGCGCGGGCTGCGGCCGCCCTTGACCCGGAACACCACGTACCCCTCGGGGTGCAGGCAGTATCGGAAGGAGGTCAGGCCGTCGCGGTCGACCTCGCCGTCGGCGAGCTGAACGTCCCACGTCGCCTCTACGCGGCTCAGCCAGCCGACCCGCGTGCGCCGCACCCGGTCGTGCACCTCGCGCATGAACGGCAGCGCCTCCTCGCGAGTCACCTGCCGGATCCGCGTGTCGCTCACCGAGACGCCGGGGTGGAACGCCATCCGGGTCGGCATCGTCATCCGGTTGATGCTGGTGGCGAGCTCGCCGTAGCCGAACCGGCGGTAGATCGAGCCCTCCGACGCCCAGAGGATCGCGAGCGGCTCCCCCGACTCGTGCATGCCGTGCAGCTGCGTCTTCATCAGCAACGACGCGACGCCCCGCCGCCGGTGGCCCGGTTTGACCGTCACGACGGTCACCGCGCCGACAGGTGCCTGCAGACCGCCGGGGACGGTGATCTCCCTGGTCAGGATCCCCGCCGTACCGATGATCTCGGCACCGTCGCAGACCGCGTGCGCCCGGTCGCGTTCGAGGACCTTGAGCCACTTGCTGTCCACGCCTCGGGGGTCACCGAGGAACGCCCACGCCATCACCCGCGAGAACTCGGGGAGGTCGGACTCGTCCATGGTCCTGATGCTCAGCGATGAGTCGGCCATGGAGCTAGTGATACGCCGCCCCCGGCCGTCGCCGCAGCACAATTACCGCTGGATCGACTTGATCTCGCAGAACTCGTCCAGGCCGAACCTGCCGAACTCCCGGCCGTTGCCCGACTGGCGGTAGCCGCCGAACGGCGCGCTCGTGTTGAACGCGGCCGCGTTGATGTCGACCTGGCCGGTGCGCAGCCGCTTCGCCACCCGCATCGCCCGTTCGGTGTCGGCGGAGAACACACCGCCCGCCAGGCCGTAGATCGTGGAGTTCGCGATGCGCACCGCGTCGTCCTCGTCCACGTACGGCATGACCGACAGGACCGGCCCGAAGATCTCCTCCTGGGCGATCGTCATCTGCGGCGTGACGCCACCGAACACCGTCGGCGCGACGTAGAACCCCTGGGGCAGCGGCGCTTCCGGCCCACCGGCGGCCAGCTGCGCACCTTCCTCGACACCCTTGCGGATGTACCCGACGACGCGGTCGCGCTGCGCCTTCGACACCGCCGGCCCGATGCGCGCCGACGGGTCGCCCGGATCGGCCGGCGTGTACTTGCTCGCCGCCGCGGCAGCCAGCTGAACGGCCTCGTCGTGCCGGTCCGCGGGCACGAGCAACCGCGTCCAGGCGCTGCACGCCTGACCGTTGTTCATGAACGCGTTGGCGACCGCGATCTTCACCGCACGCCCGAAGTCCGCGTCGTCGAGCACGATGCACGCCGACTTGCCGCCCAGCTCCAGCGCGACCCGCTTGACCGTCTCGGACGCCACCGCCGACACCCGCCGCCCGGCACGCGTGGACCCGGTGAACGACACCATGTCCACGTCCGGGTGCGCCGCGAGCGCCTCACCGACGACCGGTCCGGTGCCGTGGACGAGGTGGAACACGCCCTCCGGAGTGGTCGCGGCGATGATCTCCGCGAGCAGGTCGGCGGTCTTCGGCGCCAGCTCGCTCGGCTTGAGCACCACGGTGTTGCCCGCGGCGAGCGCCGGCACGACCTTGGCCACCATCTGCTGCAGCGGGAAGTTCCACGGCGTGATGGCGGCGACGACCCCGATCGGTTCGCGGAAGATCAGCGAGTTGCCGATCTCCTCCGGCTCGAAGTAGCCGCGCTCCAGCACGTCCGCGACCCCCTCCGCGATGGCGACGGGGTTCGCGACCTGCACCTTCTGGCTGAACGTGATGGGCGTGCCCATCTCGGCCGTCATGGTCCGTGCGAGCTCGTCGGAGCGCTCCCCCAGCCCGTCGATGATCGCCCGGACGACCTTCGACCGCTCGTCCACCGAGGTCTGCGACCACGCCGGGAAGGCGGCCACCGCTGCGGCCACGGCCGTGTCGACGTCGGCCGGTGTGCCTTCGGCGAGCGTGCCGATGACTTCCTCGGTGGCGGGGTTGACGACCTCGATCACGAGAGCCCTCCAGGCGGATGTGACACCAATCAGCTGACAACGGATCAGCCTGTCACATCAGCTGGCGGGGGTCACGTCCGAGAGGGGCGGGGAGCGAGGAGTGGGCAGGGAGGACGGCGGTGGCGAGGCGACAGCGTGAGCCACGCAGCGCAAAGCAGCGATCTCGCCGACCCGGCGGCGCTCAGCGGCCCGCAGCTGCCATCACACCTCCCAACCGCCGCTCCCGCAGCACCCGGAGGTGCACGGCCGCCCACGTCCGGTACGGCCGCCACGCCTCGGAGACCTCGGCCAGCGGCCTGCCGTACCGGTGCGCGACCTCGTCGGTGAGCCTGGCCTCGTTGTGCGGCACGGCGTCCGGAGCGTTCGCGCCGCGCAACACGACCAGCTCGGCCGCGAACGGGCCCAGTCCCCTGACCTGCTGCACCGCCAGCACGGCCGCGGCCGGCTTCATCGCGCGCAACGTCACCGCGTCCAGCAGACCGTCGAGCGCGGCCTCGGCCACGGCCCGCAGGTACTCGGGCTTGCGGCCGGGCAGGTCGAAATCCATCGATCGCAGCACGGCGGGCGCCGGGAACACCCCGTCGACGGACAGCCGCGCCTTCACCTGCGCCGCCTGCGCCATGCTGGTGCGCTGCGACAGCACCGACCACGCCGCCGCCTCGTACGGTGAGTAGAACCCGCACGGGCGTAAGCCGGGCAGTTCCGCCTGGGCCGCGGCGATCACCGGGTCACGCGCGCCCACGTCGGGCCAGGCCCGCCCGTCGACGTCGAGCGCCAGGAACCGGCAGACCTGGGCCGCCGCCAGGTCGAGGTCACCCGCTCCGGACAGCGTGAGAACGGCAGTGGCGCCGCGCTGGGTCACGGAGACCGAAGCACGGCGCCACTCGCCCTCGACCAGGAACGTCGACTGCAGCGCCTCGCCCTTGCGCGCAGGCAACGCGGACGGGGTGAAGCCCTCCCAGAACAGCCGGGACGTCGCCAGCGACCAGGGGCCCTGAACTGCGATTTCGATGCGGTGGTGTGCCATGTCTCAAAACGGTAGCGAGCACCACCGACAAAAATCGTCAGCTGAAGTCCAGCTCGCCCGTCCTGGTGCGCTTGAGCTCGAAGAAGTACGGGAAGCCGGCCAGCATGCGGGCGCCGTCGAAGATCGTGCCCGCCTCCTCGCCCCGCGGGATCTTCGTCAGCACCGGCCCGAAGAACGCGACACCGTCGATGTGGATCGTCGGGGTGCCGACGTCCATGCCGACCGGGTCCATGCCGCGGTGGTGCGAGGCCCGCAGCTCCTCGTCGTACTCGGTCGAGGTGGCGGCCTCGGCGAGCTCGGCGGGCAGTTCGGCGTCGGCCAGCGCGAGCTTGATGATCTCGTCGAAGTCCTTGTTGCCCTCGTTGTGGATCCGGGTGCCCATCGCGGTGTAGAGCCGCGGCAGCACGTCGTTGCCGAACTTCTGCTCGGCGGCGATCGCGACGCGGACGGGACCCCAGCCCTTGGTCATGAGCTCCTTGTACTGCTCGGGCAGGTCGCGACCCTCGTTCAGCACGGAAAGGCTCATGACGTGGAAGCTCAGGTCGATGTCGCGGACCTTCTCCACCTCGAGGATCCACCGGGAGGTGATCCAGGCGAACGGACAAAGAGGGTCGAAGTAGAAGTCGACCTTGGCCTTCTCAGCCATGAGTGCCCCTTCAGTCACGGTAGGTGGGGTTATCGCCCCATCAGCCCAACGAGATCACCCTCTCATCTCTTCCCGCGCGCCCGTTCCGTGATTGGATGCGGGAGTCATAACCATTCCCGACGACGTCAGCGCGTAACCACACGCGCGGCAGACGAGGTGACCAGTGGCCGCGCCCAACCTCACCCGCGACCAGGCTCAGGAACGTGCTGAGCTGCTGGAAGTGGAGTCCTACCGGATCGAGCTGGACCTGACCGACGGCGGCGGAAAGCCGGGTACGGACACGTTCCGCTCCACCACCACCGTGGTGTTCCGCAGCCGGACTCCGGGTGCTTCCTCGTGGATCGACATCGTGGCGGCGACCGTGCACCGCGCTGTGCTCAACGGCAGCGAGCTCGACGTCTCCTCCTACCGCGAGGAGGACGGCATCACCCTGCCGGACCTCGCGGAGACCAACGAGCTCACCGTCGAGGCCGACTGCCGGTACATGAACACCGGCGAGGGCCTGCACCGGTTCGTCGACCCGGTCGACGGCGGCGTGTACCTGTACTCGCAGTTCGAGACCGCGGACGCCAAGCGCATGTTCGCGTGCTTCGACCAGCCCGACCTGAAGTCCGTCTACTCGATGAAGGTGACGGCGCCGCACGACTGGAAGGTCATCTCGAACGGCGAGATCATCGCCACCGAGGGCGGCGAAGGCGGCGCGGACGTGCACACGTTCGCCACCACCAAGCCGATGTCGACCTACATCGTGGCGCTGGTCGCGGGCCCGTACGCGGAGTGGCGCGACGAGTTCGTGGAGGGCGACTTCCGGATTCCGCTCGGCATCTACTGCCGCGCCTCGCTCGCCCCGCACATGGACGCCGAGCGGCTGTTCACCGAGACCAAGCAGGGCTTCGGGTTCTTCCACAAGGCGTTCGGGGTGCAGTACCCGTTCGGCAAGTACGACCAGTGCTTCGTGCCGGAGTTCAACGCGGGCGCGATGGAGAACGCGGGCTGCGTCACGTTCCTGGAGGACTACGTCTTCCGCAGCCGCGTCACCCGCTACCTCTACGAACGGCGCGCCGAGACCGTGCTGCACGAGATGGCGCACATGTGGTTCGGCGACCTGGTGACGATGCGCTGGTGGGACGACCTGTGGCTGAACGAGTCGTTCGCCACCTGGGCGTCCGTGCTCGCGCAGGCCGAGGCCACCGAGTACCGCCAGGCGTGGACGACGTTCGCGAAGATCGAGAAGTCGTGGGCGTACCGGCAGGACCAGCTGCCCTCGACGCACCCGGTCGCCGCGGACATCTCCGACCTGCAGGCGGTCGAGGTCAACTTCGACGGCATCACCTACGCCAAGGGCGCTTCCGTGCTGAAGCAGCTCGTCGCGTACGTCGGGCTGGAGAACTTCCTGGAGGGCCTGCGGGTCTACTTCGCCAAGCACGCGTGGGGCAACGCGACCCTGGCCGACCTGCTCGGCGCGCTGGAGGAGGCGTCCGGCCGCGACCTGTCGTGGTGGAGCGCGCAGTGGCTGGAGACGACCGGCCTGAACCTCTTGCGTCCCAAGTTCACCGTTGACGCCGACGGCCGCTTCACCGAGTTCGCCGTGCTGCAGGGCGGCGCGCGTCCGGGTGCCGGCGAGCTGCGCACGCACCGCATCGCCGTGGGCATCTACGACGACGACGGCTCGGGCAAGCTGGTTCGCACGCACCGGCACGAACTGGACGTCACGGGTGACCGCACCGAGGTGCCGGAGCTCGTCGGCGTGCACCGCGGCAAGATCGTGCTGGTCAACGACGACGACCTCACGTACTGCACGATGCGCCTCGACCCGGACTCGCTGGCCGGGCTGATCGACCACATCTCCGACATCGCCGAGCCGCTGCCGCGCACGCTGTGCTGGTCGGCCGCGTGGGAGATGACCCGCGAGGCCGAGCTGAAGGCCCGCGACTTCGTGAACCTGGTGCTCGGCGGTCTGCACGCCGAGTCCGAGGTCGGTGTCGTGCAACGGCTTCTGCTGCAGGCCCAGACCTCGCTGTCGTCCTACGCGGACGACTCGTGGCGCGCCGAGGGCTGGCGCCGGTTCGTCGCCAAGACCCTGGAGCTGGCGCGGTCCGCCGAGCCGGGATCGGACCACCAGCTGGCGTTCGTGAACGCCCTGGCCTCCTCGGTGCTGGACGAGTCCACTTTGGACGTGCTGCGCGGCTGGTACGACGGTTCGGCCGTGCTGGAGGGCCTGGACGTCGACACCGACCTGCGCTGGCGCCTGCTGCAGGCCCTCGTGGCCCACGGCAAGGCGGACCTGCCGGAGATCAACGCCGAGGAGGAGCGCGACCCGACCTCCACCGGCCACCGCCGCGCGCAGCAGGCCCGTGCGCTGCGCCCGACGGTCGAGGCCAAGGACGAGGCCTGGGACCGCGCGGTGAACGACGACGAGCTGCCGAACGCGGTCAGCGAGGCGATCATCGCGGGCATCTCGCACCCCGGCCAGAAGGAGCTGCTCGCGCCGTACGTCGAGCGCTACTTCGCCGACGTGAAGGGCGTGTGGGACCGCCGTACGTCCGAGCGCGCGCAGTCCATGGTGGTCGGGATGTTCCCCGCCTGGGCGATCGCCCGGTCCACTGTGGAGGCCGCGGACGCGTGGCTCGCGGACGAGCACCCGCCGGCGTTGCGCCGCCTGGTGTCCGAGGGACGTGCGGGCATCGTGCGCGCCCTGGCCGCGCAGGAGTTCGACCGCTCCTGAATTCGCTTGGCGGTGAAGGCCCCGTGTCGCTTTGATGGCGGCACGGGGCCTTCCCGTTTCCACGGGGGGACGTGTGCGCTACGAGGTTGTGCGTTGGTACTCGACCGAAGACAGCGAGGAGGTCACGGACGTCCTGGCGCGCGCTGTCGACGTCGACGGGTTGTTCAGCGACCCCGTGCCGGTCGAACGCGAGCGCCTCGTGCTTCGAGGCTGTCCACCCGAGTTCGCGGCCCTCTCCGGCGACTACCAGCTCGAAGTGGCCGAAGGTGACGAATCGCAGTGGTGGGACCTCACCGGACTGGTCGTGCACGGCACGCTGCCGGATGGGGATCTGGTGGACGTCGTCGCCAGTGCCGCGGCGCGTCTGTGCGAGGACGGTCCTGCCTGCGGACCGGTGCCGCGGCACATCCTCTCCCAGAACCACGTGCGGGTGGGTGACTGCCGAGCGGTCGACGGCTTTCCCCGGCCCTGGCCCGGCCACGAATGGCCGCCGGTGACGCTGATCGGTGTCGACGATCCCGAGGGCATCCGGGAACAGTCGAAGTGGCACAAGCGTGGCTGGGCGTGCGGAGAGGGGCTGCACGCACTCGACCGCCACGGCCGGATCATGGCCGTCGTGCCGATCACGCTGGACGTCGCCTCGGTGACACCGTCCACGCTGGGTGACGGGCTTTTCGACGTCGTGCTCGACCAACGGCCCACGACCACCCCTCCGGACTGGCGTGAGCGCCCGGCTCCCTCGGCGCGGGCGGTGTGGGATCTGTGGCGCGAGGGCGTGCCGTCCGAGCGCAACCTCTGGGGCCGGTTCGACACGGACGGGCGCAGGGCCTGGGCCGACCTCACCTACCGGGCGCGCAAGCACACCGGAGGCCGGGCCGCCGTGTACGAGCTCGACGGCCGGTACGTCACGGACGAGCCCGGCCTGCACCTCGCGATGAGCGAGGCACTGGTCGGACCGGGCGGCTACTTCGGCCGGGAGTACATGGCGTTCAAGGACTGCCTCGGCGGCGGCTGGGGTGTGGAGCCCGGCTTCACCCTGGTGTGGAACGACGCTCAGGTGGCTCACGGCGCGATCCGCGGCTACTTCGTGTCGATCCTGAGGTTGTTGCACCGCTACGACGTCACCGTGGAACTGAAGTCGTCCACCGTGGACTGCGTGCCGGAGCTGAACCGGCGCCTGGAACTCGGCGAGCTCGTGGACCGGTGGACCACCGGCTGGACCACGGCAGCCGGTCTGTCGGCGAACCCCTTCGGCGACGCGACGGTCGTGCTGGTGAACCAGCCTGGCAGACAAGCCGAACACGTTCTCCCCGACGACGGCGAGGTGGCCTGGCACGTGACGCACCTGGAGGAAGAAGACTGGATCACCGTGCCGACGACCGCCCCGGACGAGGTCACCGCGCTGCTGACCGGCTCGGGACTTCAGCTGCAGTCGCGGGAGACGTTCATGCGGCGTGCGCTCGCGGATCACCCGGCGCCGCAAGCCCCTGAGGGCTACAAAGTGACGGTGACGCGCGGCGACGTGATCGAGGTCGTGGTGACCTTCGACGACGAAGAGGCCGCGGGCGGGTTGATCGCCGTGGTGGGGGAAGACGCTGTGCCGCACCGCATCCGGACCTCGCCCGAACATCGGCGGCGCGGGCTCGGCAGCGTGGTGATGGGCGTGCTGGCGCGGGAGGCGGTCGACGCGGGCGCCGTGGAGGGGCTGTTGTTCGCGAGCGAGGACGGCCTGCACCTGTACCGGAAACTGGGCTGGACAACGATTTCGGATGTCGTGATCGCGTGCAACACGATGGGGGAAGCATGATCGGGGAACTTGTCGAGCGTTGGCACCGCGGCTGGATCGCGGCCGACGGACTGACTTCCGAGCACCGCGACGGTCACCTCGTCGTGCACGTGAACCGGTCGCGCCGGCAGTACGAGTGGATCGTCACCGACGAGGACGACGTCACCGCAGTGGCCGGGGTCGTCGCCGCCACAGCGGAACCGAACTGGCTCAGCGTGTTGACGCACGCACCGCGGAAGGTGGCCGCGGAGATCGAGGCCGCCGGGCTGGTCGTGGCCCGGCCGGACGAGACGTTCATGCGGCGCACCCTCGCCGGCCACCCGGCACCGGAACCGCCCGCGGGCTACGTCGTCGAGGTGCGGAGAACTCCGGTCATCGGCGTTCAGGTGCTCAAGGACGGCGAGGAGGCGGCGAGCGGGCTCATGGCCGTGGTGGGCGAGGACGCTGTCGCGCACCGTATCGGCACGGCGGAGGCGCACCGGCGGCGCGGGCTCGGCAGCGTCGTGATGGGCACGCTGGTGCGGGAAGCGCTGAAGGACGGCGCGAAAACGGGGCTGCTGTTCTCGTCCACCGACGGCGTGCACCTCTACCGCAGCCTCGGCTGGGAGAAGATCTCCGACCTCGTCGTGGCACGAAACGCGCAGGCCCCCGGCCGGGAAGCCGAGGGCCTGCCGACAACCTGAGTCAGGAACGCGGTGCGTTGCCCGCCTGGTCGGTCAGCATGCGCAGGCCCGACACGAGGCCGCCCGCGAGGTCGCCCTCCTTGAAGGACGCCACCATGCTCATCACGGCGAGCTTGGCGCCGCGGTCGGGGAGGCGGCGGTGCGACTCCTCGCCCGTCACGATCTCGACGACGCGCTCACCCGGCGACACGGCCACGAGGACGTGGTGCGCCGGACGGTCGGTGGAGGCGTGCAGCTCCTCGGCGCGCTCGCGCGACGACGCGCCCAGCTCGCCCAGGTACACGCTGAAGTCCAGGCCCGTGGCGCGGCTGGAGAGGGTCAGCGCCTCGTCCAGCTGCGCGAGCTGGGTCGGCGTGAACGGCAGCTCCGGGGCGTGCGGCTCGTACATCTTCGCGGCCGACACGCGGCCGCTGTTCGTCACGACCGCGCCGACGGGCAGCGTCGACGGGTCGACGGCCTCGATCGCCTTACCAGTTGCCACGGGCGCCTCCCTTGGCGGTCGAGCCCGAGGTGGCGGGCTCGGCGGTGCTGTGGTGGTCCGAGCTCAACCCGGCAGGGTTCGCGCTCCACCACACCGGGGCGTAGCCCCACTCCTGGCCGGGCCGGTACCGGGGAATCCGGGTGGCCTTGGGCCTCAACGTCAGCAGCATGATCACGCTGTACAGAGCCAGCGGGATCAGCGCGAAGACGAGGACGGTCTCCACGATGGTCACGGCGGGTACGGTAGCCGAACTCAGCCGCGCGTGAGCGGCCGGGCCAGCGTGATCGCGGTCAATCCCACGATCGTGCCCGCCACGACGTAGACAGCGCCCAGTGAAGTCACCGACGCGAGCGGTCCGGCGAGGCCCGCGCCCAGCGGCGACAGGCCCCACGCGAGCACCCGGTAGGCGCTCGTCACGCGGCCCATCATCGAGCCTGGCGTGAGGCGTTGCCGGCGGGTCGCGGACAGCACGTTCCAGCCCGCGGACGCCACGCCGAACAGCACGCACGCGGCCACCGCGACCACCAGCCGCGGCACCAGGCCGAACAACGCGAACGCCGCGCCCAGCAGCGCCAGGAACCCGACCATCACCGGACCGGCGCCCCACCGCGACGCGAGCCGCGGCGACAGCCAGGCGCCTAGCAGAGCACCGGCCGCCATGCACACGACCAGGCCGGGAACCACCGGTTCGGCGAGGCCCAGCACCTGGATGGAGTAGAGCGCCAGCATGGCGTTGACCGCGGCCGCACAGACAGCTGTGATTGCCACGGCAACTACCAGTGACCGCAGGCCAGGGGTCCGCACGAGCAACCGCGCGCCCTCCGCCAGCCGTCCGCGGAGATCACCGCCCGATCGTTCCGGAGCAACGTCTGGCACGCGGGACACCAGCACCGCCGCGGCCACGAACGACGCCGCGTCCAGCGCGAAACAGGCCGCGGGCGCCCACCAGAACAGCACGGCGGCGGCCAGCGGGCCCGCGAGGTCCATGCCGACCGTCTCGACCGCGACGAACCTGCCGTTCGCCGCCTCCAGCTCGTCCGGGCCCGCCAGCTCGACCAGCAGCACCTGCGACGCCGCGTCCGCGAACGTCTCGGCGGAGGTCAGCACGAAAGCCGTGGCGCACAGGACGACGACCGTCGCCTGTCCGGTGTGGACGGCGAGGGCGAGCAGTCCGGTCACCCCGGCGCGCAGCCAATGCGCCACCACGACGACTGTTCGCGGTTTCCAGCGGTCCACGAACGCGCCGGCCGGCAACGCGACGAGCAGCCACGGCAGCGTCGCGGCGACGGCCACGGCGGACGCGGCGAGCGGATCGCGCGTGCTCGCGGCGGTGAACAACGGCAACGCGACGATGCGCACGCCGTCCCCGACGAGCGACACCGCCCAGGCTGCGGTGAGGGCCCGGAAACCGCGTCCGCGCACACCTCCGGGGGTATGACGCATGTCACGTTCCATCGTTTTGAACGCTACAGAGCGTGTCCATACCGGCCAGTAGAGGCAATGAGTGCTCTCGTGCGGCGCAGCGGTTACACCCGGTCAGGCCTCACCCGGTCGGATGCGAACGGGTGCCGGTTTGGGGTCTTGTTCCCGGAACACCCACCTCTTAGCTTTTCACCTATACGGCTCTTGCGCAGCCGTACCGAGCGTCCTGGAGGACACAAAATGTTCACGATGACCCGCCCCCAGGCCCTGTCCGTCACTCTTCCGAAGTACAAGGACGATTCAGTGCGTATTACGGCAAGTGACTCCGTTCGCATCACGGCGCGTGACTCCGTTCGGATCACGGCGGCCGATTCGGTGCGCATCACTGCCGCAGACTCGGTGCGCATCACGATGGCAGACTCGGTCCGCATCACCGCGAGCGATTCGGTCAGGATCACCATGTCCGATTCGGTGCGTATTACAGCCCGTGAGGACTCCGTTCGGATCACCGCTCAGCAGGACTCGGTCAGGATCACGGCGCGTGAGGACTCGGTCCGCATCACGATGGACGACTCGGTCCGCATCACGGCTCAGGACGACAGCGTCCGCATCACCATGGACGACAGCGTCCGCATCACCGCCCAGCGCGACGACTCGGTGCGCATCACGATGGACGACTCCGTGCGGATCACCGCGCACGACGACAGCGTGCGCATCACGGCACGCCAGAACGACTTCAGCCTCGCGGCCTGACCCACCCCGAAGGCAGATCAGGCCGCGGGTTCACCCAGGTACGGCAACCACTGCGGATCAGCCTCGGCCACCCCGGCGAGCAGCCGCCAGTGAGGTCCACGCGGCGCCGCGGGCACGACGCGCAGCCGCCACCCCAGTTCGGACAGCAGCTTGTCCGCCTTGCGGTGGTTGCACTTCGCGCAGCAGGCGACGCAGTTGGTCCAGGTGTGAGGTCCGCCACGCGAGCGAGGCACGACGTGGTCGATGGTCTCGGCCCGCCCGCCGCAGTAGGCGCAGCGATAACGGTCGCGGTGCATGAGCCCGGCACGGGTCATCGGCACGCGACCGCGATAGGGAACGCGAACGTAGGTGCTCAGCCGGATCACGGACGGCACGAGCACCTCGGACTTCGACGAGTGCAGCACCAGCCCGGAGGCGTCTCCGTGCACGACTTCGGCCTTGCCGCACACCACCAGCACGACCGCCCGGCGCAGTGACAGGGCCGTGAGCGGCTCGAACGTGGCGTTCAGCAACAGGACTTTGCGTCTTCCCCAGGGGAAAACCGCCGGCGTCGGACCGGAACCTCCCCCGTCTCGATCTCCATCCGGCACCGCCCGCAGCTCGGGCTGATTTCGGCATGGGGGGACCGTCGACGCCGTCTCGCCCGCTTGCGAGGCGCCGATAGGGGTCGGTTGTCGGTCTGGCACGCGACCACCTCCACCGGTTCAGCCATAGGAGACCACACTTACCAGCAAAAAATCACGTGTGATAAGTGACGCGTCATGGATGTGTGATCAAACCGGGGGTGAACCAGCTCCCTATCGGAGATGGTTTTCATCGCCCGCTACCCTTGACAAGGTGACAGAGGCCCCTTCCACACCACTGCCTGCGACGATCACCTACCCGATCGCCGAGCGGCTAAACCTCGTCGAGCAGATCCACGGTCGTGAGGTCGCCGACCCGTACCGCTGGCTCGAGGACACGAGCGATCCCCGCACCGAGGCGTGGTCGCAGGCGCAGGACGTGCTCGCCCGCTCCTGGCTGGACGCGATGCCCGGCCGCGCTCGCCTCGACGCGAGGCTGAAGGAGCTGATGCGCACGGGTTCGGTCTCCACGCCGGCCTGGCGCGCGGGCAGGGCCTTCTTCACCCGCCGCGGCCCCGAGCAGGACCACCCCGTCGTCATGGTGCGCGAGACCGACGGCACCGAACGCGTGCTGCTCGACGTGAGCGCGCTCGACCCGTCGGGCCGCACGACCCTCGACAGCTGGTCCCCGAGCCTCGAAGGCAAGCGACTCGCGTACCAGGTGTCGGTCGGCGGCGACGAGCACTCGCTGCTGCACGTCGTCGACGTCGACTCGGGCGAGCTCATCGAGGGCCCGATCGACAGGTGCCGCTACTCCGCGATCGGCTGGCTTCCTGGCGGCGAGGAGTTCTTCTACGTGCGCCAGCTCGACCCGGCGCTGCTGCCCGAGGACGAGAAGCTGTTCCACCGCCGCGTGTGGCGCCACCGCGTCGGCACGGACCCGGAGACCGACCTCAACGTCCACGGCGACGGCCAGGCGCACACCTTCTACTACACGCTGAACGTCTCGCACGACGGCCGCTGGCTGGTCGTGAGCGGCGCGCCCACCACGATGAAGCACGACTCCGTGTGGATCGCGGACCTGCACGGCGACGGCGCGCTCAAGCCGGTGATCCTGACCGAGGCCGGCGTGCAGTGCTCGGCTTTCGTCGCCCGTGACGGCAGGCTGTACCTGCACACCAACCACAACGCTCCCCGGCAACGTCTCTGCGTGGCCGACCCGGCGAACCCCACCGAGTGGACCGAGCTGATCAGCGAGGAGCAGGACTCCGTGCTGGACGGCGTGCGCTGGCTGAACGGCGACCTGGTCGTTCTGCGCACCCGGCACGCGGTGTCCGAGCTGCACCTGCACGACGCCGCGACCGGCGCGCACCAGCAGGAAATCCCGCTGCCGGGCACGGGTTCGCTGCACGGCATGTCCGTTGTGGACGCCGCCACCGACCACGACCAGGACACGGTGTGGTTCGGGTGGACGGACTTCGTGACGCCGCAGTCGGTGTTCCGCTTCTCGAAAACCTCGGGCGAGACCGTGCTGCACGAGGCCGCACCCGGTCGCGTCGAGCTGCCCGCGGTGACGACGCAGCAGGTCGCGTACACGTCCAAGGACGGCACGACGGTCCGCATGTTCGTGGTGAGCGGCGAGCAGAAGCCCGACCTGCCGCGTCCCGCGCTGCTCACCGGCTACGGCGGCTTCGCGATCGGCCGCGGCCCCGGCTACAGCGCGACCACGCTGGCGTGGGTCGAAGCGGGCGGCGTGTGGGTGCACGTGTCGTTGCGCGGTGGCGACGAGGAAGGCGAGGAGTGGCACATCGCCGGCATGCGCGCCAACAAGCAGAACGTGTTCGACGACTTCCACGCCGCCGCCGAGCGGTTGATCCGGGACGGGTGGACCACGCCCCAGCAGCTCGCGATCATGGGCGGCTCGAACGGCGGGCTGCTCGTCGGCGCCGCGCTCACCCAGCGCCCCGAGCTGTACGCGGCCGTGGTGTGCTCAGCGCCACTGCTCGACATGGTGCGCTACGAGAAGTTCCTGCTCGGGCGGTTGTGGGCCGAGGAGTACGGCAGCGCAAGCGTTTCCGAGGAGCTCGGCTGGCTGTTGTCCTACTCTCCGTACCACCGGGTCGAAGCCGATGTTGAGTACCCTTCCGTGTTGTTCACGGTGTTCGAGTCGGATTCTCGTGTGGACCCCAACCACGCCCGGAAGATGTGCGCGGCACTGCAGCACGCTTCGACCAGTGATCCGGCCAAGCACCCCGTGCTGATCAGGCGCGAGACCGAAGTGGGTCACGCGGGCCGATCGGTCAGCCGGACGGTCGCTCTCGCCGTGGACCAGCTGACGTTTCTCGCGAATGCCACCGGCATGGAGTTGTAGGAGGGCACGACCACGTGTTGGCGCAGAGTCCCGTGGATGACGCCGCGAACAAGACCGCCCAGGCGGTCGACTTCTTCGCACAGCACGGTCCCGCGATCATCGCGGGCGCGATCAAGATCGTCCTGATCCTGATCGTGGCCTTCGTGCTGAGGGCCGTGCTGCGCAAGGTCATCGACCGGATCACCACGCCGGGCAGGGAGGGCAAGAAGCCGGGCCTGCTCAAGCCGCTGCGCGAACGCGCTCCGCAGGCGCTCGGGAACCTGGTCTCCGAGCGCCGCGAGCAGCGCGCGAAGACGATCGGCTCGGTGCTGAAGTCGCTCGTCACGCTCATGATCTTCGGAATCGCGTTCCTGGAGATCATGATCGTGGTCGGGATGGACATCACGCCCGTGCTGACCTCGGCGGGCATCCTGGGCGTCGCCATCGGTTTCGGTGCCCAGAACCTGGTGAAGGACTTCCTGTCCGGCATGTTCATGCTGCTCGAGGACCAGTACGGCGTCGGCGACGTCGTGGACCTCGGCCCGTCCATCACCGGCACCGTCGAGGCGGTCGCGCTGCGCACCACCACGATCCGCGACACGAGCGGCACCGTCTGGTACGTCCGCAACGGCGAGATCCTGCGCGTCGGCAACTCGTCGCAGGGCTTCGCGGTCGCGGTCGTCGACCTGCCGCTGAGCTACGGCGCCAACCTCGCCGAGGCGACCAAGGTGCTGGAGCGCAAGGTCGCCGAGGTCGCCGAGATGGATCCGGTCAAGTCGGACATCACGGCCAAGCCCGAGGTGCTCGGTGTGGAGAAGTTCACACCGGACAACATCACGCTGCGGGTGACCGTGAAGACGCGGCCCGGCCGCCAGTGGGCGGTCCAGCGCAACCTCCGTGCGCAGCTCATGCCCGCTCTGGAGGAAGCCGGCTTCACGGCCAAGTGAGGTCGAACACCCATTCGAGACGGCCAATCGCCGGGGCGCCCTGCACGCGGTGGCCCGCGTGAGTCAGGATGGTTGTGTGGGCAACCCCGTGAGCTTCTTCGAACAGGTCGGTGGCGAGGAGACGTTCCACCGCATCGTCGCGCGCTTCTACAAAGAGGTGAAGGCCGACGAGATCCTCCTGCCCCTGTACCCGGAGGAGGACCTCGGACCTGCGGAGGAGCGGCTGCGACTGTTCCTGATGCAGTACTGGGGTGGACCCCACACCTACTCGGAGAACAGGGGCCACCCGAGGCTGCGGATGCGCCACGTGCCGTTCAAGATCGGGCCCATCGAACGCGACGCGTGGCTGCGCTGCATGCGGATCGCCGTCGACGAGGCCGGCTTGGACGAGTCCCACCGCAAGCAGCTCTGGGACTACCTGGAGATGGCCGCGAACAGCCTGATGAACAGCTGGTCTTGATCGACCATCACCCGATCGGGTCCTTTCGCAGCGAGACGAATGGCAGGATGACCCCCCGTGCGACGATCCTCCGACCTCACCCCCGAGATCGCCGAAGAGTCAGTCTGGTGGCGTGACGCCGTCTTCTACCAGGTCTACGTGCGCTCCTTCGCCGACTCCAACGGCGATGGCGTCGGCGACCTCGACGGCATCCGGTCCCGCCTCGGCTACCTGGAACTGCTCGGTGTCGACGCCCTGTGGCTCACCCCGTTCTACCGCTCCCCCATGGCCGACCACGGCTACGACGTGGCCGATCCGCGCGACGTCGACCCGCTGTTCGGTGACCTGGCCGCGTTCGACCGGCTGGTCGCGGACGCCCACGAGCACAACATCCGCGTGACCGTCGACCTGGTCCCGAACCACACGAGCGACCTGCACGAGTGGTTCCAGGAGGCCCTGCAGGCCGGCCCCGGCAGCATGGAGCGGTCGCGCTACATCTTCCGCGAGGGCCGCGGTTTCGACGGCTCGCAGCCGCCGAACAACTGGGTGTCCGTCTTCGGCGGCCCCGCCTGGACCCGCGTGCCCGACGGCCAGTGGTACCTGCACCTGTTCGCGCCGGAGCAGCCCGACCTCAACTGGGACCACCCGGAGGTCCGCGCCGACCTGGAGCAGACGCTGCGGTTCTGGCTGGACCGCGGCGTCGACGGCTTCCGCATCGACGTGGCGCACGGCATGGCCAAGCCCGAAGGCCTGCCGGACATGGAGATCCGGGCCCAGGTGCCGGGCGTGCTGTCCGACGACGCGCACGACCCGCGGTTCGACAACGACGGCGTGCACGAGATCCACCGCATGATCCGCAAGGTCATGGACGGCTACCCCGGCACGATGGCCGTCGGCGAGATCTGGGTGAAGGACGACGAACGGTTCGCCGCCTACGTCCGCCCCGACGAGCTGCACCTGGGCTTCAACTTCCGCCTGGTCGAGGCCAACTTCGACGCCGACGCCGTCCGTTCGGCGATCGAGCACTCGCTGGGCGCCGTGGCGCTGACCGGCTCACCCGCCACGTGGACGCTCTCGAACCACGACGTCGTGCGGCACGTGACGCGCTACGGCGGCGGTGCGCTGGGCGAGCAGCGGGCCCGCGCGATGACGCTGGTCGAGCTGGCGCTGCCGGGCGTGATCTACCTCTACAACGGCGAAGAGCTCGGCCTGCCGAACGTGGAGCTGCCCGACTGGGCCCTGCAGGACCCGACGTGGGAACGCTCCGGCCACACCGAGCGCGGCCGCGACGGCTGCCGCGTGCCGATCCCGTGGGAAGGCACCACGCCGCCGTTCGGCTTCTCCTCGGCGGTCAACACCTGGCTCCCCCAGCCGAACGAGTGGGACCACCTCACGGCGGAAGCCCAGCTGGAGGACCCCGGTTCGATGCTGTCGCTGTACCGGGAGGCGCTGGAGCACCGGAAGACCAACGCCGCCTTCTCCGGCGACGAGCTGGAGTGGTACGGCGCTCCGGCGGGCTGCTTCGCGTTCCGCCGCAAGGGTGGCGGGCTGATCTGCGCGTTGAACACGTCCGGGGCGTCCGTGCCGCTGCCGCCCGGTCAGGTGCTGCTGTCGTCCGGTCCGATGGACGGCGACCAGCTGCCGCCGGACACCGCGGTCTGGCTGGTCTGAGCGGACTGTCAGACCCGCTGAGTACGTTGAAACGCAGGGGTTCCCAGTCAGGGGGTACCCCTGCGTCAGCGTGCGCGTCAGGCTCGTAGCTTGGCCTCGACCGCCAGCAAAGCGCCGAAAACGGCGACAAGCGCGGCCACCTGGGCGATGGCCAGCCACAGCCCGATGGGCACCGTCGCCAGCGCGGCGAGCAAAGCGATGATCCGCCACGTGTTGGTACCGATCTTCAGCTGCGCGCGGAAGTAGATCTCACCCAGCAGGAAGAGCGCCGCGCCACCGCCCAGCGCGAGCGCTCCGCTGAGGTGCAGGTGCTCGGTGGCGTGCCCGATCGTCTTCTTCACGCCGACCGCGATCACCACGATGCCGAGCAGGATCGGCGCGTGCGCCCAGCCGAACGCGGACAGGGCGGCCTTCGCGCGTTCTGCCGGCGTCATGCTCTGGAGGCTGTGTTCAGCGCGCACGTCCTGCTCGTGGCCGAAGTAGCACCACCAGAGCTGGTAGACGAGCGTCAGGCCGAGCAACGAGGCCACGACGAGCTGAAGGTTGAGCGGCAGCCCCGCCGCGCCGATGCCGATCGCGATGACCGATTCGCCGAGCGCCACGATGACCACCAGGCCGTGCCGCTCCACGAAGTGCGCCGGCCTGATGCGGAACTCCCCGTGCCGCCGGTTCAGGTACGGCGCCGCGACCATGATCACCACGGCCGCGACCCACGCCACCGCTCGCCACGTGCTGGGCAGGAAACCACCGGCGAAGATGAGGACCGCCGACCCGATGTTGAACGGCGCCTGCGCGGCCATCGCCTTCGCCGAGCCCGGTCCACCTGCCGAGATGTACAGCCCGGAGTGCACCAGGTTCACGATCAGGTAGCCGAGCCCGAACGCGACCCCGGCGGCGCCGAAGGCGTTGGGAATCGCCAGCGCGATGACCAGGAACCCACCCATGCCGGCCATGATCAGCAGCCGGCGGGACGTCGTGTTCGGCGGCACCGTGTTGGTGAGCCAGAGGTACCCCAGGTAGATCCAGAGGATCACGGACAGCACGATCACGACCCTGGCGAACCCCAGCGGCGAGGTGTCGGCGGCCAGCGTGCTGGTCAGCTGCGTGATCGTGAAGACGAAGACCAGGTCGAAGAAGAGCTCCAGCGTCGAGACCCGGTACTCGGGCTCGGCTGTCTCCCCGACGACTGTCTCGGAGGTTTCGGCGGACACGCGCGACATCGTGCCACGCGCATCCGCTTGCGGCGCAGCTAATTCGCCAAAGGAGAACCTTCAGTTAACTGGAGGTCACACGATCAGCGGGAGCATCGAGTGACGGCGCCGGACCACTGCGCCGAACTTGGCGTCGATCCGCAGCCACGAGTCCGTCGCGGTCACCCGCACCTCGCCGTCCTCGCCGAGGAAACCCATGCCCGACAACGCGAACAGGCACCGCAGCGGGATCTTCACGTCCAACCCGGACCCGCTGACCGTGAGCACCGTCTGGTCGAGCAACGAGGCGGGCGGTGTGCCGTGCGGGCCGGTGTTCTCCCGCGCCACGGCGACACCTTCGTCCGCGAGCTTCGCCACGACCTCGACGGGCAGCCTGTCGACCAGCAGCCAGCCCTCCGCGGGCGGCAGGGCCGAACGCCACATCAGGTCCTTGGCGGGCCCGGGATCGATGCGTTCGTCCCGCATCACCGCGAGCCCGGTCAGCAGCTCCGAGCCCGACACCGTGACATCGGCCGGATTCGCCTGTCCCGCAACGGTTCGCGTGGCGAGCGTGTCGAACGGCGTGGCCACCCACGCGTCCAGCAGCTCGGAGTTGCGGTTGCGCAGCCGCACCACGGACTGCCCGTCCAACCGCACCGCCCGCGCGGCGAACGCCCCGAGGTCGTCTCTCTCGGCCGCGTCGGCCAGCACCAGCTCAGGCACCATTACCCCCTGCCCGCCACCCGGCGAGAAAGTCGCGCTCGGCCTCGGTCAACCGACGTGGCCGCGCGGTCGTCACGTTGTAGGGCACCATCAGCGTCTCCGCCCTGGTCACCACCGGGCTACCCGTTCCCTTGCTGCGCACCACGTAGTCCAGCGTGAACGACGCGGACTTCAGCTCGCGCACGGACATCTCGACGAGGATCTCCTCGCCGGTGAACACGATCGGCGCGAGGTAGTCGACGAACAGCTTCGCCACGACCATGCCCTCGGCCATCTCCTTCACGCCGTGGCGGGCGGCCTCGGTGAAGAGCAGCTCGATGCGGGCCTCTTCCAGCAACGTCACCGTGTTCGCGTGGTTGACGTGACCGAACGCATCCATGTCCGACCATCGCGGCCGCACACCAGTGACGAAGACACCCATGCAGGGACCCTACCGCCCGCGAACCTTCACAGGATCTCCACGCCAGCCGATTGAAAGTCGATAACCAGCTCTCGATACTCGATCTATGTTTCGCGTACTCGTGATCTGCCTGCAGGCCGTGCTCGCCATCGCGTTCCTCTGCGGGTTGTACGCGCAGGTCGTGGTGATTCCGACGACGGCGGCGGACGAGGTCGCGTTCTTCCCGCCCTACGAGTCCGTGCGGGTGCCGTTCGTGACGTTCGCGATCGTCTTCGTCGTGTGTTGCCAGGTCCTGCTGGTGGCGTTGTGCGGCCTGCTGCACCGGGCGGGCAAGGGCACGGTGTTCGAGCCCGGAGCGCTTGCGTGGACCAACATCGCGATCGGCGCGGTCACGGCCGCGACCGCCGTGCTCGGATCGCTGTGCGGCTACGTCTTCTACACCGACATCCCCACGCCTTACGACGGCATGGAGCTCCTCGGCCTGTGGATGGGCAGCGGTGCCGCCACCCTCGTGGCGGGCGTTCTCGCGTTGATGCTGCTGATCGTGCGGCACTGGCACCGTGACGCGATCATGCAGCGGGCCGAGCTGGAGCAGGTCGTCTGACCTGCTCCAGCTCTTCCGCACTACCTGACCATGCTCCGCACCTGACGTGCGGCGACGGACAGGGTGGCCAGGTCCAGCTGGTGCACCCGGTTGATCTCCTCCAGCGCACCGCGCGAACGAGCCAGGCGGGAGGCGTTGGCCTGCTCCCACTTGGTGATCTTCTCGCTCGCCGTGTCGTCCAGGTCGCTCGCCCTCAGCACGTCGAGGGTGATGGCCCGCAGCGACGAGTAGAAGTCGTCGCGGAGAGCCAGGCGGGCCAGGGCGTGCCAGCGGTTGCCGCGTTCCAGGCTCGTCACCGAGTCCAGCATGTGGTCGATGTCGAGGTGGTCGGACAGCGCGAAGTACAGCTCGGCGGTCTCCCGGTGCGAGCGCTCAGGACCCATGCCACCGGCCGGGCCGATCTCGCGTTCGGCCAGCTCGGCGATCTCGGTGACGTCGAGCAGGCCGTACATGTACAGCAGCGCCGCGACCTTGCGGGCCAGCTCCGCCGGGACGCCCTGTTCGACGTAGCGGTCCGCCTTGCCGGCGACCACGTCGTACTCCTTGCCCTGCAACAGGTCCAGGGCAGACGGGCTGAGCTCGGAGACCACCTTGCGGAAGCGGTTGATGGTCGAGCCCACAGCGATCGGCTGCGGCCGGTTCGACAGCAGCCAGCGCGACGCGCGGTCGAGCAGCCGGCGGGTCTCCAGGACCATGTTGTCCTGGACCTCCGTCGCCACCACGTTGTCCAGCTCCTGGATCTCACGCCAGATCGTCCGCAGGTCGAAGACCTCGGTGACCACGGCGTAGGCGCGGACCGCGTCGGTCGCCGACGCGCTCATCTCCTCGGCCAGGCGGAACGCGTAGGACACGCCACCGCCGTCGACCACCTCGTTGACGACCACCGTCGTGATGATCTGCTTCGCCAGCGGGTGGTTCGGGATGGCCGCGCCGAAACGTTCGCGCAGCAGCGTCGGGAAGTAGTCCGGCAGCTTGTTCTTGAACGTGTCGATCGTCGGGATGTCGCTCGCGAGCAGCTCTTCCTTCAACGTGAGCTTGGTGAACGCGAGCAGCGTGGCGAGCTCCGGCGAGGTGAGGCCCTGACCGTTCTTCTCCAGCGCCTTGAACTCCGCCGCGCTCGGCAGCGCCTCCAGCTGACGGTCGAGAGCACCGCGCTCCTCGAGGTCCGCGACCAGACGCGCGTGCACCGAGAGCATCGGGACGGCGTGCGCCCGGCTGACGCCGAGGACGTTGTTCTGCGAGTAGTTGTCGGCCAGCACGAGCTCGCCGACCTCGTCGGTCATCTCGCCGAGGACCTCGTTGCGCTGCTGCTGCTCCAGCGACCCCTCCCGGACCAGGTGGTCCAGCAGGATCTTGATGTTGACCTCGTGGTCGGAGCAGTCGACACCGGCGGAGTTGTCGAGCGCGTCGGTGTTGACCTTGCCGCCGGTGCGCGCGAACTCGATGCGGCCGCGCTGGGTGAGGCCGAGGTTGCCTCCCTCGCCGACGACCTTGACCCGCAGGTCGGCGCCGTTGACGCGAATCGCGTCGTTGGCCTTGTCGCCGACGTCGGCGTGCGACTCGGTCGACGCCTTGACGTAGGTGCCGATGCCGCCGTTCCAGAGCAGGTCGACCGGCGCGAGCAGGATGGCCTTCTTCAGCTCCGGCGGCGACAGCTTCTCCACGCCCTCGGGCAGCCCCAGCGCGACGCGGGCCTGCTCGGAGATCGGGATCGACTTCGCCGTGAGCGGGAAGATGCCACCGCCCTCGCTGATCAGCGAGCGGTCGTAGTCGTCCCACGACGAGCGCGGCACGTTGAACAGCCGCACGCGCTCGGCGAACGACGTCGCCGCGACCGGGTTCGGGTCGATGAAGATGTGCCGGTGGTCGAACGCGGCCACGAGCCGGATGTGCTCGGACAGCATCATGCCGTTGCCGAACACGTCACCGGACATGTCGCCGATGCCGACGACGGTGAACTCCTCGGTCTGCGTGTCCAGGCCGAGCTCGCGGAACGACCGCTTCACGCTCTCCCACGCGCCCTTGGCCGTGATGCCCATGGCCTTGTGGTCGTAGCCGATCGAGCCACCGGAGGCGAACGCGTCGCCCAGCCAGAAGCCGTAGCTCTGGCTCACGCCGTTGGCGATGTCGGAGAACGTCGCGGTGCCCTTGTCCGCGGCCACGACCAGGTACGTGTCGTCGCCGTCGTAGCGCACGACCTGCGGCGCGGGCACGACCTCGTTGTTGATCAGGTTGTCGGTGAGGTCGAGCAGGCCCGAGATGAACATCTTGTAGCAGGCGATGCCCTCGGACATGAAGTTCTCGCGGTCGATGCCGGGGTCACCGGTCGCCGGGATCGGACGCTTGACGACGAAGCCGCCCTTGGCACCGACCGGCACGATCACCGCGTTCTTGACCGCCTGCGCCTTGACCAGGCCGAGGATCTCCGTGCGGAAGTCCTCGCGACGGTCCGACCAGCGCAGACCACCGCGTGCGACCGAGCCGAACCGCAGGTGCACGCCCTCGACGCGCGGCGAGTACACGAAGATCTCGAACTTCGGCCGCGGCAGCGGCAGGTCCGGGATCGCCTGCGGGTCGAGCTTGACCGACAGGTACGGCCGGGCGTTGCCGTCGGCGTCGCGGAAGAAGTAGTTCGTCCGCAGCGTGGCGTTGATCAGCGTGAGCAGGCTGCGCAGGATCCGGTCCGCGTCGAGGCTCGTCACGTCGTCGATCAGCTTGCCGATCTCGGTGGCCATCGTCTCGGTGCGGTCGGCGCGCGTGTGGTCGTCGAGCCGCGGGTCGAACCGGGCCTCGAACAACGCGACCAGCGCGATCGCCACGCTCGTGTGACCGAGCACCGCGTCCTCGATGTAGTCCTGGGAGTACGGCGTGCCCGCCTGCCGCAGGTACTTCGCGTACGCGCGCAGCATCGCGGCCTGCTGCCAGGTGAGCCCGGCCTGCAGCACCAGCGAGTTGAAGCGGTCGACCTCGGCCTCACCGCGCCAGACGGCGGCGAACGCGTCCTGGAACCGCACCCGCACGTTCTCGAGGTCGGACTCCGACAGCTGTTCGAGCGACTTCTGGTCGATGCGCAGGCCGAAGTCGTAGATCCAGCACTGCACGCCGTCCTCGCGCGCGATCTCGTACGGCCGCTCGTCGACCACGATCACGCCCATGCGCTGCAGCATCGGCAGCACGTCGGACAACGTGATGCCGTCGCCGGTCACGAAGAGCTTGAACCGCCGCTCCCCCGCCTCGGCGTTCTCCGGCACGTAGAACACCATGTCGAGGTCGCCCTCGGCGAGCGCCTCGATGCGCCGGTAGTCCTCGAGGCCGGTGCTCGCCGGGAAGTCCTCCTTGTAGGCCTCCGGGAAGACCGACGCGAACCGCTGGCCCTGCTCAGTCGCCGACTCGGCACCCAGCTCGAAGCTGTCGCCGACGACGGCCTCGACCATGCGGTCGTCCCAGCTGCGGACGGCCTCGGCGAGCTTCTGCTGGATCGCGTTGGTGTCCGGCTCCAGCGTGCGCGACGGGTCCGTGTGCACCATGAAGTGCACGCGGGCGAGCGCCGACTCGCCGATCCGCGCGCTGTACTCGAGGTTCAGGCCGCCGAGCTCGGCGAGCAGCACCTCCTGCATCGCGAGGCGGCTCGTCGTCGTGTAGCGGTCGCGCGGCAGGTAGACCAGGCACGAGAAGAAGCGGCCGTACGGGTCGCGCCGCAGGAACAGCCGCAACCGCCGCCGTTCCGCGAGGGCGATGACACCCGTCGTGGTCTGGTAGAGCGTGTCCGCGTCGACCGAGAACAGCTCGGTGCGCGGGTAGTTCTGGATCACCTCGAGCATCCGCTGTCCCGAGTAGGACTGCAGCGGGAAGCCGGCCCGGTGGATCACGTCGCGCACCCGGCGCTCGATCACCGGGATGTCGAGCACGTCCTCGTGCAGCGCCGTGGTGCTGAAGATGCCGAGGAACCGGTGCTCGCCGGAGACCTTGCCCTCGGAGTCGAAGGTCTTCACGCCCACGTAGTAGGGGTAGACGCTGCGGTGCACGCTGCTCTGCGCACTCGCCTGCGTCAGCACGAGCAGCTCGGGGCTGAGCGCCTGCGCGCCGTTGTCCGGTCCCGCCGTGAGGCTGCGCGCGGCGAGGCTGTCCTGGCGCAGCACGCCGAGACCACTCGCGAGCACCGCCCGCAGCGCCGGTTCGCCGTCCTCCTGCACCAGCTCGTACTGCCGGTAGCCCATGAACGTGAAATGCCCGTCCGCGAGCCACCTGAGCAGCTTCGCGGCGTCCGTGGTGGCCTCGGACGAGTCCTTCTCCAGCTGCTCCGCGAGCTGCGTCGCCGTGGTGATCATGCGATCGGTGTCCTCGACGACCTCGCGGACGTCGGTCAGCACCGTCAGCAGCCGGGTCTCCAGCTCACGGGCCCGATCGGGGTCCGTGAGGAGGTCGACCTCGATGTTCATCCACGACTCCGCCAGTGCGTCGGCGGGCGGATCGGCCGGGTCGGCGGTGGGCAACACCTCGATGCGCTCACCGGTCACCGGGTCACGGCGCACGACGACGATGGGGTGCACAACGCGCTGCACCTGCACGCCACCACGGGTGAGCTCGGAAGCGACCGAGTCCACGAGGTACGGCATGTCGTCCGTCACCACCTGGACCACGGTGACCGGACACTGCCACCCGTCGGTGGCCCGTGTCGGGTTGAGAATGCGCACGGCGGCGCGTCCGGGAACGCGGCTCGCGGCAAGCTCGTAGTTCGACCGCACCGCTCCGACCAGGTCCACCGGGTCGTCTTCGTTGACTTCCTCGGCGGGCACGTGCCGGTAGAAGAGGCGGATCAGATCAGCGAGTTCGGGGGCATTGGCGGCGGCCCGTTCGATCAGCTCGTCACGGACCTGCTCAGGACTGGCCGGTCGACTTCCACCGTCCGCGGTCGGGGCCGCGGAGGCGTCGTCGATACGGGTCGGGGCTCCAGTCGAGGTCATCTTCAGGCGACTCCACGCTATCCGGCACCTCTGTGTGCCGGGTCCGACCCCACCCTAGATGGGCAGGTGGCCGTCACCGGCAACGGGAGGGGCACTGACGGACCACTGAATCGAGGGCTGAATCGAGTCACATCATCAGTGGTTCCAACGCATTCCGCATCGTGGACGCACCCGGCCGCCCCGAGGGCGACCAGGCTTGTCCTGCGACACATCCGATCATGGGCCCGGCGATCGCCGAACCGGGAAAACGGCACGCTCGCACGTGCCGGACCTCACACTCCGGGCAGCGTCCAACCGGGAGGACCGTCCCCCGTCACGGGACGGATGGGCCCGGTGGTCTCGCTGTCCGGCGCGCCGACCGGAACGATCGGCCCGGTCTTCTCCTCCGGGGTCTCCGGACCCGGCGGCGTCGCAGACGGCTGTTCCGGAAGGAAGTAGGAATCCGCGGGCCGCGCGTCCGGTGCTGGTTCGTGCGGCGAGCTCGGCGTCGGCGCGAACTCCGATGCCCAGGTCGGCGAACCGAAGGACTCACCGGTCCGAAAGAGGGAGTCAGCTCCGGGCTCTGGCCCGGGGTTGAAGACCGAGTCCGTGTTCTCCGGCCGCGGGGTTTCGGCGTTCTGGTCCGACGCGCCGGACAGCTCCGGAACAGCCAGGTCGGCGGCCTCGAACCGCTCCTCGTCCGAACGGCGCCCGGTCTCGTAGGCGACGAGCGCTTCCGCGAGCAGGTCGGCGAGACTCAGGTCGCTCGGCTTGCGCCGGCTGCTCGGTCGCCCTGTCCGCGCGCCGGCCTCGTCCTCGGCCGTGGAGGGTTGGTCGGCGCCGAGCTGCGCGGAGTCCTGCTGGACAGCCTGCTCCGGCTCCGTGGCGAAGAAGTCGTACTGCGGCGTGGAGGCGGGCTGGGTGGCAGAACCCGGCGAGTCGGTCCCAGCACCGGAATGAGCGGACGTGGCAGCGCCGGAACCAGCCGACATGTCCTCGCCGAAGCGGAAGTCCGTGCCGGAGTCGGAGGACGCGGCCGATCCGGACCCGGCTGCGGCGCCGGGGTCGGACGGCGTGCCTGAGCCGAACCCCGTACCGGTGCCGGAGCCGGAGAACATGGCCGAGCCGAACTCGACGAGGCCGCCGGACTCGGATGGCCTGCCCGGGCCGAAGTCCGCACCGGGGCTGGAGTCGGCGGGCGTGGCGGTGGGCTGCGACGAGGTGCCCGGGCCTGACGGTTCGGCGTAGTCGGGCCGGGTGGCCGGGTCGGCCGTCGGGCCCGTCGACATCCGCACGATCGGGTCGACGTCGAAGTCCGGCCCGATCTCGAAGTTGGCCCACCCCGCCGGATCCGGCTTGCTCTCCTGGTCGGGTGTGCTGGTGGTGGCGGGCCGGCCGAATCCGGTGTCGCTCGCCGGACCGACCGGCGTGGACGGGTCGGGTTGGGTGCCGAAGGTCGGCTGCGTGCCGAAGTTCGCCTGGGTGCCGAAGGTCGGCTGGCTGCCGAAACCGGTCTGATTCCCAAAACTCGGCTGCGTGCCGAACCCGGTTTGAGTGCCGAACCCCTGCTGCGTGCCCGGACCGGCCGGGCTGCCGAAGCCCGGCTGGTCCTGGAGCGGGTTCACGCGGACCGGGGTGGTGGGGAGGTTCGAGGTGTCGTCCTCCGGTTCCACGTCCGCGGAGCTCAGGAACGTGCTCGACAGCAGGTCCGGCTCCGGCGGCTGCGGGATCTCGTCGGGGGTGGGCACCGACGGGATCGGGTCCGGGATGGGCGGGAGCGGCTTGGGCTCCGGGTCCGGGTCGGGTTTCGGGTCCGGGTGCTCCGCGGGAGTGGGCGGTGTCGGGATCGACGCCGTCGACCAGCGGGAGGCGTTGAAGTCGACGCCGCTGTAGTCGCCGTCCGGGAGCTTGCGCTCGTCGGGATCGGCCGGGGCTGCCGGGAAGCCCGCGGCCGGGGTGTACAGCGGGTAGGCCGGGGCCGGGTCGTCCAGGTGCGGGCCGAAGTCGGGGGCCGCCGGGGCGCGGTTGAACGCCGCGGACAGGCCTGGGCGGGACGCTCGTTCCCCGGCGCTCGGGTCGGCGGAGTAGTTCGGGGACTCCTGGTCCGCGCCGGCGTAGTAGCTCTGCGCCGCCGGGGATTGCGGGGTGTCGTCCTGGCGCAGGCGGGACGGAGGTTCCACCCGCCACGACGGGGAGTCCGCGGAAGTTTCGGCGTCCGGGGCTCGGCGGCGGCCGCCTGCGCGCAGGCCCTGGGCCTTGAGCATGTCCAGGACGCTTTCCGGCTGGGATCTCGGCGCTTCTTCGCGGGCGGGCGCTTCACGGGCTGCCACCTCACGGGCTGCGGCTTCGCGTTCGGCGGCTTCTCGTTCAGCGGCCTGGCGGGCGGCTTCCTGCCGCGCGGCCTCCTCACGGGCGGCGGCCTGCCGCGCGGCTTCCTCACGGGCGAGAGCTTGGCGCGCGGCCTCCTCGCGGGCCGCTTGCTCGCGGGCGGCGGCCTGGCGGGCGGCCTCCTCGGCGGCTTCGCGTTCTGCCTGGGCGCGTTGTTCGGCGCGGGCCTGGCGTTCGGCCTCGATCTGGCGGCGGGCCTCGCGCTGCAGCTCCATCAGCTGCTGTTCGACCTTGCGCTTGCGTTCCTGGTCCGGCGTGAGCTGCGGCTCAGGGGCGGTGGACGGCTCGGCGGGGGTGGTGGGCTGGTCCTCGTCGATCTCGCCCGCGGCCACGCGGGCCGCGCGGCGGCGGCCGCTCACCATGGCGCCTGCCGAGGCGATCAGGCCGGAGGCCGGGACGGTGCGGTCGGAAGAAGGCTGGGGTGGGGGTGGGAGTTCCAAGGGTTCCGGGGTTTTGTCGTCGGGCTCGCCGAACGGCTGGACCATGCGCCAGCGATCGGCGGCATGTTGGCGTGCCGCGGACAGACCCTCCACGGTCATGTCTTCGGCAGCTCGGCGCACGCGCTTGACCTTCAGGCCGTCGCCCTTGCGGACCTGGACCGGGCGCCACTGGCGCAGTTGTTGCTTCAGGGCGGCGGACAGCACGCCGTCGGTCACCACCTGCATGCCCTCGACCGGGCGGAGCAGGCTCGCCAGCTGCTGGTGCAGATCGGCGGGCTGGCGGTGGACGCCGGAGAACTCGGCGGCGAGGCGGGCGCGCACCGCGTAGACGGCGCGGGCCCTGCGGCGTTCGGCGGCGTGGGCGGAGCGCAGGTTCGTCAGCGCGTCGGCCAGCTCGCCGGACACCTCGTGCACATGCGCGAGCGCGAGCAGGCTTTCCGCGAGAAGGGTGTCGAGCTGGTGGCGTTCGGCGCTGGCCGCGGCGTCGCGCAGCATTTCGCGGGCGAGCGCGACGCGGCCAGCGGGGAGGTGGACGCGCGTCGCGAGAGCGAGGCGCAACCAGCCCGTGGTGGAGGCGGACGGAGCGCGCACCGGACGGTCGAGCAACGGGGCGCCGACTTCGCTCGCGTCGAGGAGTCGGTTGGCGTCCATGAGCGACAGCACCAGCTCCAGCGTGAGCCGGCCGACGCCCTGGCCGCTGTCCGCCGACGGGTCGGCGAACCTGCCGAGCAGGTCGAGGCCTTCCCGTGCGGTACCGATGGCGGCCGCGATGTCGCCCCAGCGACGGTGCTGGGCTGCCTGGACCGCGCGGATCAGGCCGCGCAGGAGCAGGCGGGTGTCCTCGTCGAGCGTCGTGTCGGCGACGTAGAGCTGGTCCGCCTCGGCGAGCGCCCTGGTGGGCTCGTCGCCGCGGCCGACCGTGACCAGGCATTCGCTGGCCTGCACCAGAGCGGAAGCTCGCAGCTCCGCGGGCACGTCCGGCGCTTCCAGCACGGGCGTCACCGCGGCGAAGCCCGTCAGCGGCGCGCCCACGGACCGCGCGCACGCCGCGAGTTCCACCCGCAGCAGCCACGCGGTCTCGTGCTCACCGGCGGCCTCGGCCGCCTTCAGCGCGTCGATCGCCCGGTCGGCGATGCGGACGCCGCGGCCCACGCGGTTGCCCGCGAAGACCACCAACGACTCGGCGCGGAGCCGGTCGGCTTCGTCATGACGGGCGGAGGCGAGCGCAAGTGCGCGCTCACCCAGCACCAGAGCGAGCTCCGGTGCTCGCCAACGCAGCCGCCAGGCGGGCACGACCAGCGTGCTCACCTCGACGTCCGCCTGCGTCTCGCCCCTCGCCGCCACGACGTCGCCGTTGCCCTCTCAGTCCCGTGTCAACTTGCGATACGTGACACGGTGCGGACGGGCCGCTTCGGCACCCAGGCGCTCGATCTTGTTCTTTTCGTAACCTTCGAAGTTGCCCTCGAACCAGTACCACTGCGACGGGTTCTCGTCCGTGCCTTCCCACGCGAGGATGTGCGTGGCGACGCGGTCGAGGAACCACCGGTCGTGGGAGATCACGACGGCGCAGCCGGGGAACTGCTCGAGAGCGTTCTCCAGCGAGCCCAGGGTCTCGACGTCGAGGTCGTTCGTCGGCTCGTCCAGCAGGATCAGGTTTCCGCCCTGCTTGAGCGTGAGCGCGAGGTTCAGGCGGTTGCGCTCACCACCGGACAGCACGCCCGCGGGCTTCTGCTGGTCCGGGCCCTTGAAGCCGAACGCGCTGACGTACGCGCGCGACGGCATCTCGACGTTGCCGACGTGGATGTAGTCGAGTCCGCCGGACACGACCTCCCACACGTTCTTCTTCGGGTCGATGCCGCCGCGGTTCTGGTCGACGTACGACAGCAGCACCGTCTCGCCGACCTTCACGGTGCCGGCGTCGGGCTGCTCGAGACCGACGATGGTCTTGAACAGCGTCGTCTTGCCGACGCCGTTCGGGCCGATGACGCCGACGATGCCGTTGCGCGGCAAGGTGAACGACAGGTTGTCGATCAGCACCCGCTCGCCGAAGCCCTTCTTCAGCTTGTCGACCTCGACCACGACGTTGCCCAGACGCGGGCCCGGCGGGATCTGGATCTCCTCGAAGTCGAGCTTGCGGGTCTTCTCCGCCTCGGCCGCCATCTCCTCGTAGCGGTCGAGACGCGCCTTCGACTTGGCCTGGCGGGCCTTGGCGCCGGAGCGCACCCACTCCAGCTCGTCCTTGAGGCGCTTCTGCAGCTTCTGGTCCTTCTTGCCCTGCACCGCGAGGCGCTCGGCCTTCTTCTCCAGGTAGGTGGAGTAGTTGCCCTCGTAGGGGTGGGCCTTGCCGCGGTCGAGCTCGAGGATCCACTCGGCCAGGTTGTCGAGGAAGTACCGGTCGTGGGTCACGGCGAGCACGGCGCCGGGGTACTGCGCGAGGTGCTGCTCCAGCCACAGGACGCTCTCCGCGTCCAGGTGGTTGGTGGGCTCGTCGAGCAGCAGCAGGTCGGGCTTGCTCAGCAGCAGCTTGCACAGCGCGACACGGCGGCGCTCACCACCGGAGAGCTTGGTGACGTCGGCGTCCGGCGGCGGGCAGCGCAGGGCGTCCATCGCCTGCTCCAGCTGGGAGTCGAGGTCCCACGCGTTCGCGTGGTCGAGCTCCTCCTGGAGCTTGCCCATCTCCTCCATCAGCTCGTCGGAGTAGTCGGTCGCCATCAGCTCGGCGATCTCGTTGAAGCGGTCGAGCTTCACCTTGATCTCGCCCAGGCCCTCCTGGACGTTGCCGAGGACGGTCTTCTCCTCGTTGAGCGGCGGTTCCTGCTGGAGGATGCCCACCGTGTAACCGGGGGACAGGTAGGCCTCACCGTTGCCCGGTGTGTCCAACCCCGCCATGATCTTGAGCACGCTCGACTTGCCGGCGCCGTTGGGACCGACCACACCGATCTTCGCGCCGGGGTAGAACATGATCGTGACGTCATCGAGGATGACCTTGTCACCGTGCGCCTTGCGCACCTTTTTCATGGTGTAGATGAACTCGGCCATGGCGGCGATCGTAGAGCGGTGCTCAGAGGCTCCTGACCTCGGTCGCCGACAAGCGCGCGTTCACCCTCGGAACGAGCGTCACGCGGCTTGGTGACCAGCCCGTTCCATTCGAACGTGAACGACCCTCGGCGATCGGTCCTCAGCGGCCCCGACCTACGAGCTTCCCTCCTTCGTGGATCGCAGTGCGTACATCTTCACCGGCGGCGCTGCCGGATCGGGCGGGTTCGGGAACTCCCGGTGTTCGTTTGCCCCGAACGGCGCAGGAACGAACTAGAACGGGACGGCTTCCTCGGCGAGATCTTCCCCGACCCGCGGTTCAACGACCGGAGCCGAGCCCAGTGACTGCACCCGGCTCAAGTCCAACCCGACGTGCAACGCGTCGAGGCTGACCGATGATCGCTTGACGTTGTCCTGCTCGTAATAACGCATGCGCAGCTTGCCCTGGACGATCACCGGATCACCTTTGGACAGCGTGGTCTTCACGCTGTCGGCGAGCTTGCGCCAGCACGAGACGCCCAGCCACACCGACTCGCCGTCCTCCCAGTCGCCGATCGACGTGTTGTAGCGGCGCTCGGTGGACACGACGCGGAAGTACGCGTTCGTCTTGCCGTCCTCGCCGTGCTTGTACGTGACGTCGCTGGTGACAGTGCCAACAACGGTGATCACGGTGGAATTCCAGGACATCGGTTCGCCTCCAGGGTTGCGGGGTGCCGGTCCAGGTTGCTCCGGGGAGGGGGTCGGGCGGGCGGGGTGGACGGGGATCTGTGGATTACTCGCGGGTTGTGGACAGGTCGCGATCTTGAAGCGCCTCGAACCGCGAAATTGTCGGACCTGTGTGCTAGGGCGGCACTCGAGCCAGGCGAGTGAGTGAGCGCCCACTCATTGACATGAGTGAGGACTCACTCATACAGTTGCGGACGTGTCAGAGGAACCACGCCGCCGCCGCGCCCCCGCGATGAGCCCGGAAGATCGCCGTGAAGCGATCGTCCAGGCCACGCTGCCGCTCGTCGTGAAGACCGGCGCGAACGTCACCACCAGCCAGATCGCCACCGCGGCCGGCATCGCGGAAGGCACGGTGTTCCGCGTCTTCAAGGACAAGGCCGAGCTGCTCAACGCGGTGATCCAGCGAGCGCTGCTCTCCGACGACGAAGTCGCCGCCATCAGCGCGATCCCGGCAGACCTGCCGTTGGAGGAACGTCTGGTCGTGGCGGTCGAGTCGGTGCTCGGCTACCTCGACCGCATGTGGGGCGTCATGGGCGCCCTGCGCGAGTCCGGCTGGCAGCCCAGCCAGGACGACCACGAGAAGCACAAGGGTCCGCCCGTCGGCATGCAGCGGATCTCCAACGCCGTCGCGGGGATCTTCGGTGACGCCGAGATGCGCACGACCGCCGAGCACGCCGCCCGCCTGCTGCTCGGTTTCGTCTTCACCAACCGCCTGCAGGGCAAGGGTTTCGGCGACACGACCGTCGAAGCTCCGCAGCTCGTCGAACTGTTCCTGCACGGAGCACTCAAATCAGGGGGAGCACATGTCTGAGCTCATGATCGAAGCCACCGAGGTGAGCAAGAGGTTCGGTGACGTGCACGCCCTCGACGGCGTCAGCGTCGCTGCGAAGAAGGGTTCCGTTCTCGGCCTTCTGGGCCACAACGGCGCCGGCAAGACCACACTCGTCAACATCCTCACCACGATGCTGCCGCCCTCCGGTGGCAGCGCGCGGGTCGCCGGGTTCGACGTCGTGAAGCAGAGCCACGAGGTCCGCAGCAGAATCGGCCTGACCGGCCAGTTCGCCGCCGTGGACGAGCAGCTCAGCGGCCACGACAACCTCGTGCTGATCGCCCGCCTGCTCGGCGCCAGCCGCAAGCAGGCCCACCAGCGCGCCGACGACCTGCTGGAGCAGTTCGACCTCACCGACGCCGCCAAGCGCAACGCCAAGACCTACTCCGGCGGCATGCGGCGCCGTCTCGACCTCGCCGCCAGCCTGGTCGGCAGCCCCGAGGTGCTGTTCCTGGACGAGCCGACCACCGGTCTCGACCCGGCCAGCCGCCTGGCGATGTGGGAGATCGTCGAGAAGCTCGTCGCCGACGGCACCACCGTGCTGCTCACGACGCAGTACCTGGACGAGGCCGACCGGCTCGCCGACACGATCACCGTGCTGTCCCACGGCAAGGTCGTCGCGTCCGGCACCTCGGCCGAGCTCAAGGCGCAGGTCGGCCAGCGCACGGTGACCGTCACGCTCGACTCGGCGTCCGATGTGGACACGGCGCTGAAAGCCATCAACGCGGTGGGGCTCCACCCCGTCGCCGAGGGCCTCACGCTCACCACGCCCGTCAACGCGTCACGCGACCTCGCAACGGTCGTGCGCGCGTTGGACGACAACGGCTTGGAGGCGCACGAAATCGGCCTCGCCGAGCCCACTTTGGACGACGTCTACCTCACTCTCGCCGCGAACTAGGGGGAACCATGGCGACCTTGACCTGGCACGGAAGCAGCTACCCGACACAGGTTCTCGTGCTGACCGGCCGTTCACTCAGAGCGTTGTTGCGCACGCCCGCACTCGTCTTCTTCAGCGTGCTGCAGCCGTTGATCATGCTGACGCTGTTCAGCCAGATCTTCAGCAGCATCACGTCGACGGCGAACTTCCCGCCGGGCATGACCTACATCAACTTCCTGCTGCCGGCGATCCTCGTGAACACCGCGATGCAGTCCTCTCTCGCATCCGGCATCGGACTCGTGCAGGACATGTCGAACGGTGTGCTCGCACGGTTCCGTTCACTGCCCATCCGCCCGAGCACGGTTCTGCTGGCGCGCAACCTGTCCGACGCCGTGCGGACCGCGTTCCAGCTGCTGCTGATGATCACGTTCGGCGTGCTGGTGTTCGGGTTCAGGCCCGACGGCGGCATGCTCGGCACGCTTGCCGCGCTCGGCCTCGCGCTGGTCGTCGGATGGGCGCTGAGCTGGGTGTTCATCGCGATCGCCGCCTGGGTGCGCAAGGCGGAGCTGATGCAGACCGTCGGCTTCCTGGCGATGTTCCCGCTGATGTTCGCGTCCAGCGCGTTCGTGCCGGTGGGCGGTCTGCCCGGCTGGCTGCAGGCGATCGCCAAGATCAACCCGCTGACCTACGCGGTCGACGCCGCCCGCAGCCTGGCGCTCGCCCACCCGGTCACCGGAGTGGTCGGCGCGCTGGTCACGAGCGGCGCGATCGCGGTCGTCGGCGCGTTCATGGCGATCCGCGGGTTCCGCCGGCCGCTGTCGATCTAGTCCTTTCCGGCCATCTTCCGGAGCATCGCGTTGTAGGCCTCGAGGTCGGCGTCGCCATCGGCGTCGGCCTTGCGGTCCAACCGCTTGGCCTCGCGGGTGTCCTGCCGCGCCCACTGCGCGAGCAGGGCGACCATCACCACCAGCAACGGGACCTCCCCCGCCGCCCACGCGATGCCGCCGCCGAGTCGCTGGTCCTCCAACAGGTTCTGCACCCACGGCAACGCCAGCCCGCGGTAGAACTGTTCGCCGATGACCGTCTGCGAGCTCATCAGCACGACACCGAAGAACGCGTGAAACGGAATCGACGCGAACAAGAGCCCCAACCGGCCGAGCGGCGGCAGCTTGTTCGGTGCGGGGTCCACGCCGATCACCGGCCAGTAGAAGACGTACCCGGCGAGGATGAAGTGGGCGTTCATCGCGAGGTGCGCCCAGTGGAACGACAACGCGACCGCGAACAGCCCCGAGAAGTACAGGGCGTAGAACGAACCGACGAACAACGCCAGCGCCACAAAGGGGTTCGTCAGCACACGCGCGACCGGTGAGTGCACGAACGCCAGCACCCACTCTCGTGGCCCCGGCACCTCCTTGTTGACCGGCAACGCGCGCAACGCCAGCGTGACCGGTCCGCCCAGGACGAACAGGATCGGCGTCAGCATGGACAACACCATGTGCGCTTCCATGTGGACGCTGAACATCGCCGGCGAGTACCGGCCCATGCCCGACGACGTCGCGAAGAGCAGCGCGAAACAGCCGCACAACCACGCGGCGGTCCGGCCGACCGGCCAGGTGTCACCGCGCTTGACGAGCCTGCGCACGCCCAGCACGTAGAACAGGGCGAGCGCCAGCGCGACCGTGCCGTAGATCAGGTCGAACCGCCAGTCGAACAGGATGCGCGCCAGCGTCGGAGGCCCGTCGAGGTCGTAGCCGATGGCGATCTCCGTGCGGCTGGGCAGTTCGAGGGTGCCACTCGGCGGAGGCGTGCGGGCCAGCGCCACGGCGAGCCCGATGGTGAACATCATCAGCAGGACTTCGAGGCCCGCGAGCTTGAGCAACGCCTGCGGCCTGCCGTCGGCGACGCCCTTCACCCCGCGTTCGCGCTGGAAGTAGCCGAACGCGCCGAGCAGCAGCAGACAGGCCACCTTGCCGAGCGTCAGCCAGCCGTAGGTCGACGTCACGAGGTCGACCGGTGTGACGCGCACGAGCGCGTTCACCACACCCGAGACGGCCATGACGATCCAGCAGACCAGCGCCAGCCTGGAGAACCGCGCGGCGGCGAGGGGCAGATGAGCACCGCCACGCCTGCCGTGCGCGAGCAACGCGATGAGGCCACCGACCCACAACACGGCGGCGATGAGGTGGAACAGCAGACTGTTCGTCGCCATGTCGTGCGAGCCGCCCGACGACGAGTGGCCGGTGACCGCGACCGGCACCAGCGCGAAGACAGCCAGGAACAGCAGGACCGCCGTCCATCCCCACGACAGCACCAGACGGCAGCCCAGCGCGAGCAAGGCCACGATGATCGCCGTCAGCATCCACGCCTTCGACTGCTCCAGCAGCATCGCCGTCGCGATCATCTGCCTGAAGGTGAACGAGTCGACCGGCCGGTCGATCGCAGCCGCCGTGTTGAACGGCACGGACAGCACAGCGCCCACGAGCCACACGAGCGCAAACCACCCGGCTGTGCGCATCGCGGCGTAGCCGTCGGCTGCGAGAGTGCCGGACTTCTGCGGTGGCACGAGGAACGCCGCCAGCAGCAACGAGCCGATGGTCACCACCGCGCCGGTCTCGGTCAGCACCCGCACGACCAACAGCCCAGCCGGAGGGTTGCCCGAGAGCGCGCTCAGCCCGACGGCGGCGAGTGCCGCCACCGCGAAGCCGATGACGACGAGGGGCACCAGTCCCGTTCTGGTGGAGCGTTCAATTGCCACGTCCAGGAGCCTACGACCCTCGGGAAACGCGCCGTGTGAGACGTTGGCGCCTCGCCATCCAGGTCGCCGGGATGATCAGCGCGGTGACCAGCGCCACGAACCCGAGGGACACCACCAGAGAGCTCACGTGCGCCAGCCCGCCGACGATCGGCGGCCCCGCGAGGAACCCCGTGTAGGCGATCGTCGTCACGAGTCCCAGCTCGCGTTCGCCGCCGCTGCCGTCCGCACGTTTGCCGGTGTCGCTGGCGAGGTCCATGACCACGGGGAACGAGAACGCCAGCCCCAGACCGGCCAGGCCGAACCCGAGGTAGCCGGCCGCCGGCAACGGCACCGCGACCGCGAGCGTCAGGCCCGTTGCCGCGAGACCGCCGCCCGTGGCGAGGAGGCGGTGCGGGCCGAGCGCGCGTTGGATCGGTTCGCCGAACCACCGTGCAAGCGCCATCGCGACGGAGAAGCCCGCATAGGCGTATGCACCCGCCGCGTCACCCATACCGCGTTCACGCACCATGAACAACGCCGACCAGTCCGCCGCCGCCCCTTCCGCGATTGCACTGCACAGCGCGATGCTCGCCAACAGCCAGAGGACCGGGCTCTTGAGCACATTGGTGCGCTCGGTGACCTCTTCCCTATGGCGCTCCCCTAATCCTCCGGGGACGCTCTTCGCGATGAGCGCCGTAACGACGACGCCGGCCAGTGCTGCCGTGAGGAAGTGCTGCATGGGCGTCCAGTGCGCCTGAGCGGCGGCGGCGCTGCCCAACGACCCGAAGAGGCCGCCGAAGCTGAAGCCCGCGTGGAACTGCGGCATCAACGGCCGTTGCAGATCGCGGACGACGACGACCGCGGCGATGTTCATCGACACGTCCAACGCGGCGACGCTCGCCCCCAGCGCGATGAGGATCAGCCCGAGCTGCACCGGTGACCGCGACAACGCGAGCACGGGCAGAAGGAGCGGACTGAGGAGGCTGCTCGCTATCAGCACCTTGCGCGACCCGTGAACAGCACAGATCCGTGCCGCCAACGGTGCCGTCAGGGCCAGGCCGACGCTGCCTCCGAGCAGTGCCAGCCCGAGGCTGCCGGGTTCGGCGCCGACCTGCTCGGCGAGTGCGGGCACGCGGGCGGCCCAGGTGCCGAAGACGGCGCCGTTCAACAGGAAGACGACGAACGTGGCCAGGCGTGGGGACATGCCTCCCAGCATGACTGAAGCGCTTCAGTCGTGCCAGCGGTTTGGGTCCGATCTCTCGCCTACGATGCTGTCCGTGGACTCCGATCGCCGACGCAGGCCGACGCTGGACACCGTCGCCGCCGCGGTCGGGGTTTCCAGGGCCACGGTGTCGAACGCGTACAACCGGCCCGACCAGCTGTCGTCGTCATTGCGCGAACGCATCCTCGAGACGGCGCGCTCTCTGGGCTATGCAGGCCCAGATCCCGTTGCCCGCTCACTGGCCACACGCTCGTCAGCGGCCGTGGGCTTCATGCTGCCGCAGGGCCTGTCCGGCGCGTTCTCCGATCCGGCGCTGTCGATCGTGCTCGACGGCCTGGCCTCGACCGTGGACGGCCACGACCACAGCTTGGTCCTGATGCCCGGCGACTCCACCGGCGGTCCACGCCCCTCGATCGTGGCGCGCGCGCAAGCGGACGTGATGGTGGCCTACTCGCTGCCGGACTCCGCCCCCGCACTGGACGCGGTCGCGGCCCGCCGACTCCCCCTGGTCGTGATCGACCAGCCGGTGCTGCCGGACTCGGCGCGGGTGGAGGTGCAGGACGCCGTCGGCGCGTCGCTGGCCGCGTCACACCTGCTCAGCCTGGGCCACACCCGTTTCGGCGTGCTGATGTTCGCACTGCGCCCGGACGGAGCATCCGGACCCGTGTCCCCCGAGCGCCGTTCGGACGTGCCGTTCCGCGTGAGCCGAGACCGACTGGGCGGCTACCTCGACACTTTGGAAAAAGCCGGGGTGAAACCGGACAATGTTCCGGTGTGGGAGACCCGCGGCAGTGATCGCGAACTCGGACGTCTCGGCGCGCGGTGGCTCCTCACCCGCACGCCGCGCCCGAGCGCACTGCTGTGCGCGTCGGACCAACTGGCCTTCGGCTGCCTGCAGGCGGCCCGCGATCTGGGCCTGACCGTCCCCGGCGACGTCTCCGTCGTCGGCTTCGACGACGTCCCCGAAGCGGCCTACAGCGACCCGCCGTTGACTACTGTCCGTCAACCCCTGGCCGACAAGGGCCGCCGCGCAGGCGAACTGGCCCTGAAATTACTGGCCGGAGGCAGACCGCCCCGGCCAACCAGACTCGACGTCTCGCTCATTCAGAGAGCCTCCACGGCCCCGTCGAAGTGATACGCGTCACGTTTAGGGCGTTTTTATCACCCGTTCGGACGTAGGGCAGAAACAGACGATCGACTCCGGACGATGTGTCCGGTGGGGGCTCCGGCGACCACACATCGTGGCCGCCTGGTCTCCTCAAGCCTCCGTAGCTCAGTGGAGAGAGCGAGGGACTTCTAATCCCGAGGTCGCAGGTTCGAATCCTGCCGGGGGCGCTCCACAGAACGGCCTCTGACCTGCATCGACAGGTCAGAGGCCTTCTTCGTTCTCGATGTCAATCCCCGTTTGTGAAGCCACACGTGAGGCCAAGGGGTCGCAACAGGAGAGTGATCCCGAGGCCGTCGACGAACGCGAGTGCGACACCCGGTCCGCCCTCCCCGCACAAGCGGAGCGTGAGCACAACAAGGAGCATCGTCGACAAGCCGTAGCCGGCGACGATCAGGGTCGGAGTCACGCGGGAGCCACTGGGCACGATCAGCATCGCGCCAGAAGGCGCCACGTTCCGCTACACGGAAAACAGTTCTCACTGGGCCGCGAATCCTACCAAAATTGAAGACTGCCGCGCTAAACGCCCACTAAATACAGCCAGAGCAATTGACACAACGTGGCACTCATGACAGAGTAAAGGCCGTCAAGGGCTGGGGGCGCTTGGCGGTTCCAGTCACCCTTGAGACTGAAAACATCACCTGAGAACTCATCTTCTGATGTCGTTGCCGTGGGTTCCCCACGCACTTCACCACTTCCGTATGCAGGTGACCACGGTGCGAGCAGGGACCGCGCCCTGCTCGGACAACTCTCGACCGCCACGCAACCTTCGTGAAAGTCTCGAGCAATGCAGGTCTGGAACGCTGGTGCCGTACCGGGTGCCACGTCGGTGACCGTCGCGGATGCAGTGTCCACATTCGCCATGACGTTCTTGTTTCGAAACTGGGGGAACGGTTTTGTCTGGTACGCAATCGCGTTCGATCACAAGGTTCACGGGTCGTGCGGCGCTGGCCGCCGTTCTGGGGATGACGGCGCTTGTCGGCGGCCCCGGCGTGGCTTCCGCAGCCGACGTTCAACCCCAATACTGGTCGAACAAATGTGACTACGGTAGGGCCTGCGTCTCCAAGGCGACCGGAGACACCTGGAACATCGAGAAATGCGGGTGGAGTGGCCTCAACGACTATTTCGGCTGGGCCCAGTCACACGGCAACCCTTTCACGATCTACTTCGAAAACGGCAGCCGCGTACATCTCTGGGCCTGGGACAGCAGGTCTTTCCCATCTAACACTCTGGCAAAACTGGTGAACGTGGAGTGCTGAGCGTTGACAACGCCTGCGCAGGCTCGATCCGGCGCAAGCCGATCGTAGTGCCTCCATCTCCTCACCAGTGGTGGGCCAGTCGAGGACATGCCGACCTGGTTGTCCAATCACGGCATCCAGTCCGGAGTCGGCGTTGGCCTGCCGCCGGCTCAGGGCAATGGACGCGTTGTCAGGGACGACGTCGGTGACACGACTGGTGGAACACGGGTAAACGGACAGGTGTCCCGGATCGTGGGGTCCGGGACACCTGTCGAGTACCGACGCCGTCGACAGCATGTCCGCCATGGACTGGCAGAAGGCCTTCGGGGGGGCGCTAGCCGGGAAAGTCGCCGTTGACCTGCAAGACCGGGTCAGCGGCCTCACTTTTGGCCTGCCAGCCCGGCTGCGTTCGCGCGTGGGGTTGCCCTTCTCGCCGATGGCGGCGAAGTACCGCAGCAGTCTCGTGTTCACGTCCATGCCGTCAGGTTGTGAACACACGATCCAGTTGATGATCTACAAGCTCCACCGCCGCACTTGCGTCCACTTGGCCGGTCAGCATCTGCAGCATCAGGCCGTCGACGAACGCCAGCAGCGCCATCGCGTCCCGTTCCGCGTCACCGTCGGGACGCACCTGGGCGATGAGGCTTGCCACGAACGCCGTCATCCGCGGGCCGCCCTCGCGCAAGGGCTCGGCCAGGCGCGGCTCGACGACCGCATGGGCCAGGAAGGCGGCGAGGACGGGGGCCTCCGCGCGGGCCGCTGGGGTCAGCGGCAGGAGTTCCAGGAGCAAGGCGCGCAGGTGGGTTCGCGGGTCGTCGGAGCGCACCGCGCCCAGTCGTTGGGCCACGCGGTCGCTGATCTGGCGGAACGCGAACAGGAGCATGTCGTCCTTGGTCGCGAAGTAGTGCTGGACGCGGCCCATGGACACGCCTGCCTCGGCGGCCACGTGGCGCAGGCTCACGGCGTCCAGGCCTCGGGCGGCCATCACCCGGCACACGGCATCGCCGATTTCGCGGCGGCGTTCGTCGTGGTCTACCTGCTTCGGCACGTCTACTCCAATGCGATCGCATTGCATTCTACGCACAGCCAGGTTACGATGCGTTCGCATTGCAAAAGAGGGGGATGCCATGCAGCTTTGGGACTTTGCCGCGCTCACCTACTACCGGGTGCTCGACCGGTTCTCCGGGACGCTCAACCGGCTCGCGATCGACGAGCTGGCGTTGCGGCCGGGCGAGGCGGTGCTCGACATCGGGTGCGGCACCGGGGCGTTGCTGCCGGCGCTCGCGCAAGCCGTTGGGGCGCAAGGGCGTGTGGTCGCGATGGACGTCAGTCCGCGGATGGTGGCAGTGGCCAGGAAGCGGGCGCGGAGGTGGCCGAACGTCGAGGTGCGCCAGGCTGATGCGTGCGACACCGATCACGGGGCTGCGGAGTTCGACGCGGCGGTGGCGTTGGGGGCGTTCAGCGCCATGCCGGACGTGCCGGCGGCGGTTGCGAACGCCGCGGACGCGCTGAAACCGGGTGGGCGGCTGTTCGTGTTCGACGTGCGGCTGGCCAAGAAGACGCGGGCGACCAGGTTCCTGCGGGCGGCCTACCGCCGGGTCGCGGGGTTCAGCGGGGCCGATGTCGTGGTCGAGTTGCGGCGGGTGTTCGAGCGGGTGGAGCCGGTGTTCCGGGTCGAGGGTGAGACGACGGCGGTGGTCGTGGCCAGGAAGGTCACGGATACGGCCACGGGTTCGGCGTGCACACCTTGCCGTCCTGCGGGATGACGGTGCCCTGCGGAACTCCGTTGGTGATGTGGACGATCTCGTCGTTGGACACGCTGAACGTCTGCTGCATCATCACCGGGGCCGGGGCGCCCGTCGCGCCGCACGGGCGGTGGGGCTGGCCGAAGGCGTGGCCCACCTCGTGGTTCACCATGTACTGCCGGTACGCGGTCAGGTCGGGCAGGTAGGCGACGGCGCCGCGGAACCAGCGGGCGGCGCTGAGGAAGACGAGGTTGCCGTTGCGGCACGAGACGTCGACCGGGATTTCGTAGCCGCAGACGGCACGTGCGGTTTGTTGTGAGGTCAGCCTGATGTGCAGCGACGCAGGGCCGTCCACGCGTTGTACGGCGCGCTCGCCCTTCGCGGTCCAGCCGTGCGGGTCGGCGAGTGTGGCGTCGACGAACGACGCGAAGGATTGTTCGTCGACCGTGACGCCGTCTTCGACCTCGACGGCGTAAGTGCGCAGCGGGCCCGTGCCGGCGGCCGGGCCTGAGCCGGGAACGACGTGAAAGGTGGCGGCCCCGGAGGTGGGGAAGGCCGGGCCGTCCGGCAGGTCCGCGCTGGAGGTGTACACCCGCGGCGGAGGCGGTGGGGCCGCAGAAGACGACGACGCCGCGGACGGCGGCGGAGTCGAGGTCGGGGCGGCCGCCGGGGACGATTCGCCTGCGAGCTGGGACGTCGTGAGCAGCAGTGTGGTGAGTGCGACGGACGCCAGGACCAGGTGCACCTTCATGACGGCAACGCTCGCCGGAACTGATGAAGAACCTGTTTACGTCCCGCTTGACTGTCGTGAAGGCCTGCATACTGCGGACGTGTGTGCCCACATCCTCGTCGCCGAGGACAACGTTCACCAGGCGGAGCTCGTGCGCCGGTACCTCGAGCACGACGGGCATTCCGTGGTGGTCGTGCACGACGGGCGGGCGGCGATCGACGAGACGCGGCGGCGGAATCCGGACCTGTTGGTGCTGGACGTGATGATGCCGTTGGTGGACGGCATTGACGTGATGCGGGCGATCAGGACCGAGTCGGACGTGCCGATCGTGTTGCTGACCGCGCGGTCAACTGAGGACGACGTGCTGCTCGGCTTCGACCTGGGCGCGGACGACTACATCACCAAACCGTTCCGGCCGCGGCAGATGGTGGCTCGGGTGCGGACGATCCTGCGCAGGACCGGGCGCGCCCGGGAGACGAACGCGACCGTGCTCAAGGTCGGTGACCTGGTCGTCGACCCCGTCAGGCACGAGGTGCGGATCAAGGACGAGCTGGTGAACCTCACGCCGGCGGAGTTCCGGTTGCTGGCGCGGATGGCCGCTCAGCCGCAGCGGGTGTTCACGCGCGAGCAGCTGCTGGAGGACGGGTTCATCACGGCACGGACGGTCGACGTGCACATGATGAAGCTGCGCCGCAAGATCGAGCGGGACCCGCGGCGGCCGGAACGGCTCCTCACCGTCTACGGCATCGGGTACAAGCTCGTATGAAAAGCCTGCTGGTCCGGTTCTTCCTGTTCTCCGTGGTGATCGCGGCCTGTTCGATCGCCCTGACCGCGTGGCTCGCGAGCCAGGCCACCACCGGTGCGATCCGGCAGGAGCAGGGTGAGGCGCTCGCGACCGACGCGCAGATCTACGACGAGCTGCTCAACCTCGCGGCGACGCACCGGACCTGGGCGGAGGCGAAGTCCGATGTGGACCGTTTGGCGCAGCGGTTCAACCGGCGCATCGCGCTGACGGACCGCGACGGCAAGAAGTTGCTCGACACCGGCAACGCCGGCTCGCCACCGCTGCCCGTCAACCCGAAGGTGTCCGTCGACCCGCTGAACGTCGACTCGTGGCTGAAGCCGGGCGCGGGCAAGATCGATCCGCGGGCGGTCGGGCCGTTCCGGTTGACCGGCGAGGAGCACCGGACGTTGCGCGCGTACGCGGACCAGCTGCTCCAGTGCAACAACAAGATCACCGTCGTGGAGGCGCCCAACGGCAGGCCGCGGCTCGCGACCGACGAACCGGGCAAGCTGTCGGTCTGGGAGGACTGCGAGGTCGGCAACCGGCTCTACCAGCTGACGCTGACCGAGAAGGCCGCGTACGCAGAGCTCTACCAGCTGTTCAGCGGGTGCGTGAGCCGGTTGCCCGAGAAGTACCTGACCCCGCCGAAGGACAGGACCGTCTCGCTGGACTGGGAGGTGCTGGCCGTCCAGTACCAGGACCCGCCGATCGTCGAGTGCATGGACAACGCCCGCCGGGAGCAGTTGCGGCCGTGGGTGGCGCCGTACGCACACGCGTTCATCACCGAGCCGACCGGTGGCGAGCCGCTGTCGATCGACCTGTCCACGACCGGCGCGAACCGGATCACGTTGGTGGCGCTGGGAATTCTCGCGCTCGCCGGGTTCGCGTCCTGGCTCACCGCGACGCAGCTCGTGCGGCCGATCCGCGCGCTCACCGCCGCCACCAAGCGCACCGCGGAGGGCGACCGCACCGCGCGGGTGGACGGTGGCGCGGGCGAGATCGGCGAGCTGGCCAAGTCGTTCAACGCGATGTCCGAGAAGCTCGCCGAGACCGAACGGCAGCGGCAGGCGATGGTCAGCGACGTCGCGCACGAGCTGCGCACGCCGTTGGGCAACATCACCGGCTGGCTGGAGGCGACCCAGGACGGTCTGGCCCAACCCGACCCGCACCTGATCGACATGCTGCTGGAGGAATCCCTTCTGCTGCAACGGCTCGTGGACGACCTGCACGACCTCGCCCAGGCCGACGCGGGCACCCTCAGGCTCCACCCCGAGCCGATCGCGCTCGACGACGTGGTGGACCAGGTCGTCAACGCCCAGCAGAACCGCGAGATCCTGCTGCGCGCCGAAACCGCACCGGTCCACGCCACGGCGGACCCGGTGCGGCTGCGGCAGGCGCTCGGCAACCTCGTCGCCAACGCCGTGCGTTACACCCCGCCCGGAGGCGAGGTCGTCGTGAGGCTGTACCAGGACGAGGACGACGCCGTCCTCGAAGTGCGCGACACCGGCACCGGCATCGCGCCGGAGGACCTGCCGCACGTGTTCGACCGGTTCTGGCGCGCGGACAAGTCCCGCAGCCGCACCACCGGCGGCAGCGGGCTCGGGCTCGCGATCACCCGGCACCTGGTCGAGGCGCACGGCGGCACGGTGTCGGTGACCAGCACGCTGAACGAGGGTTCGACGTTCCGGATCAGCCTTCCGATGAGTTTTCCGGAGCACGACGGTCCACCTTCGCAAAACCACGGGAGGCAGTCGTGATCACGCACTTCGTCCACCAGTCCGCGGACGGTTTCATCGAGGGCCCGAACGGCGAGTTCGACTGGCCGCTGATGGGTCCGGAGATGTCCGATCACTCGCTGGAGCTCTCCGGCCAGGCCGACACGCTGCTGTACGGGCGCAGGGTCTGGGACATGATGTCGTTCTTCTGGCCCCAGGCCGAGCAGCTCGACCAGTCCGAGCACACGCTGCGGTACGCGCCGATCTGGCGGGAGTCGCCCAAGGCCGTGGTGTCGCGGACGCTCACCGAGGCCGGCTGGAACACCCGCGTGTTCAACGACCCCGCGGACCTGCCGGACGAGCGGATGATCCTCTTCGGCGGGTCGGCGCTGGCCGCGAGCCTGACCGAGCGGGACATGATCGACGAGTACCTGATCTTCGTCCACCCGGTCGTGCTCGGCGGCGGCAAGCCCGTCTTCTCCCACCCCAAGCGCTTCGACCTCGAGCTCGCCGAGTCGAAGGTGTTCGACGGCAGAGTTGTGATGCTCAGGTACCAGCGCTGATCAAGACAGGCGCTGATCAAAGACAGGCGCTGATCAAGAACTGGCGTTGACCAGGTCCATGTTGATCATTCCGGCCGCCTGGGCGCCCTGCGCGGCGGCGACGATCACGATGGCCGCGGGGTCCGTGACGTTGCCCGCCGCGTAAACGCCCGGCACGCTGGTGCGTCCCTTGGCGTCCGTGCGCACGAACGGACCGACGGGCGTTTCCTCGGTCTCGGCACCCAACGCGAGCAGGAGTTCGTCACGCGGCTTCACCGGCGCCGAGTACACGAGCGCGTCGGCAGGCACCCGTTCGCCGCCGGAGATGACCGCGACCAGCCGGTCGTTCTCCACCTCGATGCCGTCCACCGACTGAACGTGCGTGACGTCGGCGGACCACTGCCGGACCAGCGCGACCTTCATCTCGTCGCCGAACACGACGAGCTTCTGGTCGCGGACCTCGTAGCCGTGGCAGTACGGGCAGCTGAAGACGTCACGGCCCCACCGCTCGCGCAGGAGATCCGGCACCTCGTCGACTAGACCGGTCGCGACCAGCAACCGTTTCGCCGTGACGACACGGCCGGAGAGCTCGACCGCGAACCCGTCATCGACCTTCGTGACGCCGCGGACGGTGTCGTTGACGATCTCTCCGCCGTACCCCTCGACCTCGGCGCGACCGTGCTTGAGCAGGTCCAACGGCGAGAGCCCGTCACGAGAGAGGTAGTTGTGCATGTGCGCGGCCGGCTTGTTGCGCGGCTCGGCACCGTCGACCACGAGCACGCTCCGGCGCGCCCTGGTCAGCATCAGGGCGGCACTCAACCCGGCCGCTCCCCCACCGATGATCACCACTTCGCAGTTCATGGTCCGAGGGTGCGGTCGACAGTCCGGTTTTGGCAAAGTAAGTTGCTGTTATGGCAACAACCGTGGGGCAACGGCTCGCCGCGTTGCGGGCCGAGCACGACCTGACGCTGGCGACGTTGTCCGAGATGACGGGCATCTCGAAGTCGACGCTGTCCAGGCTGGAGACCGACCAGCGCAAGCCGACGCTGGAGCTGCTGCTGCCGTTGTCGCGCACGTACCAGGTGTCGCTGGACGACCTCGTGGGCGCACCGGAGGTGGGCGATCCGCGGGTCGTGATGAAGCCGCGCGAACTGGACCACGGCCGCGTCGGCATCCCGCTGACCAGGTCGATCGGGCCGCTGCAGGCCTGGAAAATGATCATCAAGGACCCCGTGCTGCACGAGCCGCGCGTGCACGAGGGCTACGAGTGGTTCTACGTGCTGAGCGGGCGGATCCGACTGCGGCTCGGCGACAAGGAGGTCGTGCTGCGCGCCGGCGAGGTCGCGGAGTTCGACTGCCGGCAGCCGCACGCGCTCAGCAGCGCCGACGGCAACCCCGCCGAGATCATCAGCCTGTTCGGCAAGCAGGGAGAACGCATCCACACCCGCGCCGCGCCACCGAACAGGTCATAGTGGAGCCATGTGCCGAAACATCCGGGTGCTCCACAACTTCGAACCGCCGGCGACCTCCGACGAGGTGCAGGCCGCGGCGCTGCAGTACGTGCGGAAGGTGAGCGGGGCGGCGAAACCGTCGGCGGCGAACCAGGCCGCGTTCGACAAGGCGGTCGCCGCCGTCGCCGCGGCCACCCAGGAGCTGCTCGACGCGTTGGTGACGACGGCGCCACCGAAGGACCGCGAGGTCGAGGCCGCGAAGGCGAAAGCACGCGCGGCAGAGCGCTACGGACGTTAGTTGCGGACGCGGGTGTCCAGGTACATGCAGATCAGCTTGGCCGCGACACCCGCGGAACCGACGATGAACGCCTGGTCGGGGCCGAGCGTGACGGCGATGGCCCACAGCAGCAGCGCGATCAGCACCCAGATGACCGTCAGCTGCAGGGCGTGCGGCCAGTGAGCAGGGTGGACGAGCCACGCCATCGGCTGCCGCGGAACCTTCACGTCACCCGCTCTATCGGGTGAACGCTCCGCCTTGACCGCCATCTCACTCCCTCACCGCGATTACTCCTGCTGGACCCATTCTCCTGAGTTGATCTTCTACGGAGGGTTACTTCCGCTCGTCGTGCGGTGAGCGTTGCGTGAGCATCGCCGAACGGCAGACGAGCGGTCATCGGCGTGATCGGCTGCCAGTGCGTCACCGTCCGTTTACCGAATGAGGCCCAGGCCACCACTGTGAGTGGCACTTACCGAAGTAATCGCTCAACTCTCGGTAGTCGTTACACCGTTTGGAGCAGCGCCGTTTTTGTCAGACCCCTCGGCTAACGTCAGGTGAAGAGAGCGGTACGAGGGGAGAAAGCGTTGCCGGACAACAACGTCAGCGTCACCGCACTGTCGTTCACCGAGTACGTCATGAGCGGCCAGCGTGGACGCATCAACATCGTGTCGGAGCAGCGGGGGATGTACCTGACCGACGACCCCAAGGTGTGCGGGTTCTACAACCCGATCCGCGACGCCATGCGCCGAGCGGTCAACTCGACCGAACCTGAGCTGGAGCTGAAGAAGGCGATCCTCAACGCCAACCGCACGGGGCAGCCGCGGGCGTTCGAGGAGATCGCCGACGGGTTCCTGCCGTGGCTCGCGTCGTTCAGGGCCACCGGGGTGCCGGTCGAACCGGCGACCTACCGGGTCGGCGACCTCACCCTGAAGGTCCGGCCGCACCTGGGGCTGCGCAAGAAGGACGGGTCCACCTACGCGGTGCTCGTCCACACCAAGGAGGTGCCGCTGACCAGGGAGGCGGCGAACGTCGGACTGCGGATCCTGCAGCACACGATCGACGAGACGCTGCCGGGGGCGACGCCGATGGTGCTCGACGCGCGGCGGGGCAAGGCGTACCAGATGCCGGCGCGGACGAACCTCGGCAAGCTCGACGTCCTGATCGCGGCCGAGGCCATGGGGTACGTGACGCACTGGCAGCTGTCCGGGCTGTTCGAGTCGGTGCGCGCCGTCTAGGACGGCGGGCGACGCGGCCCGTCCGGGGGGGTCGGGCCGTGTCGTTCTGCTGCCGGCGGAGTTCCCGGCACGGGTGTGCCGACTCGGGCAGTGTCGAAGCCATGAGCACGACCGGACTCGGTTTCAGCGGCGAAGTAGCTGATTACTACGCGAAGTTCCGTCCCGGTTACCCGCCGCCGGTGATCGGCGCGCTGGTCCAGGAGCTCGGGCTCACCGGGGAGCACCGGGTGCTCGACCTCGGGTGCGGCACCGGCCAGCTCGCCGTGCCGCTGTCGGCGCACGTCGGGAGCGTGGTCGCGGTCGATCCGGAGCCTGACATGCTCGCGCACGGGCCGAGGCGCCCCAAGGTCGAGTGGCGCCTGGGGTCGGACGCGGACGTGCCGGGACTCGGCCGGTTCGACGCGATCGTGGTCGGGCAGGCGCTGCACTGGATGGATCACGAGAAGCTGTTCCGCGACGCGGACACGGCGACGTTCGCGATCATCGCGAACGGCACGCCCCTGTGGCTCCAGCACCCGGCGATCCGGAAGGTGCTGGAGGAGTGGTTCGGCCGTCCGGTGACCGCCGACTGCGGGACGGACGCCGGTGCGCGCCGCCGGTACGCGGCCGCACTGGAGGCCGCCGGGTACACGCCGCACGAGTGGACGATCAGCCACACCCACGAGCACACCGTCGAAGAGCTGGCGGGCAGCCTGTTCTCCGCGATGTCGCCGGAGACTCTGCCGGCACCGCAGGACCGCCCGCTGTTCCGGGAGAAGCTCCGCCGGGCGCTGCGTGCCGACACCTACCTCGAGCCGATCACCGTTGCGGTGATCAGCACCGGGCCAGCATCGTGGCCAGCGCGTCGTGCTCGGCCTGGTCCGCGGTGAGCTTGTACGTGATCTTCACCGAGATCCAGTACTGGGCGTAGGTGCACCAGTAGGACTCGGCCGGCGGCTTCCACTTGGCCGGGTCCTGGTCGCCCTTGGCGCGGTTGGACTTCGCGGTCACGGCGTGCAGCTGGATGCCGCCGAGGTCGTTGGCGAACGCCTTGCGCTCGTCGTCGGTCCACTTGTCCGCGCCGGACCGCCAGGCCTCCGCGAGCGGCACCATGTGGTCGATGTCGACGTCAGCGGCGTTCTTGATCACCACGTTGTCGTAGGGGCTGTTCCAGGTGCCGGAGAGGATCTTGCAGTCCTTGTCCGACTTCACGTCGGTGCCCTGACGCTGCAGCACGAGCTCCCTGGTGTCGCAGGAGTTTCCCTGCGAGGCCCAGTGCGGGAAGCGGTCGCGGCTGTAGCCGGCCATCTTGCCCTCCGGCGCGATCTTGAGGCTTTCGAGGTCCTTCGACCCCGTCGGCGCAGGCCCGGTCGGCGCGGGCGTCGACGGATTCTGCTGGGAGGACTGATGGTTCGACAGGTACCAGCCCACGGCCACGAGCAGCACGAAGACCACCAGTGACGTCACCGCCGCGCGATTCATGCGCTCATGATCGGTCATGCCGATCACGGACCGGTCACCCGGCCCGGGATCGGCATGTCACTGTTACGGACGCGAGGTCAGGTAGCCGCCCATCGCCTTGAAGTACTCGTGCGCCTTGAGCTCGACCCCGTCTGCGGTGCGGACCTTCTTGACCAGCAACGCCTTGCTGCGACCGCGGCGGGCCTCGGCGCCCGCGACGACCGCCACGCCGTCGCCCTCGCGGTAGAAGATCCGGCCGGGAGTGCCGCCGTAGACGGCTTCCGAGACGTCCGCCTCGATGATCTCCAGTCGCTCGCCGCGGTGGAAGCAGAACGCGCTCGGGTACGGCGCGCACTGCGCTCGCACCAGCCGGTCCAGCTCCTCCGCGGTCCACGTCCAGTCGATCCGCAGGTCCTCCTCGGCGCGCTTGTGGAAGAACGAGGCCTGTGCACGGTCCTGCTTCACGAAGTCCGTGCGGCCGGAGGCGATCTCGGCGAGACCGTCGACGGTGATCGGGCCGAAGAGCTCCAGCGTCTTGGCGAAGAGGTCGGCCGTCGTGTCGCGCGGGCCGACCGGGACCGAGCGCTGCAGCACGATGTCGCCGGCGTCGAGCGTCTCGTCCATCATGTGCGCCGTCACGCCGACCTCCTTCTCGTCGTTGAGCAGCGCCCAGATCAACGGAGAGAAGCCCGCGTACTTCGGCAGCAACGAGTCGTGCACGTTCAACGTGCCGTGCTTGGGCAACGCGAAGACCTGCGGCGGGATCCAGGTCCGCCAGTTGCAGGCGACGATCACGTCCGGGTCGACGGACTTCAGCTTGTCGAGCAGCTCCTGGTCCTCCGGGCGCTCGCGGACGACGACCTCGACGCCGTTCTCGCGGGCCAGGTCCTCGACGGAATCGCTCCAGATCTTCTCGTACGCCCCCTCACCCCTGGGATGGGTCACCACCAGGACGACCTCGTGCTCGGACGCCAAAAGTGCCTGCAGGGTGCGATGACCCCAGGTCTGGAACCCGAACATGACGACCCGCATGGGGGTGCCCTCCTCTAGTCGACTGCGATACGGTCAGGCTAACCTAACCAAGGGCTTGCAAAGCAAGCTTAGGCTTCCCTAAGTTAGGTGCTCATGCATCCGATCTACGACATCGTCGGCATCGGGTTCGGCCCCTCGAACCTGGCGCTCGCCATCGCTCTCACCGAGCACAACGAGCAGGCCGAAACCCCTGTCACCGCGGTGTTTCTCGAACGTCAGGACACGTTCGGCTGGCATCGGGGCATGCTGCTCGACGACGCCACCATGCAGGTGTCGTTCCTCAAGGACCTGGTCACGATGCGCAACCCGGCCAGCCGCTTCTCGTTCCTCTGCTACCTGCGCGACCGCGGCCGGCTGATCGACTTCGTGAACCACAAGAACCTCTTCCCACTGCGGGTCGAGTTCCACGACTACTTCGAATGGGCCGCCGCCCAGGTCGACGACCTCGTCACCTACGGCACGGAAGCCGTTGGCGTGGCAGCGATCCAGGACGACCTGTTCGAGGTGACCACGGCCACGGGTGACGTGTACCACGCACGGAACCTGGTCTTCGCCACCGGACTGCGGCCGGCCGTGCCGGACGGCGTCGAGCTGTCGGACCGCGTGTGGCACAACAGCGAGTTCCTGCACCGCGTCGGCGAGCTGGCCGACCCGAAGCGCTGCGTCGTCGTGGGCGCCGGGCAGAGTGCCGCGGAGGCCGTGGCGTACCTGCACCGCGAGTTCCCGAACGCCGAGGTGTGCTCGGTTTTCTCGCGCTACGGCTACTCCCCCGCGGACGACAGCTCGTTCGCGAACCGCATCTTCGACCCCGAGGCCGTCGACCACTACTACGACGCACCGGACGCCGTGAAGCAGCGCTTGATGGACTACCACCGCAACACCAACTACTCGGTGGTCGACGTCGACCTCATCGCGCAGCTCTACCGCACCGTGTACCAGGAGAAGGTCCTCGGCAGGCAGCGGCTGAAGATGATGAACCTGACCCGCCTCGTCGCGGTCGAGGAGAGCGCGTCCGGCGCCCGTGCGGTGATCCAGTCGCTCGTGACCGGCGAGCAGGAGCTCCTCGACGCCGACCTCGTGCTGCTCGCGACCGGTTACGACGAGGCCGCGCCGGTTCTCGGCGCACTGGACGAGACCTGTGCACGGGACGAGAACGGTCGTCTGGTCGTGGGACGGGACTACCGCGTGCAGTCGTTGTTGCGCGGTGGCATCTATCTGCAAGGCGGTACCGAGCACTCGCACGGCATCACGTCGTCACTTCTGTCCAACGTCGCGGTGCGGTCAGGTGAGATCCTGGCTTCTGTGCTGACCAACAGTGCCGTGCTGACCAACACACCGGTGCCGATCCTCGCGACGGCATGAGACTCGACCTGAAGCTGACGGGCTGCCGGGCCCTCACGATGGACCCGGCCCGCCCCGCCGCGCACACGATCGGCATCTGGCAGGGCCGCATCGCCGGGCTGGACGAACAGGTCGCGGACCTGCCGGCGGCCGAGACCGTCGACCTCGGCAACGCCGTGGTGCTGCCCGGTTTCATCGACGCGCACACGCACCTCGCGTGGAACGGCCGCCAACGCCGGACCATCGACGTCACCGGCCTGACCACCGTCACCCAGATCCTCGAACGGCTGAGGAACGCGCCGGGTGAGGGCTGGATCGAGGCGTCCGGTTACGACCGGCGGATCATGGACCGGCCGCTGACGGCCGCCGACCTCGACCCGGTCACCGGCGATCGGCCGCTCTACCTCGCGGACATCTCCGGGCACGCGTGCGTCGTGAACTCCGCGGTGCTGAACCAGCTCCCCGGGATCTCCGGTGACGGCTGGCTGACCGAGAACGAGCAGCTGGCCGCGCGGTCGTTGCGGCTGCCGCACTCGCTTGCGGAGATCACCGCCGAACTGCACGAGAGCGCACGGCAGGTGCTGAGCGAAGGCGTGACGATGTGTGCGGAGGCGGGCATCGGCGCGGGACTGATCGCCAGCAGCCCGCTGGAAGCGGCCGCGTACCAACGAGCCGGGCTGCCGATCCGGGTGCAGCTCATGGTGTCCGCGTACGTGCTGCACGACGTCGCCGCGGACCCGGCGGACGGGATCCCGCGCGCGATCGACCTCGGCCTGCACACCGGGTTCGGCGACGACATGCTGTCGATCGGTGCGATGAAGCTGTGGACCGACGGCGGCATGATCGCGCGCACGGCCGCGTTGTCCGAACCGTATGTGGACAGCCAGAACGTGGGGCAGCTCGCCGAGTCCGAGGAGTTCATGCGGGCGGCGATCGTCGACGGCCACCACGCCGGGTGGCAGCTCGCGATCCACGCGATCGGCGACCGCGCGATCGACTTCACCCTGGACGCGGTGGCGCAGGCGCAACGGCAACGACCGCGCGCCGACGCACGGCACCGGATCGAACACTGTGGTCTCGTGCGGCCCGACCAGCTCGAACGGATCGCGGACCTCGGGCTGATCCCGGTCGTCCAGCCGACGTTCCTCTGGTCGTACGGCGACGACTACAGCGAGATCATGGGTGCGGAGCGCGCACCCTGGCTGTACCGCGGGCGGTCGTTCCTCGACCGCGGGATCACCGTCGCGGGCAGCTCGGACCGGCCGGTCGCGAACGGTGCGCCGTTGCGCGCCATCGAGTTCATGGTGCGGCGGCGTTCGTCGGGTGGCCGGGCGGTCGGACCGGACGAGGCGATCACCGCGGAGGAGGCGATCCGCGCATACACGCTGGGCAGCGCCTACGCGTGCCGCAAGGAGCACGTGCTGGGCAGCCTCACGCCCGGCAAGCTCGCCGACCTCGTGGTGCTGGGCGACGACCCGCGCACGAGCGACGCGATCGCGGACATCCCGGTGCTGGCCACGATGGTCGGCGGCACCCTCATGCCTCAGCGTTGAACTACCCCTCGGCGATCTTCTTGATCGCGGCCAGCCTGCGGTCCCACTGGGAAGCCAGTGAGGCCATCCACGTGGCGGTGGCGTCCAGCGCACCGGACCGGACGGAGAAGTTGTTCTCCCGACCGGCCCGCTCGGACGCCACCAGCTCGGCCTTCTCCAGCACGGCGAGGTGCTTCACGACGGCCTGGCGGCTGACCGGCAGCTCGGTCGCGAGCGCCGACGCCGAGATCGGCCCGCGCGCGGCCACCAGGTCGAGCACCCTGCGTCGCATCGGATCCGCGAGCGCGGCCAGCACGTCGTCGACCTGACTCACTTCTCCCGATCCTCCTGCAACCGCTCGGTTGCAGAAAGACTACTGCAGGTGGAACGTGGCGGCCAGCGTCGTGAGCCGGTCCGTGATGTCCGCGTGGACGTTCGTGCGGCGCACCCAGTTCTGGCACCCGCTCGACGCCGAGGGCGGTGTGCCGAGCGGCGACACCGCGTCGGTCACCCCGTACTCCAGCCGGTACGCGAGCACGGCGATCGCCGACTCCAGCCAGAACGACGGGTCCGGCGTCGGAATCTCCCCGAGCCCCACCCGGAACCACACGGGCATCCGCGCGTACTGCCCGAGCGCCTCGGAGATGCGTCGCGCGGCCGCGTCCTTGATCTCCCCGCGGGCCTTGTCCCCGGCGAGCACCGCCTCGGTCCGCCACTCCTCGGCGGTGGCGTCCTCGTCGGCCGCCAACCGCTCGGCGGCCCGCTTGGCGCTCGCCTCGTTGGCGTTGATCAGCCACTCCATCTGCCGTACCTCGTGCGAGAGCGCGTCCCGTTCGAACCGCGGCACCCGCCCACCGTCCAGCTTGGACCGCGCGTCGTCCCGCCGGGCCTTGAGCCCCTCGAACTCCAGCACCTCCTGCTTCAGCTCCACCCGAGCCGGGTCGGCGAGGATCTCCTGCTCGGCGTCCCACGCCTTGCGCAACGCCTCGACCAGCGGCGCGATGTCCCCGGCCACCGCGTCGAGATCCACCAGCGGCCCGTCCCCGGCCCCCGACAACCGCCGTTCCAGCACCGTCAGCCGGGCGGTGACGCGTTCCAGCTCCGCCGCGAGCTGACCGACGTGACTGATCAACGTGGCGACCTGCGGCTCGACCACGTCGAGCCGTTCCTTCTCCGTGGGCACGCGACCAGCGAACCGGACACCGCGGACACCGCCAAGGCGATCACCACTGATTGCACGCATTCGAGACCGGGATTCCGCCCGGCCGTGGCAACCACCCCTCACGCACCGTCACCACGGTGGGTGAACTGCGGCGAAACGAGGTATGACTAGTGCATGGCGACCTCAGTTACTGAGACCGAACGCAAGTACGAGGCACCATCGGACGCGAGCCTGCCGGACCTGACCGAGATCACCGGCGTGGCGACCGGCCCGGAGGAGTTCGACCTCGAAGCCACGTACTTCGACACGGACGACTACCGCCTGGCCCGCGCCGGCGTGACCCTGCGCCGCCGGGTGGGCGGCGAGGACGAGGGCTGGCACCTGAAACTCCCGGCAGGCGAGGACTCCCGCCAGGAAGTGCGCGTGCCACTGGGCCGAGCGGTGAAGACCCCGCCCAAGGACCTCTCCTCCCTGGTCCGCGCCCACACCCGAGGCTCAGGGCTGGGCCCGATCGCCGAAATCCGCACCAACCGCCGCCGCTGGCAACTCACCAACGGCAACGGCGAACTCCTCGCCGAAGTCGTCGACGACGTGGTCACCGCCCAGACCATGGGCTCCTCCACCACCACGACCTCGTGGCGCGAGATCGAGGTCGAACTGGGCGAAGGCGGCGACCGCGCCCTCCTGGACACCGTGGAACAACACCTCGGCGAAGCAGGCATCACCCCTTCCTCGTCGAAGTCCAAGCTCTCCCAGGTGATCGGCGTGAAACGAGACGCCATCCCCACCCTCGGCAAAAAGCCCACCGCAGGCGAAGTGGTCCTCGCCTACCTCCACGAACAACGAGCCGCCCTCCAGAACCAGGACCCGCGAGTCCGCCGCAACGAGACCGACGCCGTCCACCAGATGCGCGTGGCCACCCGACGCATGCGCTCGGCCCTCCAGGCCTACGGCAAGGTCGTCGACCGCGAAGCCACCCGCACCCTCACCGACGAACTGAAGTGGCTGGCCACCGTCCTCGGCACCTCCCGCGACCTGGAAGTCCTCCGCACGCGCTTCGAGAACGCCCTCCACGCGCTTCCGGTCGAACTCGCCCTCGGCGACGTGGCCGCCCGCCTGACCCGCCACTTCGCCCCGCTGGAAGCCAAGGCCCACCAGGCCTCCGTCGCCGCCCTGGACGGCAAGCGCTACTTCGCGCTGCTCAACTCGATCGACGCCCTCCTCGCCTCCCCGCCTCTCACCGCTCTCGCGTCCGGCAAGGCGAAGGACGTCCTGCCCCGCCTGGTCGAAAAAGCGAGGCACCGCCTGGACGTCCGCATCGAGGCCGCTCTTGCCACCTCCGAGGGCGACGAAGCGCTGCACGAGGCCCGCAAGGCCGCGAAACGCCTCCGCTACTCGGCCGAGGTGGCCGAGCCCGCCCTCGGCAAGCACGCCGAGAAGCTCCGCAAGCGCGCCAAGGACGTCCAAACCCTCCTCGGCGAACACCAGGACTCGGTGGTGGCCCGCCCCGTCCTCCTCGACCTGGGCCGGGGTGACGAGAACGGCTTCACGTTCGGCCTGCTCTACGGCCAGGAAGTGGAGCTGGCCCACAAAGCGGAAGCAGAGCTCCCAGCCCTGTGGCGCAAGCTGAGCAAGGAACACCTGTAGGACCGGGCTCTGTTGCGAGCCCACGTTGCGAGCCCGCCCACATTGGTCTGAACCTTGACAGCCGCGACCACCCGCTGACACCGTGAACCCTCGCCGCCACCACGAGGTTCCCCCTTGCCTGGAGGATGGCGTGACATCAAAACGAGTGCGCTCAGCACTCACAGCGCTGGTGATCGCCGCATCGGGAGTGCTGGTGACCGGACCCACCGCCCAAGCCGCGACCCCGCTGCAGGAGCTGGTCCCCCAACCGGTCCAGGTCCAGCCCCGCGCGGACATCACGTTCAGTCTCACCGCGACCGCCAAGATCCAGCTCGGCACGGGCACCGCCCGCAAGCCCGCGGAGCTGCTGGCGTCGATCCTCCGCCCGTCCACGGGCTACGCACTCCCGATCACCGACGAGGTGACCGGCGACGGCATCGTCCTGCTGGACAACGCCGACCCGAAAACCGGCGAAGAGGGCTACCAGCTGGACGTCACCCCGAAACAGGTGATCATCCGGGCGAACTCCGCGGCGGGCCACTTCAACGGCATCGCGACCCTCCGCCAGCTCCTCCCGCCCAAGGCAGAGGCCAAGACCAGGCAGCCAGGACCGTGGACGGTCAGCGGCGCCAGCATCCTCGACCACCCGAGGTACCAGCACCGCGGCGCCATGCTCGACGTGGCACGGCACTTCTTCACCCCGGACCAGGTCAAGCGCTACCTCGACCAGATCGCCGCCTACAAGATCAACTACTTCCACCTCCACCTGAGTGACGACCAGGGCTGGCGGCTGGAGATCAAGAGCTGGCCGGACCTGACCAGGATCGGCGGCAGCACCGAGGTGGGCGGCCGCAAGGGCCAGCTCCACTACACCCAGGAGCAGTACGAGGACCTGGTCGCGTACGCGGCGAACCGCGGCATCACGGTGATTCCGGAGTTCGACATGCCGGGCCACACCAACGCCGCCCTGGCGAGCTACGCCGAACTGAACTGCGACGGCAGGAAGCGGCCCCTCTACACCGGCACCGACGTGGGCTTCTCCAGCCTCTGCATCAGCAAGGACATCACCTACAAGTTCGTCGACGACGTGGTCAGGGAGGTCTCGGCGATCACGCCCGGCCAGTACTTCCACATCGGCGGTGACGAGGCCCACTCCACGTCGGACGCGGACTTCGTGAAGTTCATGAACCGCGTGCTGCCGATCGTCAAGAAGTACGGCAAGACGACCACCGGCTGGCACGAGTTCATCAAGACCACCAAGGACACCACGCTCGTCCCGCAGTTCTGGGGCACGGAGACGTCCGACGCCAACGTGGCCGCGGCGGCGCAGCGGGGCAACGAGATCCTGATGTCGCCGGCCAACCGGATCTACCTCGACATGAAGTACAACAAGAACACCAAGCTCGGCCAGGACTGGGCCGGGCTCATCGAGGTCAAGGACTCCTACAACTGGAACCCCGGCGCCTACCTCGACGGGGTGGGCGAAGCCTCCGTCAGGGGTGTTGAGGCTCCACTGTGGACGGAGACCATCAGGACGTCCGCCGACATCGAGTACATGGCGTTCCCGCGCCTCGCGGTGGCCGCCGAGCTCGGGTGGGCGGCGGCCGCCACGCACAACTGGGACCGGTTCGCGCCGCGCCTGGGCGCGCAGGCCCCGCGCTGGAAGGTCCAGGGCATCAACTACTACGCGAGCAGCCAGGTGCCCTGGAAGAAGTGATCAGAAGTAGCCCTGCGCCCGGTCGGAGTAGCTGACCAGCAGGTGCTTCACGCGCCGGTACTCGGCGAGCACCGCGGTGTTCGCCGAGTACGCGTAGTAGTTGTTCACCCACACCCGTTCGGCGCGCAGTTCCTGGCCGACGTTGTGCGCCAGCGCGACATCCCGGCACCAGACGCCGGCACCGAGCTGGGCGGTGGCCTCGTTGGCGATCTTCACCGCGTCGGCGCGGTCGTCGAACCTCGTCACGGAGACGATCGGGCCGAGCACCTCGTCGGCGAACACGGCGGAGCGGTGATCACCCTCGAAGATCGTGGGCTGGACGTAGTGGCCGGAGGCCTCGCCGCCGGTGACCAGCCGCGCGCCCTCGGCCTTGCCGCGCTCGACGTACGCGAGCACCCGGTCGCGCTGGTCCAGCGACACCACCGCGCCGACCATCGTGTCGGTGTCGAGCGGGTCGCCCAACCGCAGCTGCTGGGTGCGCGCGGTCGCCAGGTGCAGCAGCTCCTCGTAGACCGCGGTCTGGATCAACGCGCGGGACGGGGCCGTGCAGACCTCGCCCTGGTTGGCCGCGAACATCGCGAAGCCTTCCAGCGCCTTGTCCAGGAAGCCGTCGTGTTGCGCGGTGACGTCGGCGAAGAAGATGTTGGGGCAACGGCCGGAGCGCACCGGGTGGTCGCCGGACCCGGTGACCACGTTCACCACGCCGGGCGGCAGCAGGTCGGCGATCACGCCCAGCAGCACGTGGATCGACGCCGGCGTCTGCAGGGCGGGCTCGAGCACCACGGCGTTGCCGGCGGCCAGCGCGGGTGCGAGCACGCGGGCCGCGTTCAGCAGCGGGAACGTCCACGGGAGCCGTTCGTGCACCACGCCGAGCGGCTGGAACGAGCGGTAGTCGCAGGTGTTGCGGCCGAGCTGCTCGACCTCGCCCGCCTCGGCGCGGATGACCGCGGCGAACTGCCGGAACTGCTCGATCAGCAGCGGCACGTCGGCGACCAGGGCCTCGCGGACCGGCTTGCCGTTGTCCCACGTCTCGGCGACCGCGAGCTCGGTCGCGTGCTCCTCCACCCGGTCGGCCACCTCGCACAGGACCGTGGCGCGCTCTCGTGCCGTGGTGCTCCCCCACGCGCGTGCGGCACCGCTGGCCGCGTGCAGCGCACGCGCACGATCGGCGTCCGTGCCGCGCGCGACCTCCGTGAAGACCTCACCGGTCACCGGCGTGACGTTCTCGACGTACGCGCCGGAGACGGGCGGCACGTAGTCGCCGCCGATGAAGTGGTCGTACCTCGGCCGGTACGCGACCACGCTGCCGGGCTGACCCGGTGCCGCGTACTGCGTCATTCTCGACTCCCGCTGATGACTGGCCCGCCGACTTGCTCTGGTGGGGGAAATGAGAAAGTAAGCGGCAGAACGTTGCATGCTCGTTGCAAGCCGTGGATGGATCAGTGGCCCACGACCCCGTGCAACACGCACTGTTGCTGAGTCGGGTAAGAGAAGCCGTGTTGAGTGGTACCCGCACGGTGGATTCGCCACGCTCAGTCATCTCCGCGTCGTGGCAACGGTCACTCGCCGCCAACGTGGATCCCGACCTGCACACGGCCCCCACGGTGTTCGGCGCCGACGAGCTGCCCGACCTGCGGGAGCGGCATCCGCTGCACCCGACGTTGCCCCTGCTGCGCGAGACCCTGCTCGGCTTCGCGCAGGAGGCCAAGCACATCATGATCGTCGCGGACGCGCAGGGCCACATCCTCTGGTGCGAGGGCGACCACCACACCCGCACCAGCGCGGAGCACGTCGGCCTGGCCGAGGGAACGCTCTGGTCGGAGGACGCGGCCGGCACGAACGGCATGGGGACCGCGCTGGCGACCAACTCACCCGTCACGGTTCACTCGGCCGAGCACCTCGTGCGGACCTACCACCGCTGGACCTGCGCGGCGAGCCCGATCCGCGACCCCGACACCGGCACGACGATCGGGGTGGTCGACCTGAGCGGCCCGATCGAGACCGTGCACCCGTCGATGGTGGCGCTGGTGTCGGCGTCGGCGCGGCTCGCCGAGTCGGAGATGCTCGCCAGGATGCACGCGCAGGACGAGGAGCTGCGGGCGCGCAACATGCGGCACCTGATCGCCCTCAGAGGCGAGCCGGGCGCGCTGCTCAGCCCCACCGGACGGGTCGTCGCGGTCGAGCCGTACGGGCTGCTGCCGTCCCGCGTCGACGTCTCCCGCGATCGCCTCCTGCTGCCGGACGGCCGCGAAGCGGTGCTGGAAACCCTGGCCCAGGGCTACCTGCTGAGGGTCCCGCGGCAACGGCACGTGCGGCGGTCGGTGCTGTCGCTGTCGTTCCTGCTGCCGGAGCCCAAGGTCGTGCTGGACGGGCGCGAGGTACCGATCTCGTTGCGGCACGCGGAGATCCTCTGCGCGTTGGCGTTGCACGGCAGGCTGTCCGCCGACCAGCTCGCGCTGCGGCTCTACGGCGAGCGCGGCAACCCCACGACCGTGCGCGCCGAGCTGCACCGGTTGCGCGCCCAGCTGGGTGCCGACGTGCTGTCGACCAGGCCCTACCGGCTCACCGCGGACGTCGAGGCCGACTTCCTCGCGGTGCGGGCCGCGCTCCAGGAGGGTGACGTGCCGCTGGCCGCGTGCAGGTACCGCGGCTCCTTGCTGCGCCGCTCCGAAGCACCCGTCGTGCTGGCCGAGCGGGACGACCTCGCGACCGGTGTGCGCAAGGCCGTCCTGTCGCGGGGCGACGCGAACGCGCTGTGGAAGTTCACCCAGACCGACTCCGGCGAGCACGACGCCGAGGCACTGGAACAGCTGGTCAGGCTGCTTCCGGCCGACGACGTCAGGCGTGCGATCGGCTCGGCGCGCCTCAGGAGACTCAACCAGGACGATTGACAAGAGTCTCGTCAGCTGAATATCTTCCTCACTAAGAGACTTAGTTGAGGGGGTAGTCATGCCCAAGAAAGAATTAAGGGTGCTCATCATCGGAGCGGGGACCGGTGGCCTGTGCCTGGCGCACGGGCTGAAGAAGGCCGGCGTGGACGTGGCGTTGTTCGAACGCGACCGCACGCCGCGCAGCATGTTGATCGGCTACCGGGTCGGGATCAGCCCGGACGGCAGCAAGGCGCTGCACAGCTGCCTGCCCGCGGACGTGTTCGCCGAGTTCGTCCGCACCACCGCCCGGCCGCCGGTGCGGATCAACATGCGGACCGAGAAGTACAAGGAGCTGCTGGTCGGGGAACTGCCAGAGCAGCTCGACGACACCCGCAGCGAGAAGTCGGTCAGCCGCATCGCGATGCGCACGGCGTTGCTGAACGGCCTGGAGGACGTCGTCCGGTTCGACAAGACGTTCACCCACTTCAGCCGCAACGACGACGGCTCGGTCACGGCGTTCTTCGACGACGGCACGTCCGACACCGGTGACGTGCTGATCGGCGCGGACGGCGCGCAGTCGAAGGTCCGCAGGCAGTACCTGCCGCACGCCAAGATCGTCGACACCGGCATCACGACGATCGCGGGCAAGCTGCCGCTCACGCCGGAGAACGCGAAGCTGCTGCCGCCGAAGGCCGACGGCGGCATAACGCTGCTGTACGGGCCGAAGGGGGCGTTCGTGATCGTCCACGTGATGCGGTTCGACGCCAAGGACGTCGAGGACGACTACATCATGTGGGGTTACGCGGCCTCACACGACAAGTTCCCCGAGCTGAAGGGCCTGGACCAGGAGCAGCTCAAGCAGGTCGTCCTCGACCTGACGCCGAAGTTCCACCCGAACCTGCGCGAGCTCTTCCGGCGGGCCGACCCGGAGACGGTGTTCCAGATCAAGGTCCGCACGTCCGAGCCGCTGCAGCCGTGGAAGTCGAGCAACGTCACGCTGATCGGCGACTCGGTGCACCTGATGACGCCGGGCCGCGGCATCGGCGCGAACACCGCGCTGCGCGACGCGGAACTGCTGTGCCGCAAGCTCACCGAGGCCCACCACGGCAAGGACGTCGTCCAGGCGATCTCCGAGTACGAGCAGGAGATGATCAAGTACGGCTTCGAGGCGGTGCTGGCCTCACGTGAGCAGATGGACGGCAACGGCGCGATCCACAAGCCCGTGATCGGCCGGATCGTGCTGGCGTTCCTGCGGACGTTCCTGCGCGTCACGAACGCCGTGCCCGCGCTCAAGCGGAAGATGCTGGCCACCGACGCCGCGCGCCGTGATCACGTAGATTCGGCGCATGAGGTGGTTCACGCCGGGTGAGGTGGTCGTGCGGCGGGAAGTGCTGCACGGCAAGGTCTGGTCCGAGATGCCGACCAGGGTGGTCGTCGACGAGCCGGGGCTGCTCGCGGTGTTCGTGGAACCCGGCACCCGGCTCACCTATCCCGACCACCACCACCCGCACCCGTGGGACAAGCCCGACCGCGGGTTCTGGCGCGGTCACGGCAAGCTCATGCTGCACCGGCCGCAGGACGCCTACTCCGTCGACCTGTTCTGGAAGGGCGACGACCGGGTGTTCGGCAACTACTACCTGAACCTGCAGGCGCCCTACCGCCGCACCGACGACGGGTTCGAGACGCTCGACCACGCGCTGGACTACACGCTGGCGCCGGACGGCACGTGGGAGCAGCGCGACCTCGACGAGTTCGAGGAGCAGGTGGCGTCGGGCAAGTACTCCGCACAGGAGGCCGAGGCGATCCGCGCGGAGGGCGTCAAGATCGAGAAGATGCTGGCGTCCGGTGACATCTGGTGGGACACCGCCTGGGCGGACTGGAAGCCTTGAAAGTCCGTCCGCTCACGTTCGGCACGCTCGTCGCCGAGATCGTCGGCCGCGTCTCGGCGCAGCCGGGCCGGGTGCGGGTGCTGATCGACGGCGCACCCGCCGCCGAACCGGGCAAGCTCGCGGACGCGCTCGTGGAACCGTTGCGCGCCTTGGGCCGTGCGGTGCAGCGGGTGTCCACTGAGGACTTCCTGCGGCCGGCGTCGGTGCGGCTGGAACACGGCCGCACCGACCCGTACTCGTACCGGCACGACTGGTTCGACTTCCACGGCCTGCAACGCGAGGTGCTCGATCCCGCCCTGGACGGCAAGGTGCTGCCGTCGTTGTGGAACGCCGCCACCGACCGCGCCAGCCGTGCCGAGTACGTGGACGTGCCGGAGAACGGCGTGGTGCTCGTGGACGGCACCTTGTTGCTGGACCGCTGGCTGCCTGCCGAGCTCACGGTCCACCTGTGGCTCTCCCCCGGCGCCTTGAAACGCAAGACCGCTGAGCAGTGGACGCTGCCCGCGTTCGACGACTACGAACCTCAGGCGGACCTCTTCGTGCGCTACGACCACCCGGATCGGCCAGGTCTGGTCGAGTCGTGAACCGCTCTGCCCGCCGCGGACGTAGACGGGGCAGAGAGGAGGGTCCGTGGCCGACGAAGAACTCCGGGGGCAGGTCCGGGCCGGCAACGGGGAGGCGTTCGGGCGGCTGTTCGAACGCCACGCCCAGGCCGTGTTCGCCTACTGCCTGCGCCGCACCGGCACGTGGGCGGTGGCCGAGGATCTGGTGTCCGTCGTTTTCATGGAGACGTGGCGCAAACGCACGTCAGTGGTCGTCGAGGGGTCACTGCTGCCGTGGTTGTACAGCGTCGCGCTCGGTGTCACCCGCAACCACCAACGGTCGAGAACGCGGTACAAAGCCGCGCTCGGCAAGGTGCCGCCGCATCACGCGGACGACGACCACGCCGACGACGTGGCGCGGCGGGTGGACGCGGAGGCCAGGACCAGGGCGGTGATCGCGGAACTGGAGAAGCTGCCCGCCGGGGACCGGGAGGTGCTGGAGATGTCCGCGTGGTCCGACCTGAGCCAGGCGCAGATCGCCGAGTTGCTCGGCATCCCGGTCGGCACGGTGAAGTCCCGACTCGCTCGTGCGCAGCGGACGGTCCGCGGCGCATTGGTTGAGGAGGCGTTGTGAACATCAGTCCTGACCTTCCGCAGCTCGACCCGATGCGGCTGCAGGTCCGCAAGGACGCTCTGGTGAACGAGATCAGCACGAAGCCGTTCCGTCGCTGGTGGCGGTTCGCCGTGCCCGCGACCGCTCTCGTCGCGGCGGTTGTGACGACGCTGGTGCTGTGGACGCCGACGAACCCGAACGCCTACGCGTCGTGGACCGCCGAGCCGCGAGCACCCGGCGCGGACACCGAAGCCGCGATCGCCGACTGCCGCGAGATGCTCGGCGAGCATCACACGACCATGCCGAACGCCCCGGCGACGCCCACCGAGGTGTCGGTCGTCGACCAGCGAGGAAGCATGACGCTGGTGCTGTTCACCGGCCCGGAGGCACAGATGGAGTGCCTCCACACCCCGGACGGCCACGGCCTCGCCGGGTCCGGAACGGCGAAGGGGTTCGAACCGCTCGGCGACGAGCTGTTCCGTTCCTTCGGGGCGAGCCTGCACTCGCAGCGGGACGGGAGCAAACCCGTGCGCATCCTGAGCGGCATGGTGAGCCCGAAGGTCGGGAAGGTCCTCATCGGCACCAAGGACGGGCTGAAGGTGACCGCGACCATCGGCAAGGGCTGGATCCTGGCGTGGTGGCCCAGCAGGGAGGACGCGACGCTCGTCACGTTGTACGACCACGCGGGCAACGTGCTGGGTACAGAACCTCTCCCGAGTCGGTAGTCTGCAAGGCATGTGGCGGCCGGAGAACAGGAACCGAGCACTGCTGGTGCTCGCGGTCTTCCTGCCCGCCCTCTACGCCTTCACGTTGTTCTCGTCACCGACCGAGGTGGTCGCGGCGGTGACCGCGCTCGCCCTCGCGTTGATCGTGATCGTCTCGCTGGTGCCGCTGTCGGTGGCACCAGCGCGGTCGCTCTCGATCCGGGAACGAGCCCAACGATCAGCTCAGCTGCGGCTGCGCAACCCCGACGCCGCAGGCAGGCCCCGTCCTCGAGCACCGGGATGCGGGACGTTCTGACGTCCCGCTCATCCCCAACTCAAGACGGAGAAAGATCCCTTGTTCGCTGACCTGGGCGCTGCCCTGGCGAGCTTCGGCATGCCCGCGCTCGCCATCGTGCTGTTCACCATGGCGGTGCGGTTGCTGCTGCACCCGCTGGCCCGCGCGGCCGTGAAGGGCGAGAAGGCCAAGGCCGAGCTCGCCCCGGAGATCCAGAAGCTGCAGAAGAAGTACGGCAAGGACCTGATGCGGTTCTCGGAGGAGTCGCAGAAGGTCTACAAGGCCAACGGCGTCTCGATGTTCGCGGGCATGCTGCCGATGCTCGCGACGATGCCCTTCTTCATGATCATGTACCGCGTCGCCACGACTCCCAGCCCTCTTCTGGAGGGTACTTTTCTGGGCCTTCCGCTAAGTGCTCATTTCTTGAGCACTTTCAACTGGATCTTCTTCGTGCTGTTCGGCCTGCTCGCCGTGGTCGCGTATCTGACCGTGCGCTGGCAACAGTCCCGGATGACGACGACTCCAACGCCGGGCTTCATGAGCGGGCTGATCAAGGTGATGCCGTTCATGACGATCCTGGTCGCGGCGTACCTGCCGCTGGCCGCGGGGCTCTACCTGCTCACCACGACGACGTGGACGATCGCGGAACGGGCGTTGCTCTACCGCATCCTGAGCTGAAGCTGGGCGATGAGCCGGACGAGCGGGTCGTCCAGGTCGAGGTCGATCCGCCTGAGCCGGTACCGCAACGTGTTCGGGTGGACGTGCAGCCGTTCCGCGGCGGCCCGCACGTCACCCAGCGCGTCCAGGTAGGCCAGCAACGACTTCGCGAGCTCGGGGTCGAGTGCGTCGATCCGCGGGTCGCGGATGCGGGGGTTGTCCTGCAGCAGCGCGAGAATCTCGCTCACCAGCACCTGGGACCGGACGTCGGCCAGCGTCGCGACCTCGGCGTCGAGGTCGCGGGCCATCGCGTCCAGCACGCGTTCGGCTTCCTGGCGGGAGATCCGCACGTCGTCCAATGTGGACACGGTTGAACCGACCGCGGCCTGGACGGGCGTGTGCAGGTGCCGCCGAGCCGTGTGCACGATTTCTCGGGTCAGGTTCAGGAGCTGCGCGTTCGGGGCGAGGTCCGGGAGCAACACGTAGGTGCGGCCACCGGACTCGCTCACCAGCGCGCTGCGCCGGTACGCCGCCGCGTGCACCGAGATGAGTCCGGTCATCTCGGCTCGGCGCAGCTCGTGCTCGCTGCGGTCGCCCTCGCCGCCGCGAAGCGCGAACACCACGACCGCGGCGGGCTTGGACGGGTCCGCGCCGATCTGGCCGGCCGCGGTGGCCGCGTCCATCCGGCCGGTGAGCAGCGCGGCGAGCAGGTTCTCGCGGAACCTCGACGTGGGCTGGTTGCGCTGCTGGATCAGGTGCGGCGCGGTGACGCGGGCGGCGCCGAGCAACGCGCGTTCGGCCTGGTCGTTGAGGGGCTGGTCGCCCTCCTGCACCCAGATCGTGCCGAGCGGCTGGGCGCCCGCGTGGATGCCGACGGCGATGCGGCGGCGGATGCCGAGCTCGGGCCGTTCGTCGATGCGGACGACCTCCTCCGAGGAGCGCAGCAGGTTGTAGACGCCCCACTCTCGCAGCATCTTGAGGTACGGCTCAGGCCCCTGACGGCCGAGGATCGACAGCCGGCGCAGTTCGTCGACCTCGTCGGACGAGCGGGAGTAGGCGAGCACGCGGCTGGCGGTGTCCTCGATGCTGACGATGCCGCCGGTCAGGGTCGCAATCGTTTGCGCCAACGCGAACAGGTCACCGAGGACCTCGCCGTCGTCGGTCGTGGTCGTCAGCACGCCCTTGGCGAGCGACTCCAGATGCCCCCAGCGGACCTCGGGGCGGACTTCGAGCAACGCCACACCCGCGTCGATCGCGGCCTGTTCGAGCGCCTGGGACGACTCCTTGACCGCCACGGCCGCGGCCTTCGCCCGCCCTGCGGCCCTGATCAGCGGCAGTGCGGCGCGGCCACGAGCGCCGATGACGAGGGCGAAGTCCCCGGCCGCCACGTCCGGCGAGTCGTCCGGATCCATGATCACGACGTCGCGCACGTCGACCTCCAGGCCGTTGGGGGCGACCTGCAGTTCGACGAGTGGATCGCCGAGCGCGATCAGGATGTGCCGGAGGCTCATAGCTGAAGGGCATTCAACACTGTTCGATCGTACATCTGACGTGGTGAATTTTGGCCTGTTGCACAAAGGAGGCCAGGTCGTGCGGACTTACGGTTTGGGCACCCACGTCTCGAAGAGGAGTTGACGAGTGGACGCTGTCACCCAGGTTCCCGCCCCGGTCAACGAGCCGGTGCTGCAGTACGCCCCCGGTACCCCGGAGCGCGCCGAACTGCAGGCCAAGCTGGCCGAGCTGCAGAAGGAGCCGCTTGAGCTGACGCTGACCATCGGTGGCGAGCAGCGCATGGGTGGCGGCGCGCGGTTCGACGTCGTCCAGCCGCACAACCACCGCTCGGTCCTCGGCACCCTGGCCGGCGCGACCCAGCAGGACACCCAGGACGCCCTGCGCGCGGCCCGCGAGGCCGCCCCGGCGTGGCGCGCGATGTCGTTCGACGACCGCGCGGCCGTCCTGCTGCGTGCCGCCGACCTGCTCTCCGGACCGTGGCGGCAGACCCTCAACGCCGCGACGATGCTCGGCCAGTCGAAGACGGCGATCCAGGCCGAGATCGACTCCGCGTGCGAGCTGATCGACTTCTGGCGCTTCAACGTGCAGTTCGCCCGCAACCTGCTGGCCGAGCAGCCGATCTCCTCCCCCGGCGTGTGGAACCGCACGGACCACCGTCCGCTGGAGGGCTTCGTCTACGCGATCACGCCGTTCAACTTCACCGCGATCGCCGGCAACCTGCCGACCGCTCCCGCGCTGATGGGCAACGTGGTGCTGTGGAAGCCGTCGCCGACCCAGTCGTTCGCCGCGCACCTCACCATGCGGCTGCTGGAAGAGGCGGGCATGCCGCCCGGTGTGATCAACCTGCTGCCCGGTGACGGCCTGGCCGTGTCCGAGGTGGCGCTGAACTCCCCCGACCTCGCGGGCATCCACTTCACCGGCTCCACCGCGACGTTCCAGAAGCTGTGGGCCCAGGTCGGCGCGAACATCGCCGGCTACCGCTCCTACCCGCGGATCGTCGGCGAGACCGGCGGCAAGGACTTCGTGCTCGCGCACCCGTCGGCAGACCCGGACGTGCTGCGCGTCGCGCTGATCCGCGGTGCGTTCGAGTACCAGGGCCAGAAGTGCTCCGCCGCGTCGCGCGCCTACGTGCCGCGCTCGGTGTGGAACAAGATCAAGGACCGGTTCCTGGCCGAGGTCGAGGCGCTGACCTACGGCGACGTCACCGACTTCTCGAACTTCGGCGGCGCGGTGATCGACCGCCGCTCGTTCGACAAGCTGTCGGGCGTGCTGCAGGCCGCGCGGGCCGACTCGTCGCTGGAGATCGCGGCCGGCGGCACCGCGGACGACTCGGACGGCTTCTTCGTCCGCCCGACCGTGCTGCTCGGCTCCGACCCGTCGAACTCCGTGTTCACCACCGAGTTCTTCGGTCCGGTGCTCGCGGTGCACGTCTTCGACGACGCCGACTACGACACCGTGCTCAAGCAGATGGAGAGCGCGGCGCCGTACGGTCTGACCGGCTCGATCATCGCCCGTGACCGCGCCGCCGTGGCGCACGCGATGGAGGAGCTGCGGTTCGCCGCCGGCAACTTCTACGTCAACGACAAGCCGACCGGTGCCGTCGTGGGCCAGCAGCCGTTCGGCGGCGGCCGCGCGTCCGGCACGAACGACAAGGCGGGGTCGGTGCACAACCTGCTCCGCTGGGTCAGCCCGCGCTCCATCAAGGAGACCTTCGCGGCGCCCACCACCCACCTCCACCCGCACCAGGGCTAGACCCGGCCCGCCCTGGATGAAGGGCGCCTTCATCCACCACAAGTGGAACAAGGCGCCCTTCATCCACCACACCCCTAGGACGTGAACGATGTTGCGATCCAGTCTTCTTGCGGCGTCCCGGAGTGCGGGCGCGCGCAAGTTCGTCGAGTCGACGCCGCTGACCCGGCCCGTCGTCGAGCGGTTCGTCGCCGGTGACGACGTCGATGCCGCCATCCGCGCGACCGCCGAGGTGCTCGGCGACGGCCGGCTCGTGACGCTGGACCACCTCGGTGAGGACACCGTCGAGGAGTCGCAGGCCAACGACACCGTCGAGGCGTACCTGACGCTGCTGGCGCGGCTGGAGTCGCACGGGCTCACCGAGGGCGCCGAGGTGTCGGTCAAGCTGTCGGCCGTCGGCCAGTCGCTGCCGGTGGACGGCGAGAAGATCGCGCTGGAGAACGCCCGGCGCATCTGCTCGGCGGCCGCGGTCGTCGGCACGACCGTGACGCTGGACATGGAGGACCACACCACCACGGACTCCACGCTGGGCATCCTGCGGGAGCTGCGGGTGGACTTCCCGTGGGTCGGCGCGGTGCTGCAGGCCTACCTGCGCCGCACCGAGCAGGACTGCCGCGACCTCGCGTACAGCGGCTCGCGCGTGCGGCTGTGCAAGGGCGCCTACCAGGAGCCTGCTTCCGTTGCGTACCAGGACAAGCACGACGTCGACCTGTCGTACGTGCGGTGCCTCAAGGTGCTCGTGGAGGGCCAGGGCTACCCGATGGTGGCCTCACACGACCCGCGCCTGATCGCGATCGCCGCCGACCTGGCCTCGGCCCGGCCGAAGGACTCCTACGAGTTCCAGATGCTGTACGGCATCCGGCCCGAGGAGCAGCGCCGGATCGCGGCCGAGGGCAACCGGATGCGCGTGTACGTCCCGTACGGCGACGAGTGGTACGGCTACTTCATGCGTCGTCTGGCGGAGCGTCCGGCCAACGTGGCGTTCTTCGTCCGGTCGCTGCTCACGACGAGCTGAGCGCCTCGACCGTTTCGAGGGCGAACTCCAGCTTCACCGGCTCACCCGCCTCGCGCATGATCTGCACCGCGCGGTGGGTGAGCCGGAGTGCTTTCTGCAGCTCGTGCTTCGTCTCCGCGCACAGCCGTGCGTAGATCGTGAGCGCGTCGGCGTACCCGACCTCCCGGTCGAGGTCCTTGCCCGACAGGTGCCACAGGACGACGGCGGTGTGCGCGGTGTTCCTGGCCTCCACCCGTCGTTCCGCACCGCGGAGCTTGCACGCGTGCTGCTGGATCGCCCCGATGTACGCGCCCGGCGACTTGTCCCTGAGCGCCCGCCAGATGTCGACCATCAGCTCGGACGACTCCAGCGCGTGGGCGTGGTACTCCATTTCGGACAGCGTGGACGTCATGGGCTGCATGGCGACCGCGAGCTTGGCGCCGAAGAAGTCGACGAGCTGCGACGGCAGCCGCCGCACGATGTCGAACACCTCCGTCGCGCTGGTCAGCGCCTGGTCGACGTCGTCCTGGATCAGCTGCTGCTCGGTCAGCGCCGCGAGGGCGATCGCGAGGTCGACCTGGTGCCAGACGGTGTTCTCCGCGGCCAGTTCCCGGTACACCTCAACGGCTTCCCGCGCGGCGAGCAGCTCGGCGTCGAAGTCGTGGGCGACCTTGACGACGTTGAGCAACGCCGTGCCGAGGCCCTTCTTGTCCCCGTTCTCGCGCCACAGCATCACGGCTTCCTGCGCGGTGTGCTTGGCGTCCGGATCCTCGCACAGCTCGTGCAACGCCTGGCTGTGCCGCATCAGCGCGTCCGCCAGCTCCGGCTGGAACGTCTGCGGGTTCACCACGGCGAGCCGGCGGAAGACCTCGACGGCCTCCTTGAGGGTCTCGTTCGCGGCCTCGGCACGGCGGAGCTCGACGAGCATGGTGCCCGCCACGGCGAGGTTGCGGGCCAGTTCCGGTTCGTAGCGCGGGTCCTCCTGGGCGAGGATGCGCCAGTTCGCGATCGAGAGCTGCATGGAGTCGGCGGCGTAGGTGTTCTCGCCCTCCGCGTGGTACCTGCGGGCCACCGTGGCCGCGACCCTGGCGAAGTCGACGCGGAACAACGCCGGGTGCGTCTTCGCCAGCTCCTGGTACATCAGGGTCGCGCGGCTGATGGCGTCCATCGACGCCTCCGCCATGCCGAGGGCCTGGTAGCGGTAGCTGATCTGCTCCAGCGCCGAGGCGAGCTGCGGGATGGTCTCCGGGTCGTCGATCGCGATCTCGTGCCAGAGCCGGATCGCCTCCTCGGAGACCCTGAGCACCTCGGCGGTCCGGTGCACGGCGATGAGCCGCAGGCCGAGGTCTCCCAGCGAGTCCGCGAGCAGCGGGCGGTTCTCGCGGTCCTGCTCAGCCAGCTCGCGGTAGCACTCGACCTCGTTGCGCGAGGCTTCGACGGCTTCCTCCCGCAGGCCGCAGAGTGCCGTGCGGGCGCTGAGCATCCCGTACATCTCGGCGCGTTCGAGGGTGTCCTGGGCGCGGTCGATGAGACGCCTGGTGAGCATGGCGGGGATCGCGTCGGTGGCGAACCGCTCGTCGCGGAAGACCTGCCGGGCGATGTGCTCCAGGGTGGTGAACGAGCCGAGCTCGACGGCGATGCGCAGGCTGTCGCGGGCCATGTCGAGCACGATCTCCGGGTCGGCGTCGATCAGCTCGTCGAGCTCGGGGCGCAGGTGCGGCCAGCGTTGCGCGGCACGGGCCAGCAGGTCCGGGTCGGGGGTGTCCGGGGTCGCGACGGCGAGGTGGTCCTCGGCGACACGGCCGCTCTTGGGGCCGTTGTCGCGCTTGAGGAGCTGGCGGACGAGCTGGGTGCGGTTCACGTCGCACGGGTCGCCGTGCACCGTCGTCAGCGCGGCCAGGTGCAGGTCCAGGACGGTCTCGTCGGCGATGTTCGGCGGCGGCTCGTCCGGCGCCGTCACGTTGAGCTGCTTGGCGAAGCACTGGCAGGCCAGGGTGAACGACCCGGCGCGGTCGTCGAGGCTCGGTGCGAGCTCCAGCGCGGTGACCTCGTGGTCGAAGTCCGCGATGCGCTGGCGCGTCGAGGACCACCACCAGCCCGTGGTCCTCGCCGCCAGCAGCACGCGCGTGCGCGCCGGTCCGTGCCGGAGCGTGTCCTGCAGCCGCAGGAAGATGTCGTTCCAGGTGAGGCGGTCGGCGTCGTCGATCAGCAGCAGCCTGCCGTGCGCGTCGTCGTCCCAGTGCTCGGTCCGGAAGTGCTGGAGCAGCCGGGTCTTGCCCGCGCCGGCGGGTGCGTGCAGCAGCAGGGACGCCCGGGGCGCGGGGCTGTCGCGCCACTGCGTGAGTGCGTGCAGCTCGGATTCTCTGCCGTGAAAGGGGACCACCTGACGGGTGGGGTCCAGCAGTGCGGCGACGCTGAGTGCTCGATCCACAGCCTCATAGTCGGCTGGCGATCAGGCCAGGGGTAGCAAGACCACACCATCGGGGAATTTTCCCGTTTTTCCTTCACTCCTTTGCTGACTGGCTTGGAGATCCTCCAACCGTTAGGCGCTCCTGCGACCGCTCGGCTTCAGCCTGGACTGAAAGTGTCAGACCTGCGTTGCACAATCTGGGTGTGCTGGTCGCCCTCGTCCCGGAAGCGGACGGTGCCGGGCGGTGGCAGAAGCTGCACGACGACGGGACGCCCGCCGGCCCGCCGATGGCAGCTCCGTCACTGGCCTCCGCCGTCGCGTCGCTGGAGCGCGCCCACAGACCGCGGTGGGTGTGGGCGGACACGGCCGAGATCTACCCCGCGCTGCTGACCGCCGGGGTTCGGGTCGACTGGTGCTGGGACCTGCACCTGACCGAGGGGTTGCTGCTCGGGGCGGACGGACGGCACCGGGAGCCGCGCGAGCTCGCGGCGGCGCTGGCGCGCGAGCTGGGGCTGCCCGCGCCCGCGGATCTGGGGCCGCGCAAGAAGGACGTCGAGCTGACGTTGTTCGAGCCGGAGCCCACGCGGTTGCCCGGCGACACCGATGAGCTGGCGGCGCTGTCGCTGGTTTACCGGGCGCAGCAACGGAATCCGGCGCTGGGCCTGCTGATCGCGGCCGAGTCGGCGTCGGCGCTGGTGGCGGCGGAGATGACCTTTCACGGCCTGCCGTGGCGGGCGGACGTGCACAACGAGATCCTGGAGGAGATGCTCGGGCCGCGCACGGCGCCGGGCGTGCGGCCGAAGTTGTTGCAGGCCTTGGCGGACCAGATCCGGGACGCGTTCGGCGGCAAGGAGGTCAACCCGGACGCGCCCGCGAGCATCGTGCGGGCCTTTGCGCGCGAAGGCATCGACGTGCCGTCGGCGCGGCGGTGGGTGTTGAAGAAGATCGACCATCCGGCCGTGGAACCGTTGCTGGAGTACAAAGAGCGTGCGCGGCTGTGGGTGGCGCACGGCTGGACGTGGCTCGACGCGTGGGTGCGGGACGGGAGGTTCCGGCCGGACTACGTCGTGGGTGGCGTGGTGTCGGGGCGGTGGGCGTCGCGAGGCGGTGCGGCGCTGCAGATCCCGCGGCTGATGCGCAAAGCCGTGCTCGCGGACGACGGCTGGTGTCTCGTGGCGGCGGACGCGTCGCAGCTCGAACCGCGGATTCTGGCTGCGCTGTCAGGCGATCAGCGGTTGATCGAGGTGTGCGGGGACGACGACCTGTACTCCGCGCTGGCCGCGGACTCGTTCAAGGGTGAGCGGCCGCGCGCGAAGATCGCGATGCTGTCGGCCATGTACGGCGGCACGTCCGGCGAGGCGGGACCGCTGCTCGCCGTGCTGCGCAAGAGGTTTCCGCAGGCCGTCGGGTACGTGGAGGCGGCGGCGCAGGCCGGTGAACAGGGCCGGATGGTGCGCACGCGGCTCGGGCGCACCTCGCCCGCGCCGTCCGAGGCGTGGCGCGAGCTGACCGGCGGTGCGGACGACTCCGGCGAGGTGTCGAGCTCGTCGCGGCAGGCGGCGCGCAACTGGGGGCGGTTCACGCGCAACTTCGTCGTGCAGGGCAGCGCGGCGGACTGGACGGCGGCGTTGCTGGGCGTGCTGCGCAACCGGTTGCCGACTGACGCGCACCTGGTGTTCTTCCAGCACGACGAGGTGCTCGTGCACTGCCCGCGCGAGGACGCCGGCGCCGTGATCCAGGCGATCGCGGACGCCGGGCGCGAGGCCACGCGGCTGCTGTTCGGGGACACGGCCGTGCGGTTCCCGATGAACGCCGTGCCCGTCACGTGCTACGCCGACGCCAAATAAGTCCAAACGAGACGTGGCACGACCTGCTGCGTTTTGGGTCGTTACTCCGATTGGCCGCTTGTCCAGACCTTGTGAGAGCGCTCTCATAAATGGACTGCACCCGTGACAAGGAGGTCACTCGCGCATGAAGCCACGCCGCCGCGTCCTCGCGGCCACGACAGCTCTTCTTGCCGCGGTACCCCTGGCGATCGCCGCCATGTCCGCCAACGCTTCGATCCCACCCCCTGCATCGGGATGGACGCAGGTGTGGGGTGACGACTTCAACGGCCCGAACGGATCGCTGCCGTCGAGCTCCGACTGGATCTTCGACCTCGGTCACGCCTACCCCGGCGGTCCCGCGAACTGGGGCACCGGCGAGATCCAGAACTACACGAACAACACGCAGAACATCCGCCTCGACGGCGCGGGCAACCTGCGCATCACCGCGCTGAAGGACAGCGCGGGCAACTGGACGTCGTCGCGCATCGAGACCCAGCGCTCGAACTTCAAGCCGGCGCCGGGCGGCAAGCTCGCCATCGAGGGCCGCATCCAGATGCCGGACGTCACCGGCGAGGCCGCGCTGGGCTACTGGCCCGCGTTCTGGGCGCTCGGTTCGCCGTACCGCGGCAACTACTGGAACTGGCCGGGCATCGGCGAGTTCGACATCATGGAGAACGTCAACGGCATCAACAGCGTCTGGGGCGTGCTGCACTGCGACGTCGCGCCCGGCGGTGCCTGCGGCGAGTTCACCGGCATCGGCAACTCGCGGGCGTGCCCCGGCGCGTCCTGCCAGTCCGCCTTCCACACCTACCGCTTCGAGTGGGACGACGCCGCGAAGACGTTCACGTGGTTCGTCGACGGCCAGTCGTTCCACCAGGTCACCCAGGCCCGCGTCGGCGCGACCGTGTGGAACCAGATGACGTCGCACGCCGGGTACTTCATCCTGCTGAACCTGGCGATGGGCGGCGCGTTCCCGAACGCGCTCAACAACAACCAGCCGACCCCTGTCGCGGCCACCCAGTCCGGTCACTCGCTGGTCGTGGACTACGTGGCCGTCTACACGGCTGGCGGCACACCGCCGACCACAACCACTCCTCCGCCCGGTGGCGGCGGTTCGGCCTACTCCGAGCTGCAGGCGGAGAACGCGTCCGAGCGTTCCGGCGGGACGGTGGGACCGGCCGAAGGCGGTTCGGGCGTGCACCAGATCGCGAACGGCGGCTACCTGAAGTTCTCCGGCGTCGACTTCGGCTCGGGTCCGGCACGGCAGTTCTACGCCCGCGTGGCCTCTGGCGCCGGCAGTGGCGTGAGCGGGCTGGTCGAGGTCCGGCTGGACTCGCGGACGGCGGCGCCGGCGGGCACGTTCGCGGTCGGCAACACCGGCGGGTGGGACGCGTGGAGAACCGTTCCCGCCAACATCTCGGACATCAGCGGGGTGCACGACGTGTACATGACGTTCACCTCGGGACAGCCGGCGCCGTACGTGAGCGTGAACTGGGTGAAGTTCGGAACCTGACCCCTGGATGCGCGGTGGTGCGGGCGTCTGGGCTAGAATCTCGTCCCACGCGGACGATTAGCTCAGCGGGAGAGCACTACCTTGACACGGTAGGGGTCACTGGTTCAATCCCAGTATCGTCCATCGGCACGCGGAAGCCCTGCTCCTCATCACGAGGGGCAGGGCTTCCGGCTTTTCCACTCAGATGAGGTAGAGCCACCACTTCTGGCTCGCCGGGCCGGCCGCGTGCGGACCGGAGCATTCGTAGCGGAAAGCCTTGCCGGACAACACGTACTGGAAGCCCGCGGTCCGGCAGGCGGACTCGGTGGGGTACTTGGCGTAGGGATCCTGCGCGGACGCCGTGCCCGCACCGGCCACCAGCACGCCGAGAGCGACCACGGCCGTGGTCAGGGTTCGCTTCATGAAGATCAGCTTGCCACTGGTTGCGATGATGGGTCCGTGTACGCCGAACGTCCCGCACCCGCGGGCCTGGTCTGCCTGTGGACGCGCACGGTCACTTCACCGACCGTGCAGCGCGTGGTGCCGGACGGGTGCACGGATCTGATGTGGACTCCGGCCACCGGCGCGCTGTTCGTGGCCGGGCCGGACACACAAGCCCAGCTCGCCACCGTCGCACCGGGCACGTTGTACGGCGTGCGGCTGCCGCCCGGCGCGTTCCCGTCGGTGTTCGGGGTGCCCGCGCACGCCGTCCGGGACCTGCGGGTGCCGTTGTCCGAGCTCGTTCCCGGCGTTCGGCTGACGTCGTTCTCGGACATGGTGTCGTTCTGCGCCTCGCGGGTGGTCGTGGATCCGGCGCTGGCCGCGACGGTTTCCCTGCTGCGGTCCGGAGACGTGACTTCCGCGGCCTGGGAGATCGGCCTCAGCTCACGGCAGCTGCGGCGGCGGTGCCTGGACGCGTTCGGGTACCCGCCGAAGGTGCTGCAGCGGGTGCTGCGGTTCGACGCCGCGGTGCGCCTGGCGTGGGACGGCCTGCCGTTCGCCGCAGTCGCCGCCGAGGCCGGGTACGCCGACCAGGCGCATCTGGCCCGCGAGGTGCGCTCGCTCGCCGGAGTGCCGCTCGGTCAGCTGATCCGGCCGTAACGCCGCAACGTCAACAACGCGTCGATGGTGGCGATGGACCGCCATTCGAAGTGCGTGATCGGGGTGAAGGCGGGGAAGCCGAAGTTCCAGCCGCCGTCTGCTTGCTGACCGTGCTGGAGCTCGTCGAGGCCCTTGTCGAACTCGTCGTCGGTGTACCAGGCGCGGGCGAGACCGGCGGGCTTGGCCGCGTAGTGGTGCATGGCCAGGCCCTCGTCTTCCTCGTACGTGTGCGGGGTCAGGTGCTTCAGCTTCTCGGCGGCCAGTTCCGCGCGCTTCCGGTCGGGCACCTCGTCCAGGAACATCACCGCGGCGCGGAGCTCGTACGGGTGCGTCTCGGTGAGCTCGTCGATCTTCCGCCAGCAGTACTCGGTCGCCTTGTCGAGCCACGGGCCGCTGATGCCCAGCGCGTAGAGGGCGGCGGCGATCTGGGCGGTGAGGAGCAGTCCGCCCTGGTCGTCGGCTTCGACCCACGGTGCTTTGGGGTGGTCCTTCGAGGTGGACAGGCCGAACGGCACCGACCCGTCCGGGCAGGTGTTCTCGAGCCAGGTCACGACGGACCCGGCGGCCTCGGGCGCGCCGACCTCGCCGAACATCTGCAGCGCGCGCAGGGCGTGCAGCGGCTGGCTGGTGGGCCCGCGGTGGTCCGGTTCGAGGGCGTACCCGTAGCCGCCGTCGTCGTTGCGATAGGCCAGCACGGCCTGGACCACGGCCTGTGCCGAGCCGCCGTCGAAGGCGTGCTCGAACCAGCGTTGTTCCAGCGTGCGGGCGTTGTGCCAGATGAAGTTCCGCGCTCGTTCGATCATGCCTCGAACCTAGGCCGGTGACGGTGCGCGGTCTTGCACGAAACGGCCATGTGACCAGGTCGGGGTCACTCGTTCACCCGCAGATGGAACCGGTCCTATGCGAAAATCCTCCAACAGGGGTGTGGAGTTCTGAGGGGAGCTGGCCAAGATGCTGATGTTCGACGCAGTGGTGCCTTGGGCCACGGGCGCGGCAGCGGGTGCCGTGGCGGGTGCGGTCGCTGCTGGAGCCGGTGGCGCGGGTACCGCGAAGTTCAGCGTCGATCCTGACCAAGCCCAGAAGATGATCGACGGCCTCAAGGCCGCGATCGAGCGGTTGATGGAGCTGAGGGAGAAGAGCGGCGAAATCCAGTACGCCGGCACTCCAGGCCCCGACCCGTACAGCGGCTACGCGACGCTCTCCATGCGCAAAACGGCGGGCGGAGACCCCGGTGGCTACCTCTGGGCGAACGACGCAGCCCAGAAGGCGCTGGAACAGACCGTCAAGAACATCGAAAAGGCCCTGGCCGAGTACCGGGGCACCGACGAGGCGGCGAAGACCGCGATGAAGGGCTGACACGATCTTGAAGCGCATGACTGTCCTGCTCACCGCCGTGCTTGCTCTCGGCGCTCTGGCGGGCTGCTCTGACAACAAGACCGGTGGGACCCCCACGACGCCGCCCGCGTCCGGCACCGGAAAGACCAGCAGCGAGCCCCCCAGCGGCAGTTCTGGTCCGGGTCTCAGCATCGCGAAGTACGTGGCCGACCCGTGCAGCATCCTCACGGCTGCCCAGGTGAGCACACTCGGCTCTGTGCGCGCACCGGTCAAGGGGGCCGGCGAGCTCGGCCCCAACTGCACCTGGCGAGGCCAGGACGTGATCAAGAACTCGGGCTACGTCATCGCTGTGACCCAAGGCAAGGACTTCGACGCGATGGTCAGCAACGTCAAGGACAACCCGGTCTTCACTGACAAGAAGATCGATGGGGTTCGCGTCATCTCCACTGACCGAACCGATGCGTCGACCGGTTGTCTGACGTCTCTCCAGGCTTCCAAGACCGATTCGGTCACGATCCAGGTCTCCACAGCTGCGGACGAGCGCGCGACCAAGAAGGCCTGCCCGGAAGGCGAGAGGGTCGCACAATTGATCATCAGCAACCTGAAGGGGTAGCGAGATGGCTGGGGATGAGCCGAACATCACAGGCTTTGCCGTGCTTCCCTTCGCGGGCGGTGAAACTGTCTACAAGTGGTTCGAGTCCGGCAAGGGCCCGAGCCAGAGCACGGCGCCGACCGCACAGGCTTGGCGCGATCTGTCAGCAGGCCACACACAGGTCGCCGACCTGATCAACAAGGCCGTGAGCGACTCTGGCGCGTCCTGGGAGGGCGCAGCCGCCGACACCGCGCGCAGCAAGACCTCACCACTTGCCACCTGGGCAGACGTGACCGGGCAGTCCGCCAGTGATGCCGGCAGGACTGCGGACTCGATCGGTGAGGCGTACGTCAACGCCAAGTACGCGATGCAGAAGCCGCCCGAGGTCCCCGACAAGCCGTTCCTCAACGACGTGTGGCCCTGGGACACCGACTACGACAAGGCGGTCGAGAAGAACCAGCAGGTCAGTGAGGCCAACATGCGGGCGTTCACCCAGTACGGGGACGCCGTCACCGCGAGCACCAGCAGCATGCCGACGTTCATCTCGCCGGACGCGAGCGACGCGGGCATGCAGGAGCAGGGCACCGGTCAGAAGAACATCAGCAAGGTCGACAAGCCCGGGACGTCGGACGGCTACACGCCGCCCGGCACCAGCCAGCCTCCCGGCACGAGCAGGCCGGGTGACAACACCAACCTGTCCGGGTGGAAGCCACCGAGCGACAACACCAACCCGTCGTGGATGGAGCCGGGCGCTCCCACCCCCGGCAACCCGCCTCCCGGCAGCGACCCGAGCGACCCGCGCAACCGGCCTCCCGGCGACACCGCCATCCCGCCCGGTGGCCGGTGGGATCCGAACAACCCGAACGACCCGCGCAACCGCGGCCGGCTCAACCCCAACGATCCGCGCAACCGTCCCGGTGGGCCGGGAGGGCCCGGTGGACGAGGCCTCGGCGGGCCCGGCGGCGGTGGCGGTGGCGCGGGCGGTCGCGGTGGTGGCATGGGCGGCGGTGCGGGTGGCCTCGGTGGTGCCGCGGCGGCTCGGGCCGGTGGGCCGGGCGGCATGGGCAGCGGGTTCGGTGGCGCGGCCGGTGTCAGTGAGCAGGGGCGCGGCGGTGCCGGCGGCTTCGGGCCCGCGGGGGCCGGGGGTGCGGCGGGTCGTGGTGGCGCTGCCGGTATGGGTGCCGGGGGCATGGGCCACGGCGCCAAGGGTGAGGGGGACGAGGACAAGGAACACAAGTCCGCGTCGTACCTGCAGGAGACCGAGGACATCTTCGGTGACGGCACGATGGTGGCTCCGCCGGTCATCGGCGGATAAGGGGGAATGGTGCTGAGAACCAAGGTCGCCATTCCCGTCACGGCGCTCTACCAGGCGTGGCAGGCGGCGGGCCTGCCGTCGCTGCACCGGGCGTTGCTCACCCAGGTCGACTTCGACGAGGACCTCCTCGAGTCGGGTGACCTGAGCGAGCTCGAACGGTTGCAGCGCACGGCGTGGGCGCAGCTGGAGCAGTACGGGCTGGCGCGCGGTGGCCAGATCCACCCGGACCTGGCCGCCGCGCTGCGGCTCGTGGTCGAGGCCGGGGTGGAGTACTGGGCGTTCTTCAGCCTGAAGGACGGCCCGCAGCAGAGCGTCCTGGTCGTGTCGAACGGTCAGGACGCGCTGCGGATCGTGCTGACGCAGGACCAGCAGTTCGTGCTGGAACCGGTGCGGCCGGACGAGGCACCGCAGGCGCTGGTCGGCGCGCTGCCGCCGGTGCCGGCCGGCAAGGGCAGCCCGATCACGCTGCCGGAGGACGCGTTGAAGCAGAAGCCGCGGTCCTACGAGGACACCGGCTCCTTCCTGCAGCAGAGCCGTCCGACCAGCACACCGAACGACCAGCTGGTCGCGCAGCTCAAGCAGATCATGAGCGAGCCGCGCACCGGTGGTGGCCAGGTCTACTCGGCCAAGCGCGACCATCTCGGCCGCAAGCAGCGCTGCGCCAACCCGCTCACGTTCATCGACACGCCGAGCGGGCGCTACCTCGCGGCGAGGGACCAGGGCTGGCTGCGGGTGCAGCCGGCCGACTTCGGCATGCTCGCGCGGATGACCGCGACGATGCCCTAGGGAACGAACCGCAGCGCGTCCGGGCTCAGCTCGGCCGGGCTGCGGTGCCCCGACAGCCCGAGCGTCAGGTCGAAGTCCGCGAGCAGGCTGCGCAGCACGTGCCGCACCCCGACCTGGCCTCCGTGCGCCAGCCCGTACGCGTACGGGCGTCCGACCATCACGGCCTTGGCGCCCAGCGCCAGCGCCTTCACGATGTCCGCGCCGGTGCGGATGCCGGAGTCGAACAGCACGTCGACCTGCTCCCCCACCGCCTCGACGATCGACGGCAGCACGTCCAGCGACCCGACCGCGCCGTCGACCTGGCGGCCGCCGTGGTTCGACACGACGACTCCGTCCATTCCGGACTCGACGGCCTTGCGCGCGTCGTCCGCGTGCTGGATTCCTTTGAGGACGATCGGTCCGTCCCAGTGCTCGCGCAGGAACGCCAGCTGCTCCCACGACTTGTCGGTGCCGGTGAACAGCTGCACCCACCGCAGGATCGCCATCGGCAGGTCCTCCTCCGGCGACTTCTGCAGGCCGGCGCGGAAGACCGGGTCGCTGAACGGGATCGCCGTGCCCACCCCGCGCAGGAACGGCAGGTACGCCTGGTCGAGATCGTGCGGGCGCCACGCCAGGGTCCACGTGTCGAGCGTGACGACCAGCGCGGTGTACCCGGCCTTGCGCGCCCGCTCCAGCAGCGACGCGCACACGTCCGGGTCGTTGGGCCAGTACAGCTGGTACCAGCGCGGGCCGTCGCCGGAGGCCTCGGCGACCTCCTCGATGGTGTGCGAGGAGGCCGTCGACAGCACCATCGGCACACCGAGCTCGGCGGCGGCACGTGCGGTCGCCAGTTCGCCGTCCGGGTGCAGGATCGATTGCACGCCAACGGGTGCGAGCAGCACCGGGGCGGGCAGGCCGGTGCCGAGCACGGAGACGCCGAGGTGCCGTTCGGTCGCGTTGGTGAGCATCCGCGGCACGATTCGCACCCGGTCGAACGCCTCGCGGTTGGCCCGCACGGTGGCACCGGAGCCGGCACCTCCCGCCACGTACCAGAACGGGCCCGGTCCCAGCCGGTCTCGCGCGGACTGCTCCAGCGCGTCCGGGTCGGTGGTGAACGGCGGCACCGCGCCGCCGAGCCCCTGCAGGTAGATCTCGTTCTGGTACGCGGCGAATGAGGTCATGCCGCTCAGCTTGCTACGAAGCGGGCTGCACGAGGAAGAACTCGTTGCCGAACGGGTCGCTGAACCAGGTGGCCCGGTCACCCCACGGCATGGTCTCCGGTGCCGCCTTGACCTGCACTCCCTTCTGTTCGAACGCGGTGACGTCGCCGTCGATGTCGTCGGTGATCAGCGAGATGCCGCAGCCCGTCGCGAACGACACGTTGGGCGAGTCGTTCACCGACAGCGCGAATGCCGTCTGGGCGCCGGGAGGGGCGACGGTCAGCCAGCGCATGCCCGCCTCGTTGCTGTCCTGTCGCTTCTCCCAGCCCAGCACGTCGACGTAGAACGCGACCGCCTCGTCGAGGTCGCGGACGTTGATCGTGATCGAGTGCGTGTGAGTGATCATGCGGGCAACGCTAGGCCCGCGCTCCCACCGGGCGCTTCTTCGAAACTGCTTTGCGCGGCCGGTGGGACTCCAGCCAGATCGCCACCGGTGCGGCGGTGACCACTGTGGACGCGGTGCCGGCGACGAGGCCGATCAGCAACGCCGTCGCGAAGTTGGCGAGTGACCCGTCGCCGAGGACCAGCAGCGCCGACAGCACGAAGAGCACGCCGATGCCGGTGTTCACGGTGCGCGGCACGGTTTCCACGACGGCTCCCGACACCACGTCCGGGTACGGGGCCTTCAACCGGGAGCCGCGCAGCGAGCGCAGCCGGTCGAAGACCACCACGGAGTCGTTGACCGAGTAGCCGATCACGGTCAGCAGCGCGGCGAGGAAGACGCCGTCCGCGGTGTTGCCGAGCCACGCGAACACACCGATCAGCACCAGGACGTCGCTGAGCAGCGCGGCCACGGTCGCCACGCCGAGGCGCCAGTCGAACCGCACCGCCAGGTAGCCCAGCTGCGCGGCCACGGCGATGGCCAGGCCGATCACCGCGTTGCGGCGCAGCTCCGACGACAGCGACGGGCCGATCAGCTCGTTGCTCGACTGGCGGGCGCCGCCGTCGACGGCCGCGTTCACGGCCGCGCCGATCCGGGACGACTGGGCGTCGTCGATCGGGCCGGTGCGCAACGAGATCTCGTGGCCCGACGACGACACGACGACGTCCGGGAAGCCCGCGTCGGCCAGCGCGGTGCGTACGCGGCCGGGGTCGACGGCACCGCCGGTGGTGAAGTCGAGCATGCGGCCGCCGGTGAACTCGACGCCCAGGTTCAGGCCGCGCACGAACAGCCCGGTGATGGCGACGAGCACCACGGCACCGGCGCTGATCAGCCACAACGACGGCCGCCGGTAGAGGACGACGGACAGGCGCTGCCGCACCCAGCCCAGCGTGTGCAGGCCGCTCAACCGCGGGCGCTTGGCCACGAACCGCGTGCCCAGCACCCACAGCACCAGCACGCGCGACAACACCAGTGCGCTGAACATCGACGCCAGCACACCGATGGTGAGCGTGACGCCGAAGCCGCGCACCGGGCCGGTGGCCAGCCAGAACAGCAGTCCCGCGGCCAGCAGGGTCGTGACGTTCGAGTCGGCGATCGCGCTCAGCGCCCCGCGGAAGCCGCCCTCCGCGGCACGGCGCAGGTTCGGTTTCCGGGCGTACTCCTCGCGCGCCCGTTCGAAGATCAGCACGTTGGCGTCGACCGCCATGCCGATCGCCAGCACGAACCCGGCCAGACCGGGCAACGTCAGCGTCGCGCCCACGGCCAGCAGGCCCGCGTAGGCGACGCCCGCGTAACCGACCAGGGCGACGACGGCGAGGAACCCGGCGAGCCGGTACGCGACGACGAGGAACACCGAGGTCAGCGCGATGCCGATGATCGCGGCCCTGGTGCTGGCCTCGATCGCCTCCGCACCCAGCGTCGCGCCGACGGTGCGCTGTTCGATCACCTGGACCGGTACCGGCAACGCGCCGGAGCGGATCACCAGGGCCAGCTCCCCGGCCTCTGCCTGGGAGAACCGTCCGGTGATCGTGGTGGCGCCGCCCGCCTGGCCGCCGCCGCACGGCGTGTCGAGGCTGACCTCCGGGGACGAGATCGGTTTGCCGTCCAGCACGAACGCGATCTGACGGCCGGGCGTGCCGGACGGCTCGCAGGCCGCCTCACCGGTCACCTTCTGCCACTTGCCCGGAGCGTCGCCGCGGAACTGGATGTTCACGACGAAGCCCGCGCCCTGCGGGTTGCGGACGGCGGACGCGTCCGAGATGCCTTCGCCGGTCAGGACGGTCTCGTTGTTGCGCTGCACGGTGAGCTGGGCGGTGCGGCCGAGGACCTGCACGGCTTCGGCGGGGTCCTGCACGCCGGGGAGCTCCACGACGATGCGGTTCTCGCCGGAGCGGGCGATGACCGGTTCGGCGACGCCGAGCGCGTCGACCCGGCGGCGCAGGACTTCGAGCGAACGGTCGGCGGCGTCGGAGTCGCCCTTGGCCTCCAGGACGATCTGGGTGCCGCCGCGGAGGTCGAGTCCGAGGCGGGGATCTGTGGTGAGCAGCAGAAAAGCGGACGCGACGAGGACCCCGAGCGCTGTGAGACCGCGCACGAGGAGACCCCGCCGCGCATGATCGCGCGACATGGGTGGGAGAAGCCTTCCGGGAAGAAAGTGGTTGCTGAGTAACGGGTTTCAGCGACCGGAAGGCGGAGAGCGGTCCCGATGCGGCGTCGAGCGGATGCCGTCGGGCGTGCGGTGGACGCGGCGCGCGAACGAGACGACGAACCGCATCGGCAGCCCGGGCCTCGCGACCGGCGGCACGTGCATCGGCAGCTTCGCCTGCGGCACCTGCGCGGCGTGGTGCTTGTGCGGCCTGGGCGCGGCGCTCGGCAGGTTGGCGACGGTGTGGGCGTACCGGACGACCGAGCCCTCGGCGTGCGTCGGTGCGGGCGCGGCGACGATGAACAGCTGCCCGAGGAACAGCAGGAACGCCAGTGCGACCGCGTTGCGACGCATCACCGCTTCCGGCCTCCCCCGACGTAGACGAGCGCTCCCCCCACAACAGCGCACAACCAGGAGAGCACGAGAGGTTGCATCGTAGTTGCTCCGAACCACAACGCGATGGTCCATCCGGCGAGAATCAGTGCCGAGGCGGCGAGCAGCGACACCGTCACGGCGAGCTTGCGCAGGCCGAACAGCAGCTTGAACGGACGCAGGCGCAACGCCACGACCAGACAGCACAGCACCAGCGCGCCGCTGAAGAACCCCAGGTAGGGCGTCGGCCGGGGCATGCCGGCGACCAGCGCGAGTAAACCTCCGCCGACCAGCAGCAACGACAGCATGCGCAGCGCGCGCCACACCTGGACCTTGTTCAACTGCGACGGCGCGGGCGGTTTCGCGGAACGACGTCGTTGCACGGTCGCGAGGTTCGCCTTGGAGTCCGCGTCGGACGGGTCGAGCTTGATCGCCGTGCGGTAGGCGTGTTCCGCGGTGCCCCAGTCGCGCAGGCGCAGGGCCGCGTCACCGAGCACCTGGAACGCCCGCGCCTCGGTGGGCGCGAGCTGGGAGGCGTGCAGGGCCGAGTCGAACGCCTCGACGGCGCCGTCCGGCAGGTCCGCGAGCACCTCGGCCAGCACCACGTAGCAGCGCCAGTCACCGGGTTTGCGGCGCACGGACTCCCGTGCCGCGACCGCCGCCTCCTGGTGCCGGCCGAGGTCGCTCAACGCCAGCGCCGCGAGCCGCTGGGGCCAGGCGGGTTCGCCGTCGAGCACCATCGCCCGCTTGGCCGAGTCGAGAGCCTGGTCCGCCTCACCGGCGTCCAGGCAGGCCGCGGCGAGCCTGCACCACGCCTCGGCGTGCCGAGGGTTCGCCGCCACCAGGGGCCGCAGCAGGTCGATGGCCTGCCGCGGTTTCCCCGAGGCGGTGAGCTCGGCGGCACGCAGGAGCACCGCGGTCATCGGCTCGGACACGCCGCACAGTGTGACAGCGCGCCCTCAGCGCCCGAACGGGTGACCTCGCGCCGGGTGTTGGAGCGCCTCCAAGCTCAGCTCGCGACGCCGAACCAGCGGGCGAGCTGTCCCTCCAGGTCCTGCTGGTCCGCACCGGTCCACGCCACGTGCCCGTCAGGTCGGAGCAGCACCGCGGGCGCGTCGAGCTCCTCGCTGACGTCGACGAGGTGGTCGACCCGGTCCGCCCATCCGCCGACGGACAGCGCGCCGGTCTGGTCGAGCAGGATCCCGCGCCCGGCGTGCATCTGGTCGTACAGCCCGCCCCGCTTGAGCGCGAGGTCCCCGATCCGGCGTCCCACCAGGTCGTCGCCGGACCCGAGGTCGTACCGGACCGAGACCGCGATGATCTTCTCGATCAGGTACCGGTTGACCTCCTCGAACTGCACCAGCTCGGTGAGCAGCCGCCGCACGGCCTGCGGTCCCGGTTCGACCTTCATCAGCTCGATCTGGGCGCGGGTGTTGTTCAGCACCTCCTCGGCCACCGGGTGCCGTTCGGCCTCGTAGGTGTCGAGCAACCCCTCCGGCGCCCGGCCGTGCACCGCGGCGGCGAGCTTCCAGCCCAGGTTGAACGCGTCCTGGATGCCCAGGTTGAGGCCCTGACCACCGGTCGGCGGGTGGATGTGCGCCGCGTCGCCCGCGAGGAACACCCGGCCGGACCGGTACCGCTCGGCCTGCCGGGTGGCGTCGCCGAACCGGGACATCCAGCGCGGCGAGTGCACGCCGAAGTCGGTGCCCGCGAAGTGCCGCAGCCGTGCCTTGAAGTCGTCCAGCGTCGGCAGCACCGAGCGGTCCTCGGACACGCCGTCGGCGGGCACGACGACCCGGTACACCCCGTCACCGAACGGGCCGATGCCGAACAGCTTCCGCGTCTTGCGGACCTCCATCATGATCGGCATCGCTTCCTCCCACGGCATGCCGATCTCCATCTCGCCGAGCAACGTCTCCACCCGCGTCGGCTCGCCGGGGAAGCCGATGCCCGCCAGCTTCCGCACGGTGCTGCGGCCCCCGTCGCAGCCCACCAGGTAGCGCGCCCGCAACGACGTGCCGTCGGCCAGCTCGACGGTCACCCCCTCGTCGTCCTGCGCCAGGCCGGTCACCGCGCAGCCGCGCCGGATGTCCGCACCCATCTCGGCGGCGTGCTCGGTGAGCAGCCGCTCGGTGATCGGCTGCCGCAGGCCGAGCGCGTGCGGGTACTTGGTGTCGAGCCGTTCCGGCGCGGGCTTGTCGATGCCGGCGAAGAACCCCGCGAGCGGGTGCTTCGTGCCCAGTGCCAGGAACCGGTCCACCAGGCCGCGCTGGTCGAGGATCTCGAGGCTGCGCGCGTGCAGGCCGAGCGCCCGGACGACCTTCGTCGGTTCCGGGTCCCGCTCCAGCAGCACCACGCCCACGCCGTGCAACCGCAGTTCGCCGGCCAGCATCATGCCGGTCGGCCCGCCGCCGGCGATGATGACGTCGATCATGGAGTTCCCCATTTCCCCAGGTAGATCCCGTTGGCCGGGCAATGATGAAGCATGCCCCGGGTCTTGCCGCAAGAGCGGGGGTGCGCTATATGTTGAAGTGGGAGGAGAGCGTGCTCGCCTCCCTTCGCCGTTTCTGGGGGAGCTGCGACGTGGTGCGGTGGTACTTCGCTGGGCTGACGCTGTCGTTCTTCGGGACGAGCGCCATGTACCTGGTCGCCGGTGTGTGGATGAAGTCTCTGACGGGCAGCGATGCTCTCGCGACGCTCGCTCTGCTGTGCGTGTACGCGCCGGGCGTGCTGTCGCCGTGGATCGGCCGGTTCGCGGACACCTTCCGCAAGAAACCGCTGCTCGTCTGGACCAGTCTCGCGATGGCGCCCGTGCTCGCCGTCCTGCTCTTCACCGACGACCTCCGCGTGATCTACGCGGTCCTGCTGGTCTACGGCGTGCAAGCGGTGCTGGTCAGCGCCGCCGAGCCAGCGCTGCTCGTGATGCTGCTCCCCCAGGACCGGCTCGCGAAGGTCAACGGCCTGCGCATGTCGTTGCAGGAAGGCATGAAGCTCGTCGCGCCGTTGGCGGCCGCAGCTCTGTTCGCGGCGCATGGCGCGTGGCCGGTGGTGGCGATCGACGCGCTGTCGTTCCTGCTCGCCGCCGCGGCCACCAGCATGATCAAGGTCGACGAACCACCACCCGCGCCGCGCGAGACCCCGAGCTGGCCACACCTGAAGGCGCTCACCTGGCCGATCGTGGGCGCGACAACCGCGCTGTTCGCGGCCTCGCTGCACACCGCAGCGTCGTTCTCTCTCGTGGAGAACGGACTGCACTACGGACCGGAGTTCCTCGGCGTGCTCTCGGCCGCCCAAGGCGCCGGATCGGTGCTCGCGGGCCTCGCGGGGAAGCGCGCCGACATCACGACCGGGCTGGCGCTGATCGCGGTCGCCGCGCTGGCGCGCACGACGGCATGGCTGCCCGCGGTGCTCGCGGCCGGGTTCGTGCACGGCATCGGGCTCGCCTGGGCCGTGATCGCGGTGGCCACGCTCGTGCAGCAACGCACCCCACCGGCCGTGATGGGCAGGGTCAGCGCGACCGCGATCAGCATCGTGTTCGGAGGTGGCCCGCTCGGCCTCGCGGTCGGCGCGGCACTCGTCGCGCACCTGAGCTTCGAGGCCATCTACGTGATCATCGCCGTGCTGACCGCCGCGATGGCGTTCTGGCACGCGGGGGCCGGGCGCGCCGCTTCACTGCGCGCCCGGCCCCCGCGCGAAGCGGCTGACCAGATGGAGTGATCAGCCGCAGGTGGTCGCGGTCGGCGGCACCTGGCAGAGCCGGGCCGCGTAACCGCCGTTGTGCGCCACTGGCACCGTCAGGGAGTCTCCCGCCGTGACACGTTTGGTGTCGAACGCGATCTTGCCCGCCGGACCGTCGTGGTACAGCTCGACCAACCACGAGCCGGAGCCGAGGAATCCCGTTCCGACCGAAAGGTCACGTGCATCACCCGCCGTGCCGGCGCCGAGGAACCACGTCGTGCCGGAGCGGCGGGCCAGCACCGCGAGGCTGCCCGGATCGCCTGCCACCAAACGCGCTTCGTCCCAGGCGGCCGGCACCGTGCGCAGGAACTGCTCGGCCACCGGGTAGGCCTCGTAGCTGGAGATCTTGTCCGCGAAGTGCTGGACGCCCGACTCGTACAGCACGCTCAGCGCCAGCTCGAACGCGTCGGAGTCGGGACGGACGCCCGAGAACGTCACCGGCGTGAAGTCCATCGGACCGGTCAGGTTCCGGGTGAACGGCAGCGTCAGGTAGTGCTCGATCGGGAACGGTTCCCGGCCGGGACGCGGCTTCGTGCCCTCCGCGCCCTTCACCGCCTCGGCCGACAGCACGTGCGGCCAGGTCCGTTCGACGCCGCGCGGGATCGGCGCGCCGTGGAAGTTCAGCATCAGGTGGTACTTCGCGGCCGCCGCGTACACGGCGTCGTACCAGCGCATCCGGTCCTGACCGTCGGACTCGATGAAGTCGATCTTCAGGCCGACCGCGCCCCACGAGCTGTACTGGGCGAAGAGCCGCTCGCGTTCGCTGTCGGTGTCGATGGTCTGCCAGCGCACCCACAGCCACGTGCCGACACCGCGCGCCTTCGAGTACGAGATCAGCTCGGGGATCCAGTCGGCGCTCCAGCCGGAGTCGACGAGGTTGTACCGGTAGCCCTGCTTCGCCGCGTAGTCCGCGTACCGCTTCTGCAGAGCCAGGTCCCCGGTGCCGTCACCCCACCACGACCACACCGCGGTGCCGGGCTTGATCCACGACGTGTCGGTGATCTTCGACGGCTGCGCCAGCGACGTGATCAGGGAGCTCTCCACCAGGTCCGGCAGCGACCCGACGCCCAGCACGCGCCACGGCGTCGACAGCGGACCAGCGGAGGTTTCGGCGGGATCGGGCAGCACGAGCTTGTAGCGCGACCCGTCGTAGACGACCCGTGAACCGCCGTAGCGGCCGTCGAGGTCGGACTCCGCGAGCAGCAGCCACGAGTCCCCGACCTTGAACAGCGCCGGATACCCGTACTCGACGCCCTTCTCGGCGACGCGAACGTGCAGGGACTCGTAGTCGCTGCGCCCGTTGTCGTACGGCAGCAGGAACTTCTCCGCCGACGCGGGCACCGCGAACTCGGACGCCTCGCCGAGCACGGTCGCCCACTTGCCGGACGGCAGCACGTACCGGTACGCCACGCCGTCCGCGGATGTGCGCACCACGACGTCCAGCCGTTCGGCCAGCCGCTGGAGGTGGAACGTCGTCTCCGTGCCGACGTAGGTGTGGTCGTGCTTCCTGCCGGAAACGGTCGTGTACGAGTCCTGGACGAGCCGCGACGACGACCCGACGAACTTCAGCCCCGACGTCAGGTCGGCGTCGGCGGTGCGGATGCCCAGCGCGGACGGCTCCAGCACCGTGGTGCCGCCGCGCCGGACCGAAAGGCTCAACCTCCCCTTGTCGAGCCGTACAAGTGCTTCTGGTGCAACGGATTGCACCCCTACGGGCGCGGCGACGCGCCATTCTCCGGATTCTGCGACGGCGGGAGTCGTGCCGGCCAGCGCGCCGGCGACGGTCGCACACACCGCCGCCAGCAGCACCGGCCTGTTGCGAAACCCCATGCGTGTCACTCCCTACAGCGTGGCGGCGGTAGGTGGACAGGATTGGGAAAGCGCTTACCAGCTTAGGACAACCGACCCGCCGACTCCAGATGACGGAAGATGACTCGCGTGACCGGTGAGACCCGGTCCGCGTCGGCGGCGGTGAACCACGCCAGCTCGGCGATCTCGCTCGCCGGCTTCAGCTCCCCGGCGTACGAGGCCGTGTAGCAGGTCATTCGCACGGTCTCCCCCTCGGCACGACCGTGCGCCTGCGCCTCGAACACACCCATGAGCTCGGGCCCCGACACGTCGACGGACAGCTCCTCGCGGATCTCGCGCACGAGCGTCTCGACGTCGGACTCCCCCGGTTCGCGCTTGCCACCGGGCACGTAGAAGGTGTCCTTGCCGTGCGAGCGGGCGACGAGCACCCGGCCGTCCACGACGTGCACCCACGCCACCTTGTCGATCACACGACCGACACTAGGCGGAGGCGAGCTCCTTGACCACGCGGTGCGCGTCGGCCAGCGACTCGACCGCGAGCTCGCGGAACTGGTGCAGCTGCGGGTTGACCTCGGCCATGGTCAGCTCGGCGTGCACGAACTCCAGGTGCTGGTCGAGGCCGATCATCGACAGCACGGCCCGCAGGTACGGCTCCTGGAAGTCGAAGCCCTCGCGCGGCGTGCCGGGCTTGTACGAGCCGCCCCGCGCCGTCACCACGACGACGCGCTTGCCGCCGAGCTCGAACGTGCCGTCCTCGCGCGCGAAGAACTCGCGCGTGGCGACCTGGTCGATCCAGGCCTTCAGCGTCGACGGGATCGAGAAGTTGTACATCGGCGCGCCGATGAGGATCACGTCCGCGGCCCTGACCTCGGCGACGAGGTCGGCCCTGATGTCGTGCTCGGTGCCGTCCACGTGCGGGACCGGCGCCGCGTTCAGGTCGCGGTAGGTGTAACCGCCCTCGGGGTTCGAGGACCGCCAGACGTCGGCGAACGCGCCGGAGACCTCGCGGGTCACCGATCCCTCGTACCGGATGCTCGAGTCGATGTGCAGCAGATTGGTCATATTCAGAACATACGAGTGGAGAAGTTCCGAGTCAAGATGTTCTTAGCCAAGAACATCTCCGCCGGGAGGTAGGATGAACGACATGGAGGTGCAGCAACCCATCGCCGCGTGCGCGGAGAAGTGGGACTTCAACTGGCTGCTGCACCGCGCGGCCCAGCGCGTCGGGGCCGCGTTCGCCGACGAGATCACGAAGTTCGGCATCTCGTTGCGCGGACAGCTCGTCCTGCAGGCGCTCGTCAGCGACGAGGAGGCCGCGCGCACCCAGCTCAAGCTCGGCGCGATGCTCGGCCTGGACAAGACCACGCTGATGAGCGAGCTCGACAAGCTGGAACGAGCGGGCCTGATCATGCGGGTGCCCGACCCGAACGACCGCAGGGTGCGCACGCCGGTGATCACCGATGAGGGCCGTGAGCTGCAGAAGCAGGCGCGTGACGCGCTCGCCGAGGTCGAACGCGGCTTCCGCGCCCGCTTCACCGATCAGGAGATGGCGGTCATCCGCCGTGCGCTGAGCGACCTCGCCACCGGCGAGGGCCCGGTGCACGGTTCCTGCCTCTGAGCGCCCTGGCCTGCCGGGCAGTTACGTGGGTGTTGGGGGGGCGGCGGCCCCCGGGGTGGGGGTAAGAGCCCCGGAAAACCCGAACCAA
>NZ_JBEXJN010000017.1:122031-167579 GCF_040609115.1 Lentzea sp. NPDC004782
GCGCCCTGGCCTGCCGGGCAGTTACGTGGATGATGGGCGCCTTCCTCCACCTGGGGTGGATGAAGGCGCCCTTCATCCACGTAACCAGACGGCGAGTTGCGCACACGGCTTCCGGTTACCTGCTCAGACCAAAGAACCCAGGTCGGCCTCACGCAGCTGTTCCGGTGTCACGGTCGCCTGCGCGTCCACCAACGCGCCCAGCGCCTTGCCCTGGTCCCAGACGTTGACGTTCATGGCCGCCCGCACCCGTCCGTCGCGCAGCCAGAACGCGATGAACTGACGCGCGGCCAGGTCGCCGCGCACCACCACCTCGTCGGCGGGATCGGCGAGCCCCCGGTACTCCATGCCCAGGTCGTACTGGTCGGTGAAGAAGTACGGCGACCTCTGGTACGGCTCGTCCAGCCCCAGCAGCGAGCCCGCCACGTGCGTGCCCTGGTTCTTCGCGTTCGCCCAGTGCTCGACCCGGACCCGTCCGCCGTGACGCGGATGGTCGTGCGCGGCGATGTCGCCGGCCGCGAAGACGTCCGGTGCGGACGTGCGCAACGCCGCGTCAACGGCCACGCCACCGTCGGCCAGCTCCAGACCGGCGGCCTCGGCGAGCTCCAGGCGCGGGGTCGCGCCCACGGCCAGCAGCGTCACGTCCGGCAGCAGCTCGGTGCCGTCGTCCAGGAGCACGCCGGAGGGCGAGAAGCCCGCCACGCCGGTGCCGAGCCTGAACTCGACGCCGTGCTCCTCGTGCAGGCCGCGGAACACCCGGCCCATCTCCGTGCCGAGCACGCGCACCAGCGGTTCGGACAGCGGGTCGACCACCGTGACGCGGCAGCCGTGCGCGCGGGCGGCGGAGGCGACCTCGCAGCCGATCCAGCCCGCGCCGATGATCACGACGTGCCTGCCCTCGCGCAGCGCCGACTTCAACGCCAGCGAGTCGTCGATCGTCCGGAGCACATGTCCTTGCGCGCCAGGCAGAACGCGGGGACGTGAACCCGTCGCGAGCAAGAGCCGATCGTAGGAATGCACTGCTCCATCGGAGTCAACGACCGCGTGCTCACCGGGTCGCAGCTCCAGCACCGAGACGCCGAGCAACAGGTCGATCTCGTTGTCGGCGTAGAAGGACGGCTCGTGCACCCAGTGCGGTTCGGCGGCCTTGCCGAGCAGAACGTCCTTGGACAGCGCGGGAAGCTCGTACGGACGATGGTGTTCGGTGCCGAACATGGTGATCTTGCCGCCGTAGCCGCGGTCTCGGAGCGCGCCCGCCGCGGAGGCACCGGCGAGGCCCGTGCCGACGATGACGATGCGTTGCGGTTCCGCCATTTTCACCCCTCCTGGTGACCAACTCTCATCTCTCGTGCGACGCTATCCGCAGCTCGGCACGGTCGCTTGACGGAGACATCACCGGGAATCGCGGAACCTTCGTCATGACCGGCGGCCGCACGCGTCTCATCCGCGCGAGCGCCGGAACCACCGGGCCCGGCGCGCCGAGTGAGCTGGAGGAAGAAACCCGTGGGAGCCAAAGAGGAGTGGCAGGTGAGCTGCCGCGACATCGCTTCGCGCCGACGGGACTTGACGGTGTTCGTCAGCCAGGGGCACATCGTGATCAACGTGCCACCGGGAGAGGCAGCCGTGCTGACACCGCTGGAGGTCGGTCGCCTGCGGGCCGCGCTGAGGGAAGCCGTCGTCGCCGCGTCCGACACGGAGCTGTGACCGCCGTCACAGCGTTACCTACTCGCAAGTAGGTAGATGGCAGAGTGGGCGCCATGGTGACCCGCGTGCTGCTGACCCTGGTCAAAGCCGGAGTGATCCGGCCGTTGGGCCCGCGAGGCCTCGCCGCGACCGCGCGCGGGTATCTGCAGTGGGACATCACGCTCGCGTGGGGTTACCAGACCGGCGCGGGACGACACCCCGACCGCGCGGCGATCGTCGACGACGACGGCGTGCTCACCTACGCCGAGGTGGACGAGCGCACCAGCCGCCTCGCGCACGCCTTCCGCGTCCGGGAGCGCGTGGGCCTGCTGTGCCGCAACCACCGCGGTTTCATCGAGACGATGACCGCGTGCACGAAGATCGGTGCCGACGCCGTCCTGCTCAACACCGGCCTGAGCAGAGGACAACTGGCCCAGGTCGCGCAGGACCAGAAGCTCGACCGGATCGTGGCCGACCGCGAGTTCGCCGACGTGCTGCCCGACGTCCCCACCTACTTCAGCGACGAGCTGGAGTCGCTGATCCGCAACGGACCGCGGGCCCCGTTGCCCCGCAGACCTCCGCGCGGCCGGTTGACCCTCCTCACCTCCGGCACGACCGGCACCCCGAAGGGCGCGCGCCGGCCGGAACCCGCGAGCCTCGCCCCCGCCGCCGCGCTGCTGTCGCGGATCCCGCTCCGGCACGGTGACGTCATCGCCATCACCTCGCCGCTCTTCCACGCCTGGGGCCTCGCCGCGTTCCAGCTCGGGCTCGTGCTCGGCGCCACGCTGGTGCTGCGCCGCAGGTTCGACCCGGCGCAGACGCTGAAGGACGCGGAGCAGTGCACGGCCATGTTCGTCGTTCCCGTGATGCTGCAACGCATGCTGGAGACCCCGCACCGGCCGAAGCTGCGGGTCATCGCCTCCAGCGGCTCCGCGCTGCCGCCGCGCGTCGCCACGCGCACCCTGCGGGAGTTCGGCCCGGTGCTCTACAACCTCTACGGCTCAACGGAAGTCAGCTGGGCGAGCATCGCGACGCCTGAGGAGATGCTCGCCGAGCCCGGCACGGCGGGACGGCCGCCGCTCGGCACCCGGCTGGCCATTGTGGACGACCAGGGCAACCCGGTGGCGCCCGGCGAGACCGGCCGGATCTTCGTCGGCAACGAGATGCTCTTCGACGGCTACACCAACGGCACGAGCAAGGAGTCGTTGAACGGACTCATGTCCACCGGCGATCTCGGCTACGTCCGCAACGGCCTGCTGTTCGTCGCCGGGCGCGACGACGAGATGATCGTGTCGGGCGGCGAGAACGTCTACCCGGGCGAGGTCGAGGCCCTGCTCTCGAACCTCGACGGCGTCACCGAGGTCGCGGTGGTCGGCGTGGAGGACGAGGAGTTCGGGCAGCGGCTCGCGGCGTTCGTCGTCGGCGACGAAACCCTGACGGCCGAACACGTACGTGAACACGTGCGGGCGAACCTCGCCCGGTTCTCCGTGCCGCGGGATGTTTTCTTCGTCAACGAGTTGCCCCGCAACGCGGCCGGGAAAGTGCTGAAACGCCAGTTGCGCGAACAACAGCACTGAGCAGGTAGCCGGAACCGGCTGGTGAGGTGGATGAAGGGCGCCTTCTTCCACCTGGCGTGGAGGAAGGCGCCCTTCATCCACATAACTGCCCAGCCTTCGCCGCGCCTGCGGTGCTCAGCAGGGCGCCTCGCGGCACTAAGCTCGGCCCCAGAACAGGGGGCTTGATCCATGACGGTTCCCGGCCGGACCGCCGATCCTCGGTCCAACGCCGTGCACAACCTGCGCGAGGCCCGCATCGCACTGGACGAGGGCAGGCCGGGCGAGGCGCTGGAGTACGCGGAGAAAGCGGTTGCCGCGTTCGCGTGGCTGGACGACGCCGAGGGCGTCGCGGAGGGCGTGCTGGCGCAGTCGGTGGCGCTCGGCAAGCGCGGGTTGTGGCCGAGCGCGCTCGACACGATCGACCGGGTGCAGGAGATCGCGGCGGCGAACCGCCACATCGGACTGCAGGCCCGGTGCAGCTTTTCCCGCGCTGTCGTGGAACTGCGGCTCGACTCGCGCGAACGCAGCTTCAACTCGTTCGCTCGCGCGCTCGGGCTCGCCGAGCTCACCGGCGACAACGAGCTGATCGGCTCGGTGCTCTTCGAGCAGGCCCGCGTGATGCGCATGCAGTACCACGAGCACTGCATGATCCGCACCGAGGAGAGCCGCTGCAGCCTCGACGGTGAACCGTGCGTGCGCAAGCTGCGGCGTGCGGAAGCCTTGTGCGCACAGGTGCGCGACCGGTGGAAGCAGGTCGGCGACCCGGTGCGGATGGCGATGGTCAACGTGCTGCTGACACACGTGCGCATCGATCTGGGTGAACTTGACCGCGCGCACCGCAGCTGGCAGCGCGCTGACCAGTTGCTTGCCGGAAGGAACCGGCCGGTGGCGCGGGCGGAGGCGTTGATGGCGCGGGCCAGGCTGTCCGGTGCGCGCAAGCGGTACGCGGACCAGATCAGCCAGCTGACCCAGGCCGCGGAGCTCGCGATGAGCTGCCTGGCCCGGGAGGTCGCGGTGCACGCGCACCAGCAGCTGAGCGAGGCCCACGAACGGTCCGGCGACTTCGAGCGGGCGCTGCGGCACGCGCGGCTCCAGCTGGAGCAGTACCGCCTGTGGGAGCTGCAGGAGGGCCGCGACCTGCTCAGGATGCGCGAGCACGACCTGTCGTCGCGACTCGTGGAACAGTTGGCGCACAGGCGTTTCGAGCCCAAGCGGGAGGACGCCGTGGTGCGCGTTCCGCACGCGGGCGAGCTGCACGAGACGGGCACGGCGGAGCACACCAACACCCGGATCGCCCGCGCGCTGCGGGCCGGGCTCACCAAACGCGGCATCGAGGTGCTGCGGCTCCTGGCGGCCGGAGCGAGCACGGCGATGATCGCGGAGTCGCTCGGCCTGTCCCCCAAGACCGTGCAGAACCACCTCCAGCGCATCTACGCGACCCTCGCCGTCAACGGCCGGGCCGGTGCCGTCGTGTGGTGGATGAACCTGACCTCTGATCAGTCATCCATTGTCAAGTAATTGACAAATAGTCCGAGCAGACCGAGGTGTGATCGCCCGTTCGGCCGCTTGCCGCCTACGGGGTGGTCGCGGTTCTTGGGTGATTTACCCACGTCGGCGGCGTGGAATTAGGTGATGTGACGGGTAACTGGTCTGTGTCATGCTCCGTTAACAAGATGTCCAGTTAACCAGCGAGGGGCGGTCATGACCGGGCAACGTCGCCTGCTCGCCCCGTCAGTGTTTGCGGAGGGCGATCCGCGCCACGTCGCGCCACAGGAGCGGGTCGACGCCTTCGGGGTTGATGTGCTCCAGCAGCGCGGCCAGTGCCGTGCGCGCGCCGGCGCTGCCCTCCGGGTCGACCTCGTCCGCCGCCCGCACGAGCAGGAGGTGGCACCGCAGCTGCTGCTCGGCGTCGAGCTGTCCGGTCGCGATGGCCTGCTCCGCGAGCTCACGCGCCCGGTCGACCTCGCCGTCGCGCAACGCCAGCTCCGCGCGCAACGCCCGTGCGTGCGCGAGCAGACCGTCCTGCCGGCGCATCGCGGCGACGGTCGTCTCCACCTTGTCCAGCAACGCCACCACCTCGTCGAGGTTCGCGCCGGGCGTGCGCAGCGCGATCGACGCTCCCGCAAGGCGAACACGGCAGCGGTACTCGGGATCACCGTCGAAGTCGTCGAGCATGCCGACGGCCTGTCGGATGCAGTGCGCGGCCTCGGTCCGGTCGCCCAGCCGGTCGGCGACCTTGGCGCGCGCCCACCACGTGGAGATCGCGAGCCGGTCGCGGCCGAGTTCGGGCAGCCGCGCGGAAAGCTGGTCCACCACCTGTTCGGCGTCGGCCAGCCGTCCGGCCGAAGTCAGCTCCGCGCACAACGAGATGAGCGCGCGCGTGTTGACCCGACGCACCCGTTCACCGTCACCGGTGGCCAGCTCAACGGCCTCGCTCGCGGCCCGCACGGATTCGGCCGTCCGGCCGAGGCGCCGCAACGAGGATGCGCGCAGGATCTCCACCAACGCGTCCACCGCCGGACCGGGAGACCACGACTTGCGCAGCTTCGCCGCCGCCAGCAGCAGGCCCTCGTGGTCTCGTTGCCGCGAGAGCATCACCAGCCGGGTCCACCGCACGCACCAGCCGAACATCTCCTCGTCGGACCGCTTTCCCAGCGTTTCCAGCAGGTCGACGGCCATCACCAGGTCGCCGTCGTGGTAGGCGAGCAGCGCCTCGCACCACGCCAGCGCCTCGTCCTGCATCGCGGTGCGGTCCTCGTCGACCATCAGCTCGGACGGGTCGACGCCGAGCACCTCGGCCAGCCTGCGCACCACGGCGGGCGACGGCACCCGTTCGCCGGACTCCAGCCGGGACACGTAGCTCATGGAGACGCCGGGGCACGCGAGGTCCTTTTGCGACAAGCCGCGTTGCAACCGGACCGCCCGCAACCGCGCCCCGAACCTCGTCAACGACTTCCTGCCCTCATCCACGGCCGCCACCAATCGAACGGAGCCCCTCAATGAAGTTGAACACTATCGCTCGAATCGTCGCAGCAGTGATCCTCAGTTTGGGGGCGCTGGCAGCGGCGGCCGGTGCAGCCGCAGCGGACACGCCTGACCGCAGCTTCCTGCCGCCGTACTGCACCACGCCCTGATCGTTTCGCCCGGTTGAGGTGGTCTTGCCTCCCTCGCAAGCAAGACCACCTCGCCACCTCCGCATCAATTGGCACACCTGGCCACATCGCCGGTGGTGCGTGAGGCACCCTTGTGGGGTGACTCTGCAACTGCGCACGCCTCGTCACCAGGTGAGTTCCAGGTCGGTCCTGCTGTGGACGATGCAGGCGGCCGCGTTCTGGCTGGTGCTCTTCGTGCCACAGCTCGTGGTGTTCCTGCTGGTGAGTTCCCCGCCCACGTGGGAACTGGCGCTCCTGATCGCGACGCTGGTCGTCGGGGTCGTGCACACCGCGGTCGAGCCGAGCTGGCGCTACCGCGTCCACCGCTGGGAGACCACGCCGGACGCCGTGTACACCCTCTCCGGCTGGCTGAACCAGGAGTGGCGGGTGGCGCCCGTGTCGCGCATTCAGACCATCGACACCAAACGCGGGCCGTTCCAGCAGTTGCTCGGCCTCGCGACGGTCACGGTGACGACCGCGTCGGCCGCGGGTCCGGTCGAGATCGAGGGCCTGGACCACGAGGTGGCGCAGCAGCTCGTGGTCGAACTGACCGACACCACCCAGGCCACGCCGGGTGATGCCACGTGAGCACTCCCCCAGGAGTACCCGCGGGCCTGCCCGCCGCACCGGAGCTCACCGAACCGGTCCCGGAGTGGCACCGGCTGAACGTGCGCATGCTGCTCGTGCGCCCGCTCAACGAGGGCATCGCCCTGCTGGTGCCGATCGCGGTGCTGCTCTTCACCGGCAACGGCGAACCGTGGCGGCTCGGCGCCAGCGGCGTGACCGTCGCACTGATCCTCGCGGTGAGCTACTTCGCCTGGCGCACCACGAAGTACCGCATCACCGACGAGAAGGTCGAGCTGCACACGGGTCTGTTGACCCGCAAGCAGCTCGCCGTGCCGCGCGATCGCATCAGGACGGTCGACCTGACCTCCAAGCCGGGCCACCGCATCTTCGGGCTGTCCGCGGTGCGGATCGGCACCGGGCAGCAGCACACGGAGGGCACGGACGGCCTCACGCTCGACGCCGTCACGTCCGAGGAAGCGGCCCGGCTGCGGCAGTTGTTGCTGCGGAAGGTGGTCGCATCCCAGGCGACGGGCGAACCGCGTGCGGCGGTGGAGCAGCCGTCCCAGGTGATCTCCCAGCTGGACCTGAAGTGGCTGAGGTTCGCGCCGCTGTCTCTCTCCGGTTTGGTCGCGATCGGCGCCGTGTTCGGCGTGCTGTCCAACTACGCCGACGACCTCGGCCTGCACCCGGTCCAGGACCTGTGGGAGTGGCTGTTCTCCCACCCGAGCGTCACGTTCATCGGTGGCGCCGTGATCGCGCTGGCCGTGCTCAGCCTGGTGCTGTCGGTGCCGCTCTACGTGCTGCAGTTCTGGAACTACCGGCTGACCCGCGAGCCCAACGGCACGCTGCACGTGCAGCGCGGCCTGCTCACCACCCGCTCGGTGACGGTCGAGGAGCAGCGCCTGCGCGGTGTCGACATCCAGGAACCGCTGCTCGTGCGCGCCGGCCGCGGCGCGAAGACCGTTGCGGTGACGACAGGTCTGGGCACGAAGGGCGAGAGCAACCTGCTGCTGCCGCCCGCGCCGCTGGCCGTGGCGCACCAGGTCGCGCGCGACGTCCTGAAGGTCGAGGACGACCCGACCACGCGCAAGCTGCGCAGGCACCCGTTCGCCGCGTTGCGCCGCAGCGTGGTCCGGCACGTCCTGCCGTGGGCGGTGATCACGGCGGGCCTCGCGCTCTGGGCGCCGTCGTGGGCGTGGCCGATCCCGGCGGTGATCATCCCGTTCGCCGCGCTGGTCGGCTGGGACAACTACCGCTCGCTCGGCAACGCGCTCGACGAGCACTATCTGGTGACGCGCAACAACTCCCTCGTGCGCAGCACCGTGGCGTTGCAGCGCACCGGGATCATCGGCTGGCGCATCCGGCGGTCGTTCTTCCAGCGCCGCAGCGGGTTGATGACGATCGGCGCGACCACCGCGGCGGGTGCCGGCGTGTACCACGTGACGGACGTCGGTGAGACCGACGGGCTCGCGCTGGCCGACGCGGCGGTCCCCGGCCTGCTGCGGCCGTTCCTGGTCGGATCGTCCACTGTGGAGGGTCAAGCCGAGCGGAACGTCTGACGGTAGGCGGACGGCGACACCCCGATCGACGCCGCCAGCTGCTGCCGCAGCGCCGCCCCCGTCCCGAACCCGGCGTGCCGCGCCACCTGGTCGATCGGCAGGTCGGTGGACTCCAGCAGGTGCCTGGCCCGTTCGACGCGCTGCTGGGTCAGCCACCGGCCGGGAGACATGCCGGTCTCCGCGCGGAACCGCCGGGTGAACGTGCGCACGCTCATGCTGGCCTGCCCGGCCAGCGCGGCGAGCTCCAGCGGCTCGTCGAGCCGGTCGAGAGCCCACGCGCGGGCGGGTGCGGTGGAGGAGCCGGGGTCGTGCGGCACCGGCCGGTCGATGAACTGCGACTGGCCGCCCTGCCGCCACGCCGGGACGACGCAGTGGCGCGCGACCCGGTTCGCGACTTCGCTGCCGTGGTCGGACCTGATCACGTGCAGGCACAGGTCGATGCCCGCCGCGACGCCCGCCGAGGTGAGCACGTCGCCGTCGTCGACCCACAGCACGTCCGGGTTGAGCCTGACCTTCGGGTAGAGCGCACGGAACTGGTCGGTCGTGCCCCAGTGCGTCGTGGCGGGACGGCCGTCAAGGATTCCCGCCGCCGCGAGCACGAACGCGCCGGTGCAGATCGACATGATCCGTTCGGCACGAGTGGTGGTGAGCGCGTCGTGCACCGCGGGTTCCAGCGTCCCCGCCGTGCGCGCGGGCACGTAACGAGTGCCCGGGACGAGCACGGTGTCGGCGTCTCGGATCACGTCGAGGCCGTGGTCCGGCGTGATCGAGTAACCGCCGGTCGTGGCGATCGGGCGGCGGTCCGGCGAGCAGACCAGCACCTCGTAGCGGTCGTTCAGATGGTTGAACATGTGCGTGGCGGTGCCGAGGTCGAAGGCGACCGACTCCTCCAGCGCGAGCACGGCGATCCGGTGGGCCATGGCCCGATTCTTTCACATGTTGGCTTCTCGGCCACTGGTTGTCGGATCCACCATCACGGAGCCTTGTCGCCGTGAGACTGCATTGGGCCTGGGTGGTCGCTGGGGTGTCCTTCATCGCGTTGGTCGGTGCCGCGTCGTTCCGCGCGGCGCCCGGCGCGTTGATCGAGCCGTTGCGGGCGGAGTTCGGCTGGTCGACCGGCACGGTCTCGCTCGCCATCTCGATCAACCTGTTGCTGTACGGGTTGACCGCGCCGTTCGCGGCCGCGCTGATGGACCGGTTCGGCGTGCGGGTCGTGGTGACCTACGCGCTGACGATGGTCGCGATCGGCAGCGGGCTGACGGTGTTCATGACCGCGTCGTGGCAGCTGGTGCTGCTCTGGGGTGTCGTCGTCGGGCTCGGCACGGGTTCGATGGCGCTGGCGTTCGTCGCGACGATCACCGGACGGTGGTTCGTGCGGCACCGCGGCCTGGTCACGGGCGTGCTGACGGCCGGTGGCGCGGCCGGGCAGCTGGTGTTCCTGCCGCTGGTGGCGTGGCTGTCGGCGGCCTACGGCTGGCGGCCCGCGTCGCTGGTCATCTGCATCGCCGCGCTGGCCGTCGTGCCGCTCGCGGCGTTTTTCCTGCGCGAGTACCCGCGCGACGTCGGACTCCTGCCCCTCGGGGCGACGGAGGACACTCCCCCGCCGCCGTCCGGTGGTGCGGCCCGGCGCGCTCTGACGGCATTGGGTTCGGCGGCGCGCACCAAGCCGTTCTGGTTGCTGGCCGGTGGTTTCGCGATCTGCGGTGCCTCGACGAACGGGCTGGTGGGCACGCACTTCATCCCCGCCGCGCACGACCACGGCATGCCGACGACGACCGCGGCCGGGTTGCTGGCGCTGGTCGGCGTGTTCGACATCGTGGGCACGGTCGTGTCCGGCTGGCTGACCGACAAGGTCAACTCAGCGGTGCTGCTCGCGTCGTACTACGCGTTGCGCGGGCTGTCGCTGATGCTGCTGCCGCAGCTGTTCGGCGAGTCGGCGCACCCGTCGATGCTGGTGTTCATCATCTTCTACGGCCTGGACTGGGTCGCGACCGTGCCGCCGACGGTGGCGTTGTGCCGCCAGTACTTCGGCCTGTCCGGCCCGGTCGTGTTCGGCTGGGTGTTCGCGTCGCACCAGTTCGGCGCGGCGATCGCGGCGTCCGCGGCCGGGCTCACCCGCGACCACCTGGGCAGCTACGACCTGGCCTGGTACGTCGCGGGCGCGCTCTGCCTCGGCGCGGCGGTGCTGTCGGCGTCGTTGCGGTCAGCGCCGCTTGCGCGAGGTGCCGAAGATGCCCCGCGTGATCTCGCGCGCCAGGGCGCTGCCGGCTGACCGCAGGAACGACTTCACGGCGCTGTTGCCGAGCACCTTCTCGACGAGCCCCGGTTCCTCCTTCTCGTGCCTTGGCGGTTCCGGGGCTTGTTGTTCCTGTTGGGGCGGCGCGACTTTCTGCATCAGCTGCTCGTAGGCCGACTCGCGGTCGACGGTCTCCGCGTACTTGCCGTGGAGGTCTGACGCCTGTGCAGCCTGCTTGATCGCATCGTTGCCGATGGTGTCCATCAACGACCGCGGCGCCCGCAGCCGGGTCCACGCGACCGGCGTCGGCGCGCCCTTCTCGCTCAGCACGGTGATGATCGCTTCGCCGATGCCGAGCGACGTGAGCGCCTTCTCCAGGTCGTAGTGCGGCGTGTTCGGATACGTCTTCACCGTGCGGGACAACGCCTTCTGGTCGTCGGGCGTGAACGCGCGCAGTGCGTGCTGAACGCGCGCGCCGAGCTGCGACAGCACGTCGTTCGGGATGTCGGTCGGCAGCTGCGTGCAGAAGAACACGCCGATTCCCTTGGACCGGATGAGCTTCACGGTCTGGGTGATCTGGTCGAGGAACGCCTTCGACGCGTTCGCGAACAGCAGGTGCGCCTCGTCGAAGAAGAAGACGAGCTTGGGCTTCTCGACGTCCCCCTCTTCCGGCAGCGTCTGGAACAGCTCCGCCAGCAACCACATCAGGAACGTGGAGAACAGCTGCGGGTTGCCCTGCAGCTCGGCCAGTTCGAGCAGGCTGATGACGCCCTTGCCGTCGCGTTCGCGCATCAGGTCGGCCGGGTCCAGCTCGGGTTCGCCGAAGAACCGGTCGCCGCCCTGCGCCTCCAGGTTGACCAGCGCCCGCAGGATGACCCCCGCCGTGGAGCTCGACACCCCGCCGATGCCCTTCAGGTCCTCCTTGCCCTCGTCGCCGGTGAGGTGCTGGATGACGCTGCGCAGGTCCTTGGTGTCGAGCAGCGGCAACCCCTTCGAGTCCGCCCAGTGGAAGATCAGGCCGAGCGTCGACTCCTGGGTGTCGTTCAGGCCCAGCACCTTCGACAGCAGGATCGGCCCGAAGCTCGTGATCGTGGCCCGCAGCGGAACGCCGAGACCGCCCGTGCCGATCGACAGGAACTGCGTCGGGTACGCCTGCGGCTGCCAGTCGTCCCCGGTCTCCTTGGCGCGGGTGTCCGTGCGGTCGCCGCGCTCGCCTTCACGCGACAGACCGGACAGGTCGCCCTTCACGTCGGCCATCAGCACCGGCACGCCGTTGCTCGACAGCTGTTCGGCGAGCAGCTGCAACGTCTTCGTCTTCCCGGTGCCCGTCGCCCCCGCGACGAGCCCGTGGCGGTTGACCATGGACAACGGGATGCGGACGTGTGCCGTCGACTCCACGGTTCCGTCGACCAGCACAGCGCCGAGCTCGATGGCCGCGCTCTCGGACGCGTACCCGGCAGCGATCTCAGCTTGAGCCGTCATGCACGGGGAGCGTAACCAGGTTGCTGCACGCCGCCACTCGAAGTTGACGCTCCGCGCAGTAATGTTCCGGGCGTGATGGATCGTCTGGTGTGGATCGACTGCGAGATGACCGGACTCGACCTGGGCAAGGACGCTCTGATCGAGATCGCGGCACTGGTCACGGACGCCGAGCTGAACGTGCTCGGCGACGGCGTGGACATAGTGATCCACGCCTCCGACGACGTGCTCGCCTCGATGCCGGAAGTCGTCATGGAGATGCACGCCAAGTCGGGCCTGACCGAGGAGGTGCGCGCGTCCTCGGTGTCGCTGGAAGAGGCCGAGGCGGCCGTGCTGGCCTACATCAAGGAGTGGGTCCCCGATCCCAGGACCGCGCCGCTGGCGGGCAACTCCATCGCCACCGACCGCGGGTTCATCGCCCGCGACATGCCTGCGCTCGACGCCCACCTGCACTACCGCATGGTCGACGTGTCGTCGATCAAGGAGCTGTGCCGGCGCTGGTACCCGCGCATCTACTACGCGCAGCCGGGCAAGGGCCTCGCACACCGGGCGCTCGCCGACATCGTCGAGTCGATCCGGGAGCTCGCGTACTACCGGCGCACGGCGTTCGTGCCGCAGCCCGGCCCGACGACCGAACAGGCCCAGGCCGTGGCCGCTGAGCTGCTCAAGAAGGCCGAATGACCCCCTGATTTCTTTATCGGTGGATGACGTTGCTATGCTTTCCTCGCCGGTCACGGACCGGTGATGGTGGGTGTAGCTCAGCTGGCAGAGCACTGGGTTGTGATCCCAGGTGTCGCGGGTTCAAGTCCCGTCACTCACCCTGACAGCCGGATTATGTTCGCGGAAAGCGCGAACATAATCCGGCTTCGTTGTGTTTTCTGGGGGCCGAGCCCCCAGACCCCACGCCGGGGGCAAGCCCCCGGACCCCCATCCCTGTGTGCCGGAGTGTTCATGACCACGCTCGTCGCCAAGGACCTCGCCGCCGGTCACGGTGACCGCGTCCTGTTCTCCGGACTGGACCTGGTGGTGGCGCCCGGCGACGTCATCGGGCTCGTCGGCGTGAACGGCGCGGGCAAGTCGACGTTGCTGCGGACGCTCGCCGGACTGATCCCCGCAGAAGAGGGCCGCGTGTCGCTGAACCCGCCCTCGGCGAACGTCGGCCACCTCCCCCAGGAACCGGAACGGCGCGCGGGCGAGACCGTCCGCGGCTTCCTGGCCAGGCGGACCGGTGTCGCCGCGGCTCAAAGCGCTCTGGACGCCGCCACCGAGGCGCTGACCGCGGGCAACGACGAGGGCTACTCCGACGCGTTGGACCAGTGGCTCGCGCTGGGCGGTGCCGACCTGGAGGAACGCTCCCTGGAGGTCGTCGGCGAGCTCGGCCTGACCGTGGGCCTGGACGCGTTGATGACGTCGCTCTCGGGCGGTCAGGCCGCGCGGGTGGGCATGGCGTCGTTGCTGCTCAGCCGCTACGACATCTTCCTGCTGGACGAGCCGACCAACGACCTCGACCTCGACGGCCTGGAGCGGCTGGAGAAGTTCGTCACAGGGCTGCGCGCGGGCACGGTGCTGGTGTCGCACGACCGCGAGTTCCTGGCCCGCACGGTCACCAGCGTGCTGGAGCTCGACCTGCACCAGAACGCCGTGCACCTCTACGGCGGCGGCTACGAGTCGTACCTCGAAGAACGCGCACGGGCCCGTCAGCACGCACGCGACGACTACGACGAGTACGCCGACACCAAGGCGTCGCTGGAGGCCCGTGCGCGGATGCAGCGCGCGTGGATGGAGAAGGGCGTGAAGAACGCCCGGCGCAAGGCGGGCGACAACGACAAGAACGCCCGCAAGTTCCGTGCCGACGCCACCGAGAAGCAGGCCTCGAAGGCCCGCCAGACCGACCGCATGATCGAACGGCTGGAGGTCGTCGAGGAGCCGCGCAAGGAGTGGGAGCTGCGGATGGAGATCGCCGCGGCCCCGCGTTCCGGTGCCGTCGTGGCCTCGTTGCGGGCGGCGGTCGTCGAACGCGGCTCGTTCCGGCTCGGCCCGGTGGACCTGCAGATCGACTGGGCGGACCGGGTCGCGATCACCGGTGCGAACGGTGCCGGCAAGTCGACGCTGCTCGCCGCACTGCTCGGAAGGGCAGAGCTGACGTCGGGCTACGCGACGCTGGGCTCCGGTGTCGTGGTCGGCGAGGTGGACCAGGCGCGCGGACTGTTCCTGGGCGAGCTGCCGCTGGTGGACGCCTTCCAGGAGGCCGTGCCGGACATGACGCCCGCGGACGTGCGGACGTTGCTGGCGAAGTTCGGGCTGAAGGCGGCCCACGTCCTGCGCCCGGCGGCATCGCTGTCCCCCGGCGAACGGACACGCGCCGCACTGGCGTTGCTGCAGGGGCGCGGGGTGAACCTGCTGGTGCTGGACGAGCCGACCAACCACCTGGACCTGGCCGCGATCGAGCAGCTGGAGCAGGCGCTGGAGAACTACCCCGGCACGTTGCTGCTGGTGACGCACGACCGGCGGATGCTGGAGGCGGTCCGGGTGAACCGTCACCTGACCGTCGCGAACGGCCAGGTGACGGTTTCCTGAGCTACCTCAGCTCCACCTTGTAGATCTGGGTGTTGCTGTTGTTGGGGATGGAGTCCTTGTCACCGTTGGACGTCGTGAGCCAGAGGTCACCGTCCGGCGTCTTCTCGACCGTCCTCAAGCGGCCGTAGGCGCCCTCGAAGAACGTCTGCGGCTCGCCACCGATCGGGATCCGGTAGAGCCGCTGGCCGCGCAACGCCGCCAGGTACAGCACGTCGTCCACAACGGTCAGTCCACTGGGCGAGGCCTGCGACACCGGCCAGGTGTGCTGCGGCTTCAGGAAAGTCGGGTCGCCGCACTCGCCGGACGTGCCCTCGCAGGCGGGCCAGCCGTAGTTGCCGCCGGGCCTGATCAGGTTGATCTCGTCCATCACCGAGTTGCCGAGCTCGGCCTCCCACAGCCGCCCGCGCGAGTCGAACGCCAGCCCCTGCACGTTGCGGTGGCCGTAGCTGTAGACGTACTTGCCGGGGAACGGGTTGTCGCGCGGCACGCTGCCGTCCGGGTCGACCCGCAACACCTTGCCGCCCAACGAGTTCAGGTCCTGGGCGTTCGAGCCGACCTGGCCGTCGCCGGTGGCGACGTAGAGCTTGCCGTCCGGGCCGAACCGCAGCCGGCCGCCGTTGTGGAACTTGTTGCGCGGGGCACCGGTGAGCAGCACCTGGTGGGTGCTCACGTCGATCTTGCCGTCGACCAGCCGGAACCGGACGAGCCGGTTGTCGACCGGGCTGGTGTGGTAGGCGTAGAGCCAGCCGTCGCGGTACTCGAGGCCCAGGAGGCCGCCCTCGCCGTCGGTGCTGACGACGTTCGGGACGTGGCCCGCCACGGTTTTGGTGCCGTCGGGCGCGATGCGGATGATGTCGCCGGTGTCGCGCTGGGCGTAGAAGGCCGTGCCGTCCCTGAGGAATTCGAGCCCCCACGGCACGTCCTTGTCGTCGGTGACCTTGGTGACCTCACCGACGGCGTCACGGCCTGGGCGGGTGGTGGCGGCGAGCGGGGTGGTGAACGGCGAGACGTTGCCCGCGGCGTCGATCGCCCTGACCTGGAACTGGTACGGCGTCTGCGCTTTGAGGCCCGCGATGGTCGTCTGCGAGCCGGTGGTGGTGCCGACCTGGGCGTTGTTCGAGAACACCGCATAGCTCACGACGCCGACGTTGTCGCTCGACGCGTCCCACGCGAGCGAGACGCTGTTCGCGCTGACCTTGGTGACAACGGCGTTGGAGGGCACCGAAGGCGGTTCGACGTCCACGACGGCGGCCGGCGTGGTGACCGTGACGGTGTTGCCGGCCTGGGAGAGGTTGCCCGCGGCGTCCTTCGCGTTGACGTAGAAGGAGTACGTGGTGCCCGGGCTGAGGCGCGTGACGTTGCTGGAGAGCGCGTCACCGGCAACCGACTTCACGAACTGGCCGGACTGGTAGATCTCGTAACCGGCGACGGCCACGTTGTCGCTCGCCGGGCCCCACTGCAGGTTCACCGAGGTGGCGGTGAAGGCTTTCACCGAAAGGGCGCCGGGCGCCGTGGGCGGTGTCGTGTCGACGACGCCCGGCGTGCCGTGGACCTCGAACTCCCGCAGCTCGTAGTCGCGGAAGCACGGCCTGGTCAGCGAAACCCTGACCCAGCGGCCGAAACCGGTGAGCTCGGTGTTGTCGTCGCCGCCGCGCCCCTTGTCGGTGCGGTAGACGTCGCGCCAGTACACGCCTTCCGGCGAGGTCTGGACGGTGTAGCTCTTCGCGCAGAGGAAACCCCAGCGCAGCACGACCCGGTTGATCGTGGACATCGAGCCGAGGTCGATGGAGATCCACTGCCGGTCTCCGCCCTCGCTGCGCCACGTCGTCCGGCGGTCGAGGTCGGTTGCTTTCGACGCGACGTGCCTCGCGTTGCTCTCGCTCGACGCCGTTGCCGGTCGGGCGAACGAGAGCAGCACGTCGTCCGCGTGTGCGGGTGGTGCCGCCACCGCCGTGAGCGCCAGGGCGCTGATGACCACGATCAGTCTTCGCAGCGGAGCCACGATGCCTCCCAGGTAGGTCGGGCGGCGGTGGCGGCGTTCAGCCTTTCACAAACGTTTTCAGCTCGCCAGGGCCCCGGCGCCGCCGAACGATGAAGGGCTCCTTCATCCACGTGAGGTGGAGGAAGGAGCCCTTCATCGAGCTGCTTGCGGGCCGGTCTACCGGTTGCCCTGCACCCACTGGGTCCACGGCACCTGCCAGTCGCCGAAGCCGTCCCACGGCTCCAGCGCGGGCCCGCCGGAGTTGGTGACGATCACGACGTCACCCTGCTTGCTGGTGTCGTACACCCACTTGGCGTTCTCCGGCGAGAGGTTGAGGCAGCCGTGGCTCACGTTGCGGCGGCCCTGGTCACCGATCGACCACTCGGCCTGGTGGAAGAAGATGCCGCTGTTCGACATCCGGAACGCCCAGCTGACCGGCACCTTGTAGCCGCCGTTCTCCAGCGCCAGGCCGTACGTGGTCGAGTCCATGATCATGCGGTCGTGCTTCTCCATCAGCACGTACGTGCCGGTGGGGGTGGTGTTGGCCGCGTTGCCCATCGAGGTGGGCATGGTCCGCACGACCTGGCCGTTGACCTTGACGTTGACCTGGTGCGTCTGACCGTCGGCCTCGTAGATGACCTCGTCGCCGACCGTCGTGGTGATGGTGCGGTCTTCCTGGCCGTAGATGCCGTCACCGATGTGCTTGCCGTAGACCTTGATGTTCATCGTGATCTTGGTGCCCGGCTTCCAGAACTTCTCCGGCCGCCAGTGCACCTCCTTCTTGTTGAACCAGTAGAAGGCGCCCTCGACCTTGGGCTCGGTGGTGATCTCCAGCATCTTCTCGGCCGCGGCCTTGTCGGCCACCGGCTCGTCGAAGTAGAAGGCGAGCGGCTGGCCCACGCCGATCGTGGTGCCGTCCATGGGGTTCGTCGACACGTACGTCAACGTCCGCGGCTTCACCGTGGTGAAGGACGACTCCTTGGTCTGCGGCTTGCCGTCCTCACCGGTCGCCGTCGCGGTGAGCTTGTACGTCTTCGCGTACCCGAGCGGCTCGGTGTTGGTCCACTGCGTCGACTCGGCGTTCATCTTGCCCTCGACGACCTTGCCGTCGGGGTTGGTCAGCTTGACCTCGGTCAGCTTCCCGTCCGCCGCCGTGGCGATGACCGGCAGCCCGGGCGACACGTCGACCGCGCCGTTGTTCAGCGCCAGCGTCAACGTGACGGGCTTCGGCGGCGGCGGAGCGCTCGACGACGTGCCCGCGGCCCCCTTCGAGTCCCCACCGCCACCCGAACAGCCTGCGATCAGAATCACAGCGAGCCCCGCCGCGACCACCCCACGACCGCGCCTGCCCCACATCCCCATCGACGTACTTCCGATCTACTTGTCGCCCGCTCCCGAGACTGCCTGCACGAAGTCGTTTTGGCGTCCCCCGACAAGGTGACGACACGGGGTACCCCGAAGTTGCGCGAGTGGCCGGATCGTTACGTGGGCGGTGTCGCTCAAACGGCCGTTGACCAGCCGATTGGGAGTGTGCCGATCCGCTGTGCTAACGTTCTTCACGTCGGAACGGCAAGTGACCGGCACACAAACAAGCGCCGCTAGCTCAGTTGGTTAGAGCAGCTGACTCTTAATCAGCGGGTCCGGGGTTCGAGTCCCTGGCGGCGTACTTCGGAGAAGCAGGTAGAGATTCGTCTCTACCTGCTTCTTTGCATTGTTCGTACCCATTGTTGCGCTCCTCTTCGGTGTTGTGGATCTTGCTTTGCGAGCCCGAGATGAGCCCGAGACGCGAATGATCTTCGATCGCCGGACGTTCCGGCATGACGCGTACCGAGGCGACCTTGCGCGGCACGAGGCGGGCGATTCCCTCAGCGGTCGCGCGGGCGACCTGGGGCAGCACGCCGGTGTAGGTGTCCGCGGTGATGGTGATCGAGGAGTGCCGGAGCATGCTGGACACGACCTTCATGTCCGCCCCTGACGCCAGCGCGAAGGTCGCGGCGCCGTGCCGAAGGTCGTGCAGTCGGATCGGTGGCAGGCCAGCTTCCTCGACAAGCTTGTTGAACAGGTCGGTGACGTCGGCCGGGTGCAACGGTGAGCCATCGGGTTGGGTGAACATCAGGCCGAGGTCAACCCATGCGTCTCCCGCCTCTTCACGCTCACGTTGCTGCCGGGATCGGTGAGCGCACAGCTCCAGAACCGTTCCGCGGTCGAGCGTGATGATTGCCACGCTGCTGTCGGTCTTCGGGGTCCCGAATTCGGTTTCCCAGCCGACCTGGAGCAGCTGGAACCGAATGGCGAGTGATGCCGCGTTCTCGTCGAGGTCGGCCCAGTACTGCCCCAACCCCTCGCCGCGGCGGAGCCCGGCGTGGGCGAGCAGGTGGAAGAACGCGTACAGCCGGTGGTGCGCGATGAAGTCGAGGAAGGTGCCCGTCTGCTCCGGCGTCCACACCATCACCTTGCCGGGGATCTCCCCTGTTTCCAGCCAGCGCGCGACGCGAGCTTCGGTCCACACGAGGGGCTTGGGGCGCACCTCGGGCGGGAGCTCGACCTTGACGGCCGGGTTGAAGGTGATCAGCCTCGATTCTCCGTGCATCGCGTCGTTGAGAGCCTTGCGCGCTGTGGCGACGATTCGGTGCATCGACGCGACGCCGACCGGGCGGCGGTACCTCACCAGCGCTCGCTGATCCGGGTCCGGGCTGTTGCGCAGCTCCTCGATCCGTTCGTTGAACTCCTCGATCCGCTCGAACATGAGCGTGAAGTCCGCACCTTCCAACTCGTCGAGCCAGATCTCGCCGAGGTACGGAACGAGGTACAGCCGGACGTGGGACTCGTAGCTGCGGTAGGTGTTCTTCGAGATGCCCTTCCGCTTCGACAACCAGTCCTGGAAGTAGGGACCGACCTGGATGCGGTCACGCAGGCCGCCTTTCGGCCGTACCCGCCGACGCACGGTGTCCTCGTCGGGGATAGCCGCCTGGTTGCTGAGAGCTTCCGCGATCAGATCGCCGACCTGTGTGAGCGCCTTGGTGTCACCCTGCCTGGGGATCGCTAGCAGACGCCGAACGAGGTCGAGTTCCTCCTGCGCCGCCGTCTCAGAGTCGAAACTCGTGCGGCGGCGTGGTCGCCGTTCACGGTTCGCGTCCGCGGGCAGCTCGATGCGGTAGCCCCACGAGCCGTGTTCACTCCGGCGCAGTTTCGGGCAGGACAGACCGAACGGCTTGCCCGTTTCCGGGTTGCGGCACGAGCAGCGTTTGAAGGTGGAGCCGAGCGCGACGCCCTTCGACGGGTCAGCCCTTCTGGATCGCATGACTACGATGCTCGCGCTGCGAGGGGGGCCCGAGCGAGCCCGAGAAATGGGTGAACTTGGCCCGAGGCATAGGAATCCGTTCGTGTCGAGTGTGGACTGTCAGTGACGAGTCCGACGCTTGTCCTGGAGCTTGGCCACGATCGGCTGTGGTCGCGCACTCGGAGCCGACGGCGTCGGCACCGACTCAAGTCCGAGTTCCCGCCGCAAGTCCGCGGTCGGAACGCGGTAGGCGGAACCGACGCGTACAACGCGGCAAGGGAACTCACCTCTGCGCGCGAGCATGTACGCAGTCGTACGTCCGAGTCCGAAAGCGCGGCCCGCGACCACGATGTCGACGACGGCGGGCAGCGCCATGACTTCGGCGACGGTCAGCGGCTTGGCTGCCACGGCGTCTCCCCTTCCTGCTCTGCGAAGCGGGCGATCGCGAGGTCGTGGAATGCAGGGTTGAGGTCGATGCCGATGTAGCGGTGGCCGAGCGCCCGCGCTGCCACTCCGGTCGTCGCGGTGCCGCTGAAGGGATCGAGTACGACGCCTCGACGGGGGCAACCGAGTTCGATCGCCTTCGCTGCGATGTCTACCGGCCCCACTGCGTTGTGCGCGCCGCGGTAGGCCCGCACCGGAACGCTCCACAGATCCGCTTCACGGGTCGAGCTGAGGTAGTGGCGGTCGGACGCGGCGAACAGGAACACGGTTTCGTAGGAAGTACTGAACCTGTCGCGGACCGATTCCGGGGCCGCGTTCGGCTTGTGCCAGACGACGGCGCTGCGCAGCAACCATCCGTCCTGGCGCATCGCGAACGCCACTCGCCAAGGAAGTCCGATCAAGGACTTGCGTGGCATCCGCGACTGCGGCGGACGATGAGCGCCATGCCGCCGTTCGCGTACCCGCTCTTGTGCGGTTCGGGAGGACGAGCCGGACGCAACGTAGTTGCCCCACGAGCCGCCATAGGAGTCGCCCAGGTTCACCCAGCACGTTCCAGTCGGCGTCAGGACGCGCTTGACCTCCGCGAAGACTCTGCGCAGCGACGCGGCGTAATCCTCGACGGTGAGTTCCATTCCGTACTGACCGTCGACCCCGTAGTCACGCATGCCCCAGTACGGCGGAGACGTGACCACGCAGTCGACCGTGGCCGTGCCCAGGGTGCGCAGCACCCGCAACGCGTCGCCCTTGAAGAGCGTGACGCCAGGCGCGTGATGGTGTACGAGCTCAGTCCAGCTGTTCATGCCACCCACCGGTGCCTCTCGTCAGATCGCTCGGAGCTGATGCCGACGAACCGGCGCCCGCACTGCACTGCGGCGAACTCCACCGACGCGGCCTCGTGGAACGGATCGACGACCACGCCATCGAGAGGGCATCCGGCTGTGATGCAGCGGGATGCGACGTCGAACGGCAGCTCCGGTCGCGGTGACGAAGCCGCCGAGCTGAACCACACATCACCCGGATTCCGCGGTTGCGCTTGGCCTCCTCGCGATGCGACACGAACCGCATCGAGGTCGAAGCTGTACTTGCGTTGCTTAGCGAACAGCAGCAACGTTTCGTAGCTGCTGCTAAGCGCTAAGGTCCGCCGGCTCATCTCGTCGGCGATGGACCAGACGATCGCATTGCGCAGAACCCAACCGTCGCGCTGCAACGCCAACGCGATGCGCCATGGGACGCCCTCCATCGAGGAACCACGGCCCCCTCGCGCGCCCGCGACAACGTCCCCGACACTCAACCAGGCAGTGCCGTCATCCATCAGCACGCGCTTAAGGTCATCGAAGACGTCGCGAACGTAAGCGACGACTCGGCGCATCGCCAGGTCCTCGTTCGACAAGCGCGACACAGCGCAGTGAACCGACCGCTCTCCAAGCTGAGACACGCCCCGCTCAACGGCGCCAAGCCCGTTCACCGACGCGAGGCCGGAACGTGCACAGAGACGTCCGGAGAGGTGGTTACGCGGCACTGACATGACCACCTCCCGCTTCCACCTGCTTGGGCTGGGCTTGACGGAAAGTGCGCTCGTCGATGAGCGGCTCGTGCACCATCGGCACTGACATGACCCACTGCTCCACCGGCACGGGACGGCCCGCTGCGGTGCGAGCCCAGACCTGGCGGCCGGTGTACTTGATGTTGGTGACGATCCGCGCAACCGCCCTGGCCGTCCACCGGCCGTTGGGTGTCGGGGGCGGGTACTGACGCAGGTCGCTGTTGAGTCGTTCGGCGATGACCTCGAACGGCAGACCGTCATCGGCACGCCAGACGAAGATCTGCCTGACGACCGCAGCGGTGTGCCATTCGGGAACGAGGACCGCGCGCAGTTTGCTGTGCCCGGTCAGCTGGATGACGCGGATCCTTAGCGCGCGATAGCCGTAGGGCGGCGGTCCGATCTGGTAGCCGGCGCGCACAAGGTCGACCATTGCGGCGCGGGCTCGTCGAGTCGTCTCGGCATGGTGTGCCCTAAGGGCGGCCCACTGGATGCGGTCGCCACGACTGGTCGAGCTTTCCTCGATGACTGGCTCGCTGGCGGCCGATTGGCCAACGAGACCTGTCCACAGCCGTGACCACCACGGTGGACAAGTCTCAGCTAGCGGTGTGCTGGTGCAGTGGTGGCCAGCTGCGGCGCGCAGTGCGCTTCGCTCACGTAGGAACTTGGGGTGCCAGTCGCACTCAGGGCAATGCAGACGCGTTGTCATGCAGCTCGCCTCCTACCGGACTGCTCGGCACGGTCGACCGGGGTGTGCAGGACGTTGTCCTTGACCGGCGGTGGCATGGCGGTTGCAGAGGCCAGCTCGGCGTCGTGGGCGAGTTGGAAGACGAGCACCTCGAGGTGCGCCGTGAGTGCCGTAGGTGTCCCGGCCGCGCGGGCGTGGTCCGCGGCGCGGCGTTCGGCGAAAGACGCGTGGGTGCTCAGTCGAGCGCCGTACAGTTCTGCGGTCAGCGCGATGCATCGTTCGACCGGTGCCAACCCTGCGGCGGTCGCGGCAGTGATCAGAGGAGTGGTGAGGTCGAGCAGCGAGCCGTCCGGGTGCCTGCGTGGACGGGCGACAACGACGAGGTGTCCGCCAGAGCGGAGCAACGGCTCGCAGTACTGCATGGTGCGAGCGAGACCAGTGGTGGCGGAGGTCGCGTCGTGGACCCGGTCGGATGTGGCTCGCAGTGCGGTCAGAACGAGTCCGACTTGCCCAATCATTCCGGCGGCGAGAGCGCTCGCGAGGACCTTCGGCCGTGCATCAAGAACCCCGCCGTCGCGCCACGCGCCAGCTGCCCTGGCCGCGGTGATGTTGGCGCGGGCAAGCGCCCACCATCGGCTGTCGGTGGTCAGTCCGACTGCATGACGGCCGGTCCTCAACGCCTCGGCCAGGGCGGTCCCGGAGCCGCAATCAGGATCAAGAACAAGGTCGCCAGGGCGCGTGTACGCCTCGATCGCGTAACGGGCGACGGTCGGCGGGATCAGGTCGGAATCAGTCTCGGTACCGGGAGCGCAGTCGCTGTCGCGGAGCTGCATGAGCAGAGCACGCTGGCCAGTTGCCCAGACCGAGATCGGAGTTCGCCACAGAGGGCTCTGACCGTCATTCATCGGAGGCCTCCACGCGGTCGACGACCTGAGCTAAGGCGCGCTGATGCGTGAACAGCAACAGATCCGTGTACGCGTTCCTGTGTCGGACCGGGACGGTCGATCGTCTCGGGAGGATCGGGGAACGGTCGCGCCCGACGCAGCGAGCCGGCGAGAGCGGTCCGGGGCTGACGGGTTCTCGCAGAAGCGCGATGCGATCGAGGTACTGCAGCCCGACGTGACGCGCAGCGGGCACCAGTTGCCTCGCTGGGTCGATGAACCGACTGTCGGAGCTGTCACCGTGGGTGATGACAGCAAGCGTGCCGGTCGGGGTGAGTACGTTCGCCCAATCCGTGGGTCGGAACCAGCTCAGCGTGTGAGGTCCGGCTGCGGCGATGATCAGGTCGTAGAGGTCCGGACCGTGTGCGGTCGTGATGGAGTCAGGTTCATGCAGCCGTTCCGTTGGCTGTCCGACCACGTGTTCGTCGGACGCGCTCGTGGTGTCCCGCCCAGGCCCGTCTTGCGGTCCGGCGGGCTTGTCGGCGACGGCCTCGGTGAGGAGTTCAGAGTCTGCGACTGCGGTCGCGACCTGAACGCCGCGGCCTAGTCGGACTACGGTCCAGCTCGCTTCATGCAGGCCGACATAAGGGTCGGCCTGAGCTTGATTACGTCGCAGTGGTGAGACCCGCCCCGCAGGACAAGACAGGTACGCGGCGGGAGCCAGCAGTAGCACTCGCTGGCCTGGCTTGGTGTAGGTAGTGACGATCTTGACGACGGCGCCGAGTAGCCAGTTGGCGAGCAAGCCCGTGCCCTCGTTGCGGTCGTCCCGAGCGCACAGCCACACGGTGCTCGGCCGAGCTGTACGCCCAGGGGGCACCGCGCGGTAGCGGGTGCGCGAGCGCAGTGTTCGCCGCGCCTGCAGTCGCGGTAGCAAGGCAGGCGGAAACTCGGCAGCACCGCGCTTGAAGTCATCTTCTGAGGAGCTGTTGCCGTGTGCTGGTGTCATCGTTAGTGCCTCCGACGGATGAAGTGCCCCGGCGTCCTGACACCCCTTAACTCCGTTTTTCGGCCACATTTTGGACAGGCCCACCTGTTTTTCTTTCTGACCACCGACGGTTACCGGCAGCGTTCAGGGGTTGCCGCTTCGGCCGGGACTGCCGAGGCGCACGCCCATACGTCTGTCCAGCGATGCCAGAGAACGCAACACCTCACCCGCGAGTGCAGCCAGAAAAAATATTCTCAAGATCTTTTAGGAGGGCAGTTCCAGCGATCACACGACTTCCAGCAGCCATATGCCAGCGCATACCAGCGCACTACTAGTGATCTACCAAATGTCCAGCTCAGGGCATACCCGAGCCGATCAAGGTTCGACTTTGCTTAAGCCCCAACCGGTGGACCGTATAAGAGGTGAGCAGAAGATCAAATAGTATCCGCCTGGTATCACACTGGTTGCGCTCTAGTAGCGCCGTGGTATTTCGCTGGTATCGGTCATGGCTTCCTAGCTTCGTCGCCTTTCACATCGAAGAGCTGGGAGCCATGAGATGCCTCAGGATTCAACACCTCACCGCAGTCGCGACGAAGCTGCGGTGAACTCGTTGGATATTGCAAGGGATGCCTTCAACTGGTTGGTGACCGGACCTCATCCGGTGTCACTGAACGGCCGGCTCTTCGCGGGTCTGCCTGATCGACTCGTCCCGCTGGACGAGGTCCGTGACCGGCTGTTGGCGCGTCACTGTCCGCAGGAGACTCGCGACGCGGTATGGGCACACCTGGTGCTGCGATCCCGTACTGAAGGAGCGACCTGGACCGTCGCCGCGGTCGGGGTCGCACTGCCCGCGCTCATCTCGGTTGCAGCGACCTTGACTGACCGTTTCGCCAGCGATCCGGCCGACGTGCACGCCGAGGTGCTGCGGGGGTTCCTGACCGCGTTGGCGACCGTTGACCTGCGTTCGCCGCGGATCATGCTGCGACTGCGGTGGGACGCATACAGGTCCGGCTACGACGAGCTCACCAAAGCCCTCTCGGGTCCGACCCCGGTCGCGCCGGGCTTCCGATCCACGCCGCCGCAGGCGCCGTGGGGGCATCCGGATCTGGTGCTCGCTCGTGCGGTCGCGGAGGGAGTCCTGACCCAGACTGAGGCCGCCTTGATCGGCGCGACCCGGCTGGAACAGGTGCCTCTCGCGGAGTGGGCCGCGCAGCACAAGACCGGCGAGTGGGCGGCTTACAAGACTCGCAAACGCGCCGAGCTACGCCTTGCCGCGTACCTGCGAGACAGCGCAGCCGAGTCCGATCCGGCTGATCCTCTCACCGACCAGGTCGCCACCGCGATCGCGCTGTCTCGTCCAGTCAGACCCGTTCGAGTCCTGCCGATTTCGTCACGCTCTGTGTCCGCCGGGACCGATGAAGACGAGCAGAAAGTTCAGGGTCGTGTGTCCAAAACGGACGCGAAATCCGGAGTTAAGGGCTGCGGGACACACCCGCGCTCCGCCCGACCTTCGGAGGTGCCCCCATGCGCCTGACCACTCACGCACCCGCCACGTCCAAGCCCACTTCAGCAGGCCCGACAAGCTCACACCCAGCGGGAGCGAAGCCGGCCTCAGCCAAGCTGACGAGCAAGGAACCCGCTAGGCGAATCAGCCTCATTGATCCGATCTCTTGGCGCTTGCGGCTGTTGCTGCCTACGACGCTCGCAGCGCTCACGGTGCTCGTGTGGACCGTGCCATCCGCGGCTGCGGACACCGTGCATGTGGTGGCGCTGGCAGCGTCCGTGGACGAAGTTCTGACGAACATCCGCAACTGGATCATGGGCATCCTCGCGGGCCTGGCCACGGTGTTCCTGTCGATCGCGTTCGTGCGCCGCATCGCCGGCTCGGGTGACCCCGGCGAGATGGAGAAGTCAAAGACCGCGTTCAAGTCGGCCTGCTGGGGCTACGGCGGCGCTGCGCTGGCCCCGCTCGTGGTCGAGATCCTCAAAGGGATCGTGGGGGCCTGATCATGACCAGCACCCACCCCACTCAACGCGGCGCTCGGCAGCCGGTACCGGTAGGTCCGGATGCGTCCACGGCCAAGTGCTCGATCAGCAAAACGCGGTCCAGCCGTACGCACCGGTGGGCGGGGTGGATGCTGCTTGGCAGTCTGCTGATCGTGCTCGGCGGAGCGTTCGAGCTCTCCGCTTCAGCTCAGCCCACGACACCTAGCACCACGCCGTCCAGCCCTACCCCAACCACAACTGCATCGTGCGCGGCGTCACCGCCGGGCCAGCCCCGGCCTCCTGGCTGTCTGCCGCAACCGACCACTGCGTCACCGACGCCCCCATCGCTCCCGCAGGTGAGCACCGCGCCAACCGTCTCAGGCGGTGAGTGTGGTTTCACCAATCCGAGTGCGTGCGTCGGGGAAGGCATCTCGGCCTTTGTGAACAAGCTGGTCGGCGAGGCGCTGAACATGCTGCTGCGGTGGATCGGCAGCACGTTGTTGTCCACGCCGACGCTCGATCAGTTGCCGCGCATCGGCGAGATCTGGGAGCAGTCCCGCCTGCTCGTCGTCGCCGCGTACTCCCTGCTCGTCCTGATCGCGGGGATCGTGCTGATGGGGCACGAGAGTGTGCAGTCCCGCTCCTCGTTTCGGGAGATCGCTCCGCGGATAGTCATCGGGTTCATCGCCGCCAACCTCAGCTTGTTTCTTGGTGACCAGGCGATCCGTTTCGCCAACGCGGTCTCGGTCGCCGTGCTGGGCGACAGCCTTGATCCGCAGACAACCGGCAGCGCGATGGCCGAGCTGTTCGTCGCGATGGTGGCCCGCTCGGTGGTCGACGGCGGCATGTTCGCCGGGTTCCTGTCGCTGGTGGTGACCATCCTGCTGGTCGCGCTCGGGATCGGTTACGTCGAACGCGTCGCGCTCACGGTGATCCTGCTCGGGGGTGCGCCGCTGGCGTTGATGTGCCACGGCCTGCCGCAGACCGAGGGCGTGGCGTACTGGTTCTGGCGCACCGGCGCCGGAGTCCTCGGCATCCAGGTCGGACAGAGTCTGACCCTGATCTGCGCGCTCAAGGTGTTCCTGCAGCCCGGCGGGTTCGCCTTCTTCGGCACCGCGACTCCGAACGGGATTGTCAACCTCATCGTGCTGATCGCCCTGCTGTGGATCCTGGTGAAGATCCCCGGCTGGGTGCTACATCAAGCCAAGCCATCTGGAGGACGGCGTTCGTTTGTCGGTGGGCTGGCCCGTGCGTTCGTGTTCGGCAAAGCGATGGGCCTGCTCGGCGCACACGGCGCGGGACGGCATGTGGCCTCAGCTGCCTCGTCCGGCAGCGCACGTCCCGCTTCCGCACCCCGGCAACCGGCCCCGATGCACATGCGCGGGCAGCTCACTCCGGAGATGGTCGCTCAGCGCATGAAGGCGGCTTACGACGCGGAACGCGTTCGCGCTGCGCGCCGCTCGGCCGTGCCGTCGCAAGCCCCCAAGTTCCTGCAACCGCAACCCCAGCAGACCGTCCACGATCCCGCTGTCATCCCCGCACCCCTTGGCCCGACCCAGCCTGAGTTCAGCTCGGCCCCACTGCCGAGCGTCCCCATCGCCCGTCCTTCGCCGCGGCAACCGCGGCCCGGTTCGGCACCGCGATTCCAGGCTGCTGGCGGGCCTCGTCACCGTGGTCCTGCACCGGCACCGGCTCGCCCGATTCGTGTGGCGTCAGTACCGCCGCAACTGCGGTTCCAAACAGCCGGACCGACACCGCCTCAGCCCTCAAGCCCTGCCAAGCCCGCATCCGCGCCTGCAGCACCGGTGTTCCGGCAGGCACAGCCAGAGCCTCGCATCGGTGACGCCTACCGGCGGACGCACTCAGTTCCGCCGCCGGTGTTCCGTGCGCCCAAGCCCGCCCCAGGAGGTGACGGGAAATGAGTTTTCCGGTAAGGATTCCCGCCGACGTCGATCGCGAGGACCGGGTCATTGGTTCGCTGACCGCGCGGCAGCTGCTCATCCTCGCCGTCACCGGAGTCGTGTTGTACGGGACGTACACGATCACCCGAGGCTTCGTTCCGTTGACAGTGTTCCTCATCGGTGCCATCCCGATCGGAGTGACCGCCGCATTCCTCGCGCTCGGTCAGCGCGACGGCATCACTATGGACCGACTGGTGTTGGCAGCACTGCGGCAACGTGTGAGTCCGCGGTACCGGGTCACCGCACCAGAAGGTGTCCATCCGGCGCCAGAGTGGCTCGCCCACCAAGCGAACATAGGCGGCCACGGCAATGCCAACACGCCTCACAGCTCAACAGCTGTGGTGTCGCCGGCCGCGTTGCGGCTGCCAGCGGAGGCGGTCACCGATACCGGCGTCATCGATCTCGGCAAGGACGGCGTCGCGGTGGTCGCGGTGTGCTCCACGATCAACTTCGGGCTCCGCACGCCTGCGGAGCAGGAGTCCTTGGTGGCCAGTTTCGGGCGGTATCTGCATTCGCTCACCGCACCCGTGCAGGTGCTCATCCGCGCGGAACGGCTGGACCTGTCCGGGCAGGTCGCCGAGCTTCGCGAACAAGCCGGTGGCTTGCCACATCCGGCGCTGGAGCAGGCGGCGCGCGAGCACGCCGAGTACCTCGACCAACTCGGCCGCGCGACCGAACTGCTTCGTCGTCAAGTCTTGTTGATCCTGCGAGAGCCGCTGGTCGCTGGTGGCCCGGCAGACGGGCTCGGGGGTGTCTCACCGCTAGCAGCGCTGGCGGCCCGACGCCGCGCCGCTAAGCAAGCCAGTCTGGTCGACGACGCCACCCGGCGCGCCTCAGAAGCACGGCTGGCGCGTCGGCTCGGAGAGGCGGTCGAGCTGCTCTCACCCTCCGGCATCACGGTCACACCGCTCGATGCAGGGCAGGCCACTGCGGTGCTGGCCGCGGCCTGCAACCCCGACAGCCTGGTTTCGCCAAGCGCTGGGCTGGCCGCGTCGGACGAGGTCATCACCACTGTTCCTGCCGAGGGCTGGGACGAGAACGCGTTTGGCCCGTCCGTCCTCACCTCTCACGAGCAGTCCTCCGACGCAGACGACGGCTGGGGCAACGACTTCGACGACACCTCCGAAGAAGTCGACGACTACGACAGCGCAGTAAGGAGGTTCCGCTGATGAAGGCCAAGGACAAGCGCCGAGCTAAGCGCTCGGTTACTCGGCCACCGCTCGGGCGAGCGGGCGCGTTTACCCCGGACGCCATCTCGGTGCACCCACGCGCGCTGGAGGTCGGTGGCGAGTGGGTCTCGTCGTTCGCAGTCACCGGCTATCCGCGTGAAGTGCACAACGGATGGCTGCAGCCGCTGCTGACCTATCCCGGCCGTGTGGACGTGTCGCTGCACATCGAGCCGATAGACCCGGTCACCGCAGCCGACCGCCTGAAGAAGCAGCTGTCCAAACTCGAGTCCGGACGTCGGCACACGAGCGAGAAGGGACGACTGCTCGACCCTCAGGTCGAAGCGGCAACTGAGGACGCCTACGACTTGGCCGCACGGGTCGCCCGCGGCGAGGGCAAGCTGTACCGGATGGGCCTGTACCTCACGGTCCACGCCCCGACCGAGGAAGCCCTCAACGAGGAGATCGCCGCCGTACGTGCGCTGGCAGCGTCTCTGTTGCTGGACTGCAAACCGACCACATACCGCAGCTTGCAGGGCTGGGTTACCAGTCTGCCGATGGGCCTGGACCTCGTCGGCATGCGCCGCACCTTCGACACCAGCGCATTGTCCGCGGCGTTCCCCTTCACTTCACCGGACCTGCCGCCACCGGACCCGACCTCCGTCGCCGCGCCCACCGGAGTGCTCTACGGCTTCAACGTCGGAAGCCAAGGGCTTGTGCACCACGACCGGTTCGCGTTGGACAACCACAACTCCGTGATCCTCGGGCGCTCCGGTGCTGGCAAGTCGTACTTGGTGAAGCTGGAGCTGCTGCGGTCGCTGTACCGCGGCATCGAGATCCACGTCATCGACCCCGAGGACGAATACGCCCGACTCGCATCGGCAGTCGGCGGAACCTATGTCCACCTCGGCGCTGAGCAGGTTCGGCTTAACCCGCTGGACCTGCCGATCCACACTCGCCCAGACGGACGCCGCACCGCGCCCCGCGATGCGCTGATCCGCCGGTCGTTGTTCCTGCACACCGTGATCTCCGTGTTGTTGGGCAGCGAACTGGCCGCCCCCGAACGCGCGGCACTGGACCGGGCGATCACCGCGACCTACCAGCGCGCCGGGATCACCTCGGATCCGCGGACCTGGACCCGCCCTGCACCGCTGCTGCGAGACCTCGCGGAGGTTCTCGTCCAGGGAGAAGAACCGGCAGGCGTCGAGCTTTCGGCGCGCCTGCACCCGTATGTCGCGGGCGCGTTCTCCGGCCTCTTCTCCGGGCCGACGTCGACACGTCCTGAGGGACATCTGGTGGTGTTCTCGCTGCGGGATCTCGCCGACGAGCTCAAGCCGATCGGCACCCTGCTCACGCTGGACGCGGTGTGGCGGCAGGTCTCCAACCCTGCCATCCGCAAACCGCGGCTGGTCGTGGTCGACGAGGCATGGCTGTTGATGAAAGAACCTGCGGGCGCCGAGTTCCTCTTCAGGATGGCCAAGGCGTCGCGTAAGCAGTGGGCTGGTCTCACGGTCGCCACGCAGGACACCGCCGACGTGCTCGGCTCGGATCTGGGTAAGGCTGTGGTCGCGAACGCGGCCACGCAGATCCTGCTGCGGCAGGCCTCGCAAGCCATAGACGAGATCTGCCGCACCTTCGATCTGTCCATGGGTGAGCGCCAGTTCTTGCTCTCCGCGGACCGCGGCCAAGGCCTCTTGTCGACCGGAACGCAAAGGGTGGCGTTCCAGTCCATCGCGTCGCCGGCCGAGCACTACCTGGTCACGACTTCCCCGGAGTTCCTCGCAACTCTTCAGGATTCCGAAACGAACTCAGGGTGGGTGGACCTGTCATGACGGTAGACGCGTACCGGAGTTCGCGGAACCTGGGGATGGTGCCGGCGCCGGGAACCGTTGTGTGGTCAGGTGGGCATGCTTGTTCGGGCGTACTCGGCGATGCCAGGGTGGTCGACGGTGGCGGTGTAGCGGTAGGCGCCGGCGATCGACAGTCCAAAGAGGTCACAGATCAGGCGGACATCGCCGCCGCTGGCGTGCGCCTCGTCGAGGATGCGGTCCTGGCGGATGGACTGGGCGCTCATGCCGAGGCGCTTACGGATCCACCACGGTGTGACCGGGCTGGTCGTGGTGGCGTTGCGGTAGTGGATGAACAGGTGCTGGTTGGCCGTGCCGGGCCAGTGTCGTTGCCGGTAGTTCAGGTAGGCGGTCAGCCGCAGCCGGACTGGAATCGCCAGCGGGATAACACGGTCGTCGATGTACAGCCGACCGTCGTGCACGTCGGTGAGATGCATCGTGCACAGCTGGTGGATGCGGATGGCGTGGAAGGCCAGCAGTGCCGCGAGTGCGGCTCGGGTGGCGTCCTCGGAGTCGAGTGCTTCTCGCAGGGCGGTGAGGTCGATCGCCGGTGGGGCCGGTTTGTCCGGGGTGGGCACGCTGATGCGCGCGGTGGGGTTGATGAAGGTCAGTTTGCGGGCCTTGAGAATCCGGAAGATGGACCGCAGGCCTTGCAGCGTGGTCGAGCGTGGGCTGCCGCTGGCGGGCAGGACCGCGCGGACGTCGTCGCGGCCGATCTCGCGCAGCGAGTCGTGGGCGTGTGCCCAGGTGCGCAGGGCTGGCATCGCGAAGGACAGCTGAGCGCGCACGGTGCGGTCGTCCCGAGGTGTGAACCTTGGCGGCGTCGGGCTGCCGTGGCGGGCGACGTCGAACCACACGGCGAGTTCGCGGCGCATCGGTTCGGGCAGCAGGGCGATCTGGGTGTCGAACCAGCGCACCACCGCAGGCACCCGGTCGTCGGCGAGCATCCCGGCCGCGGCCAGCACGTCGAGAACAGGCCGCACCGGGTGGCGAATGCCCGACAACGGCAGCACCTCGCTCGCGCGGATCGCCGCGCCAGGAGTGTTCTGCATGCCCAGCAGCATGCGGAACGCACGGTGCACTTGCTCGGTGACGTTGATGCCCCAGCCGTGAGTGTCCGCGAACTCGCGCACGAACGCGTGCCACGCCGCCATGCGGGCGGGATCCGGTGGTGGAGGGAAACCCTTGTGCAGTCCGGTCTTCAAGTCGCGAGGCAACTCCCACAGCACCAGCTGCGCGTAGGTGACAGGACGCAGGAGAGCCATGTCCGGCGGGATCGTGGTGCGGGCGTAGGGACGACGGCCGTGTCCGGTGCGATGCCACAAGCCGGCGAGAAACAATTGCTGGCCGTGCCGGTTGGCCTCCGCGAGGCTGATGGCGGCAGGCCGACAGCCCAGGCGGTAAGCGAGCAGGCTGCGGGTCTTGCGGCACAACCGGCACGAGCCCTGAGCATTGAGGGCGACATGCTGCCCGCAGGTGCGGCAGTCTCCCACCTGGGGGTGGGTTTCCCGCCAGGAACGGCATGCGGAACACAGCCAGCCGTAGGTGCGGGTCACACCCCAGGCGTGACAGTCCGGGCAGGCATCGACCACCACACGGGGCTGGACGAGCGGTCCGGGCTGGCGCCACACCGGCGAGCGTTCACCGGGCGCGTGGGTGTGGCACCGGGCGCACAACCCCGACATGTAGTAGTCCTGTGTGGACCCGCACTTGCGGCACGGTGGCGGAGTGACCGGCCCGCCGGGCCAGCACTGGAAGCAGAACGGCACGCCGACCATGGCGGGCGGGCGTACTCCGCACACCTCGCAGCGGTGCGGGCGGCCGGTCACGCCGGTGGCACCGACCGGTGCCGCCCAAGCCTCGGCGTGATCACCGAACCGGGCACCGGTTCAGGCGGCTCTGGCTTGCGCGCGGCGACCTGTTCGGGCTCGCAGACAAGCAGGTCGGCGGCGTCGCACTGCAACACCGCGCAGATCACGTCCAGGTCGTCGAGCCGGATCGACGTCGGCGTGCCGGTCCACAGCGCCGACATCTTGCCGGCACTGATCTCCAAGCCTGCCTCACCCAGGCGGCGGCGCATCTCGGTGGACTTCCAGATCCCCCGCTGCGCGGCCACCATCCGCAGCTCCCACCGCATCGGCTCACCCCTCCTGTTGTCCCAGCCGGGCGGCCACCCGGCGGTTGGCCCTGGCCCACGCGTGCTCGATGTGCTCGTCCCGGACGTGGATGTAGCGGGTCGTGGTCGACAGCCACGTGTGCCCGAGGATCTCCTGGATCGCCTTGAGATCCATGCCGCGCCCGTACAACGACGAGGCGCAGTAGTGACGAAGCGTGTGCGGCGTCAGACGGCCCACCCAGCCCGGCAACCACAACCGGGTCGCCTCGGCCAAACCGTCGCGCAACGACTGGTCGCACGCCCGCCTGCAGCAGCCGGTGAAGGTGTCGCCGCGTTCGCTGGGCAGCAACGGCGCATCCGGGTCCTGCCAGTCATCACCGAACTGGTGCCGCACATCGACCAGCCACCAGTCCAGCAGGGCGGCCACCGAGTTGATCGCGGGCACCAGCCGGGACTTCGGGCCACGACCGTGGCTGCCCTTGCCGAACCGGACATGCAGCTTGCCGAACTCGCCCAGGTCGCGCCGCCAGTCGCGGATGTCGAGCATGTAGGTCTCGCGGATCCGCAAGCCGGCCCGGCGCCACAACGACGCCGCCAGGTAGTCGCGGGCCGCGATCAGGAACTTCCGCTTGTGCTGCAAGGAATCCCGCCACGCGCCGAACAGTGCCTCGACTTCCTCGTCGGAGGGAGGGATGCGCGGCTGTCCGTAGTCGGCCTTGGCGGGCCGGTTGTACTCGTCGATCGGCTGGGTGACGACGTGTCCAGTCAGCAGCTCGATGTCGGTCTGGTAGCGGGCGATCAGGAAGTCGAAGAAGTGGCCGATGGCCCAGGCCTTGTGCTGCACAGTGATTCGCGCACGATCGAGGTGAACACGTTGGTGAGCAAGGAAACGATCCGCGTCATCGGGCTGCGCGGTCCAGACCGGACGCCCCAGGAACCCGATGAACTCGAACAACACCGCGCGGTCGTTGCCCACCGCGCTATCGCCCAAGCCCGCGCCAACCGAGGCCAGCAAGTACTGGTCCACGAGCTCCTGCTCGAAGTCCTGCGCGTCCTGAACATCATCAAGTCGTCGTGGAGCGGCCAGCGACCGCACCACCGCCAGTGCCATGGGCACCTCCGCGGCCCATCCCTGAGTCGGCCAGCAGTGACGATACGCCCCAAATCTCGACAAGTCTTCAGGAATCCTGAAGTTCCTTCGAACACCCGCAGCAGCCTGGGCCGCTGCTTCTGGCCAGCGCAACGTCACTCAGGGCCAACGCACTGTCTGAACAAACTCAGGGAACTTCCGGCACAGCCCAGCAGAACTCGCCGGATATTCCGACAACTCTTCAGGAATCACGAACTCCTTCGTCGAGCTCGCCACCGACGACGAAAAGTCGGACTCCTTCGACGATGGCGATGCCTCCCAGATCGAACTCGACGCCGCCTGACCTAGTCCCTGCGCCGCACCGTCTAACTCGACCGCCGACTCACCTCTTAGGGGACACCCATGCCCGCTTCACTGCCCGGCTCCCAGAACGCTGACCGACCTACACGGCTGCTCACCCAGAACAGCGAGATGCGCAAGATCGGCGCATGGAACTGGTCACTACCCGCCTTGGCAGTGCGCCTAGCCGACGGCCGAGCCGTCAAGACTTGTCCTAGCGCAGGAGTCTGCGCGCAAGCGTGCTACGCCCGCCATGGCACGTACACATGGCCGGTCGTGCAAGCCAAGCACCGGGCGAATCTCACGTTCGTCCTGGACGACCTGGCTGGCTGGGAAAGCTCCATGCTCACCGAGCTAAGCGCGGCGAAGTTCCACGGAGCATGGATCCGGATTCACGACAGCGGTGACTTCTTCTCCGATCCCTACCTGCTGGCCTGGCTGCGGATCTGCCACGCCCGTCCGGACGTGAACTTCTACGCGTACACCAAAGAAGTCGACAGGTTCCGTCGTCTTGTCGAGCCGAACCCACCCGCGAACTTCCTGTGGGTCTACTCCTATGGCGGAACACAAGACGCTGCCCTGGACCCCGGCGTGGATCGCGTGGCCGACGTGTTCCCCGACGCGCAAGCGATCGCCAGCGCCGGATGGGCGTCGCAGGAAGCCAGCGACCTGCTGGCAGTCCTCGGCCCGCGACTTGTAGGCGTCCCAGCAAATCAGATTCCCGCTTACCTCAAACGGTTGGCTGGGCGCAGGTTCTCCGAGTGGCAGGCCGAAGTCGACGCAGAACGCACGGCTCGCCGACACCTGCGCCTGGCAGTCGACAACACCCGGCCCACCACCAAGCCTCGCACGCCCGACCACGTGCAAACGCCGATCGAACAGCAGGAAGCGGCTTGACCCGACACGCCCTGCACATGCCTCGATCCGTCGCGATCGTTGATGGGAGCTCCCGATGTCTTATCCGATCATCGCCGCACCGCTGTCATTGCTCCAGCTACAGCGGGACGCGCTGCACGTGGCTGTTCTCGGCTCACCGGTCGGCGACTACCTGCGCGACCCTCTCGGCGTGTTCCGCAATGCCCTGGCCTACCTGCGTGACCTCGCGACTGCTTGGGGCCCGATCGTCGGGCCGATCATCGCGCTCGCCGTCGCGGCAGCCGCCATCGCCCGGCGACAGTGGCGTCTCCGCTACCACGACAAACTGGCCGCTGACGCCCGAGTGATCACGGTGCTGGCACCACCGACTGTCGACCCGTCCGGCGCGCTCACGGTGTGGTCGAACCTCGTCGGCCTGCTTCGACCGGGATGGTTGCGCCGGTTCAGCGGCCAGCCCCACCTCGGGTTCGAGCTGACGTTCACCGACGACGGCCTCCAGATCCGATTCTGGGTACCTGGTCTCGTACCACCCGGCATGGTCGAACGCGCGATCGAAGCTGCGTGGCCCGGTGCACACACCCGCACGGCTCCAGCTAAGCCTCCGATCCCGCTTAGCGCCGCTGCGGCCCGCCAGGTCATAGCGATCGGCGGTGAGCTCCGGCTCGCGCGTTCCGAGGCGCTGCCCATCCGCATCGAACACCCAGCCGACCCGCTCCGGGCGCTACTCGGCGCACCTGTCGGGCTCGGACCACACGAGCGCGCCTGCGTCCAGGTCCTCGCACGACCGGTCGCCGGGCACCGGGTGGCCAAAGCACGCAGAGCAGCGCGCCACGTGCACACGGGCAGCTCAGCCAACTTGATCGGTCGGCTGCTCGACGCCATCACACCCGGCAAAACCGCCAGGCCCACCACCAGCACGCGAACCCCGCAGCTGGACCGGCAGACCAGCCTCGAGTACGCCGCCCAGGACCGCGCGGTCGTGGACAAGCTACGCACCAACCAGTTCGAAACCCGCATCCGCTACGCCGTGGGCACCACCGTGCCCGCCGACACGACGCCTGGCGAGATCCAAGCCGTGCGGGAAGTGCTGCGGGGCCGCGGACACGCGATCGCCTCCGCGTTCTCCGCCTACTCCGAGCACAACTACTACCGCCGCGTCAGGCTGCGCCAGCCCATCACGACGCTCGCGGAACGCCGGTTGAACAAAGGTGATCTACTGTCCATTCCGGAGCTCGCCGCGATCGCACACCTGCCGACCGACGACGCCACTCCAGGCCTGCAGCGAGCCGGTGCTAAGGCCGTGCCACCCCCACCCGGCATCGCCACGACCGGTGACCTCATCAAGCCACTCGGCTTGTCGGATTCCGGACACTCCCGCCCGATCGGCCTGCACGTCGCCGATGCACGCCACCACGTGCACATCATCGGAGCCACCGGTTCCGGCAAGTCCGAGCTGATGGCACGAATGATCCTCGACGACGCCGAGGCAGGCCGCGGCGTCGTGGTGGTCGACCCCAAGGGGGACCTTGTCTCGGACATCCTGATGCGACTACCTCAGGAGCTCGGCCACAAGGTCGTGCTGTTCGACGCCGACAGCAAGTCCCGCCCACCGATCCTCAACCCGTTGGAGGGAACGGACAAGGCTCGCGCGGTCGACAACCTCGTCAGCATCTTCTCCCGGATCTACGCCTCCTCGTGGGGACCACGCACCGATGACATCTTGCGCGCCGGACTGCTCACGCTAACCGCGATGCCAGGCACACCGACGCTCACCGATCTGCCCAAGCTGCTGACCATGCCGTCATTCCGGCAGCTGGCATGCGGCCAAATCAACGATGAGGTGCTTAAGGGCTTCTGGTCCTGGTACGACGACCTGTCGGAGGCCAGCCGAGCCCAAGTGATCGCGCCGCTGATGAACAAGGTCCGCGGATTCCTGCTGCGACCCTTCGTCCGCGCCGCCATCGCTGGCGGTGCATCCACAGTGGACATGGACGACGTGCTCAACACCGGCGGTATCTGCCTTGTCCGGATCGGTCGCGATGCATTGGGCATGGAGACCGCGCGACTGGTTGGCTCGATCGTCGTGGCTCGCACCTGGCAGGCGGCCAGTCGCCGCGCTCGTGTTCCACAGCGCCTACGCCGTGACTGCGGCTTGTACGTCGACGAGTGTCATAACTTCCTGAACCTCGCGTACCCGTTGGAGGACATGCTCGCCGAGGCTCGTGGCTACCGCCTGTCCATGACGCTGGCACATCAGTATCTCGGGCAGCTACCGAAGGAGCTCGAAGAAGGCATCAGCACCAACGCCCGATCGAAGATTTTCTTCAACGCCAGCCCAGAGGACGCAAGGCGGCTCGCACGCCACACCACGCCACGGCTCTCCGATCACGACCTGTCCAACCTCGGCGTCTACCACGCTGCCGTTCGTCTGGTCATGGGCGGAGAGGAAGCGCCCGCGTTCACCATGGTTACTGAGAAGCTGCGGCCCGCGATCCCCGGACGGGCAAAGGAGATCCGTCAGGCAGCGAGAATCAACACCCGCGCGCCAGTCATCGATCCTGGTGATGCCATACCCACCCTCACGAACACCGCTGCGGATCCTCGCAGGACAGCATGATCCGCCTACTGGGTCTCCAGGACGTGCCCAAAGCCTGGGCCTACTGCGCACGGCACATCGTTTACGGCCCCGCCGTGGGCGCGGGCCAGCTCAAGCATCTGGGTGGTCGACTCATTCAGCCTCCCTCACCTGCTACCCCCACCAACGAGGGCACTCGTCGGCCGGATCGTGCTCGGAGCACGACAGCGCATGAAGCATCTTGATCGCGACGACGGTTGACGTCTGCTGCAGCGCCAGATCGTGACTCAACTCCTGCTCGTCGCAGGCTTCCACCCCCATCGTGGTGATCACAGGAACCCATTCACCACCGCCACCGGCGTAATTAACCCAGCTGTAGCCGGTGTCAACCCTGTTATGGACAGCATGATTGCGCCTCGCTTGCGCCTTGCGAATCTGGCGCACATGCGATTGGAAAGCAACCTTGTCACGGTCACAAAGCTTGTCCCAGATCTTCTTCAGCAGCGCGCCAGCCATCATCCTTCCAGGATTTTCCTGCGGATCCAGCACACACAGAATGCGGCCGAGTACGGCTTCAGTTTCAGCCGCCTGGACCATGATTAGACCGCGGAGCTGCTGCATGTCGGCCGTGTCATAGCCTCTGGGCTCACCTCGCCCGTCCTCGTCAGGACGCCGGTAGGCGTCATCAAGGATGTCCGGCCACTCACGTACCCGCGGACCGAACTCGGGGGCCTGAAGACTCCATTCGTCAGGCCTTGGCGAGTCGTCACGCAGGTCGTCCCATTCAGGCGGCATCGGCTGCTGTTCTCCCACACAGAGCAGTATGGAGCAACTTTCTTACCCGCACCACCGGATTACAAAAAGCGCCCGCCGCGCCACACAACCGCCCCCACCAACTCCCAGACATAAGTCCCCTAATTGAACGGAATTTCCTACTCATGATCTCGAATCAAACTCCGCAGCGAGCACTCCGCGGACACATGCCTCAGCGGCCCACGCCACGCGCAGCCACCACCGGACAGCATCACGCCCAGCTCGCGAGTCGGCTCACCCTTCGCGACCGATGGCTCGCACGGATGCTGGCCGAGCACAAGGTCCTAACCACCCAGCAGATCGTCGAGCTCTGCTACCCAAGCACGCGCTCAGCCAACCACCGACTCTTGGATCTCTACAAGTGGCGGGTGGTGGACAGGTTCCAGCCGTTCGTTACCTCCGGCACCGCGCCGATGCACTACGTGCTCGACATCGCCGGTTCAGTCGCGCTGGCCTACGAAGACGGCATCGACCCCAGGAAACTGCGCTACCGACACGAGGACGCCATAGGGATCGCCCACTCCCTGCGCTTGGCACACACCGTGGGCACGAACAGCTTCTTCACGAAGCTGATCGCCCTCAGTCGCCGGCCAGGTGCACGCGGGCGGCTCACGGCATGGTGGTCCGAGCTGCGCTGCAAGCGCCTGTTCGGCGACATGGTCCGCCCCGACGCTTACGGCCGCTGGCGCGAAGACGGCCAGCAGATCGAGTTCTTCCTCGAGTTCGATTTCGGCACAGAGGAACTTGGCAAGCTCGCACGCAAGCTTCACGACTACGCCAAGCTCGCCACCACAACGGGAATCACCACACCAGTCCTGGTGTGGCTGCCCACCAACCGCCGTGAGACCTCCGCCCGCACGGCGCTCGCACTCGCACTGTCCGAACTGGACCGCCCCGCGCTGGTGCCAGTAGCCACAAGCGCTGCAGACGTTTCTGGCGTGGCAGGCGAGAACAACCCGGCAGTCGCCAGGTGGCTGCCGGTCTCCGGAACAACATCGCAGCGCCTCGGCCGACTACGGCTTCTGGATCTCGCTCAGCTCTGGCCACACGCCATCCCGCCCGCAGCAACACCGTCGTCGGATGCGTTCTCGCCACGCCACTCACTCACAGAACTTGCGGCACCGAACCCCCTTCCACCCCCACTTTCAGCGAACTGCTCTCCGAGGTGACAACGTGAAGATCGTCATCGCCGCCACCCTCGCTGCAGTGATCGCCATCCCCGTTGCCGTTGGCGGCGCCGGCTACGCCGTCGTCGGCGCTCTATTCGGCAACAGTGGCAACCAACCCAGCCAGGAAGCACTCACCGACATCCCCAGCGACTACCTCGCCCTTTACCAAGCAGCAACACAGGCATGTCCTGGACTCGACTGGTCGATCCTCGCCGCCATCGGCAAGATCGAGAGCAACCATGGCCGCAGCTCCCTGACCGGAGTCGCCGACGGAACAGAGAACGTCGCAGGAGCGCGCGGCCCCATGCAGTTCCTTCAACCAACCTTCGACACTGTCGCAGCCAGGCACCCGCTTCCCCCAGGTGGTAGTCACCCGCCGTCACCCTGGAACAAGCACGACGCCGTCTACGCCGCGGCCTACTACCTGTGTGACTCGGGTGCCCCCAAGGATCTCCGTAAAGCGATCTTCGCTTACAACAACGCAGACTGGTACGTGAACGACGTCCTCGAACAAGCGCGCAAGTACCGCGTCGCCATGGTCGGTACGGGCGACTGCAACAACGTCCAGGCGCCCAACCCAGCTGTAGCCATCGCCATTCGGTTTGCCTGCGACCAGCTCGGCGACCCGTACGTCTGGGGCGGCAACGGCGAATCCGGATGGGACTGCTCCGGTCTGACCACTGCTGCGTACGCCGCAGCAGGAATCAAGCTCCCCCGCCACACCCAAGCCCAATACCAGGCCGGACCACTAGTCCCTAACGGGCAGCCGCTGGTACCTGGAGATCTGGTCCTCTACGGCACACCAAGCAACGTTCACCACGTCGGTCTCTACATCGGCGCAGGGAAAATGGTGCATGCACCGACGTTCGGACAACCGGTCACCATTGCTCCGTACCGCTGGGCCGGCGACGACTACCTGGCCGCTTCGCGGCCAGTCGGAGGCATAGCTGATACGACTTCCGCACATGCTTAACCTCCTTATACCGTGGCCGCCACATGATCACTTGTCGACCCTGGGGACCGTCTCTCCGTCCGAAGGAACCTCGAGTACCCACCCGCTCTATTGCACGCTTGGATTGAACGCGTCAGGGTCTGCAGGGTCCCAAGCGCCCTTGTTAAGCAGGGTCAAGGGGGTCTCTCCGGGCACTCTGAACTGGAAACCATTCCAGCCAATCGATATTCTGAAATCAATCAGCATCTTCTGACTGAAGCTCTCAACCGGCCATGGTGCCGAAAAACCAAAGATGCGTCCAAACATGTTCTCCGGCAAGATTCTCCGATTGCAGTTGTCGCACGTACGAGGCTCCCGCCGAATCTCCGAAACTAGCTCAGTGAACACCGCCAACCCATCCGTCGAGGGCTGGCGAACTAGAGGAACTGCACTACGGCAGTCACACGCGTATAGCACTGTCAGAAATGGCTGATACCCACACCCAGAGCAGACAAACCCCCTAGTACCGATCATTGCACGCACCACAGCATGGTTGCACATTGGACACCTAATTGGCCCGCGGTAGAGGAAGTCGGCGAGAGTCATCTTCCAAGTATGTTTCCACCAGCGGCGAAGGATATTCTTATATGCTGCACGCTTCAGTGAGTAGTCCCGCGCATTCGCTACCTGCCTTCTTGGATCAAGCACGTAGCCTATCGGAGTCCGAAGATAGCTCGACGATGACGCAATGAAGTCCACAGGAAGCAGAGGAAGCAAGATCGCGTCCTGCAGCTCGCGGAGCAGGACGGTTCGGCGGCGACGACGCGATTTTGCCATGTGCGAAGACGTATACTCATCGAATAGCGAAACAAGAGCCACGTCACTGAAGTTTTGAACAGGAAAGACAGATCGGAACGTACTAGCAAAAATCGCCCTAGTTGTCGCCGCATCACGACGCAGGTCCCGCACAGAGAGTACTGTATTGGCGGCAACCTTGGCACTGATGCCGTAAACAGAATCAAAGTCGTTCCGGCATTGGATCCATTCGCTGATGATACCGGACGCAGCAACCGAATGTAACCGTTCTAGATCGTCTGCAAACGTGCGCGCCCCTGAGCCCGACAGAGATGGAGCCTCGATTCTAAAGGCTGCGTACATGTAGCTCGAAGACATGCCAAGGGCCGCAAACCGTACAAGTTCAGCCTTCAGATCTGAAAGACCGAGAGATTTATCCTTGACACTTACGACGATAACACCGTGATCCCATCGAACCTCGATGTCATCCACTTTCTCGAACGAGACCCTGCCGACTCGCTCAACGACATCGTAGGGAGCATCAGCCAATCGACCACCGATAGCTTCAATCGCGACTATCAAGGCAACCGAATCTTGAGTTTCGATACGGCTGGCGACTTGACCGCCTTTCATGCGAGGCGAAAATTGGTTCCCGTCGGGCGCTTGACTCACGCTCACCCCCGTAGTGTTCTGACCGGAATTGAGTTAGGCAATGATCGTTAACTACCCGTTGCTTTCATCTGTCACAAGCGCCCACGCCAGCAACTCACCCAAATGCACTAGCCTTGCGAACCTGGATCTTGGCGCTGCCTCATCGCGCTCGTGCCTACTGATGCTCAGTCAGCGCGGCGAGACATACGTCCTCTATGCCCGAAAGACCGTCGAGCGGTGCCAGGCGAAATACTGCTCCGAACCTGCAGAGTGTGCCGTGCATCGCTTGCCTTCCAAGGCGATGAGACGACTCTTTAGCGCGGAAGGCTCCAAGGAATCAGCAGTTTGAATGTATCCGGCACCACTAACGGTAATCCAGCCAGCTTCGTAAAGGGCGTCACAGCCTAGGACGCAGGCAAGCATGGCCACGTTGAAGAGGTCGCGACGTTCCTCTTCACTACACAATGAACGCTTCTTGATGTGCGCGGCAACGAGAAGCTCCAACGGATACCGGTCGCCACATATTGCACAGCAGGCACTTTCGCCGTCGCCTGTCAGAATTTTTCGCAACTTGACTTGCTCGCGCCTGACATGCACCCACGCCTCACCCTCAAGTTCCCCGTCAAAGGAGGCGGGCCCATTGAGGGAAATCGAGATGTCGTCACACACGGGTTCCCGCAGTGACGGCACACTCAACTTTGCAGCCAGGAGGTCGATGTCCGAAGCCCCGAACCCAGGCACGGAGAAACATAGCTCTACGTACTCACGGATAGGCCCGAATTCAACCATTCTCCGCTTCGGCACAGGATAGTCATTCAAGTCATCAAGGGTAAGAATCTCGCGGCGGAGGTCGCTTATCGATTTTACGGTCGCCAAGGGTATGGGACCGTTCTTCAGGTTGTTGGCCCCATGTTGTGACTGAGGACCTCGACGCGCACGAGCAGCTACCCACTCGACCACTGCCTGCATACGCCGTAGCCGCTCAAGCAGCAGCTCAAGCGCTTCCTCATAGTTGCGGTATTCCCAGGAATCCTGACGGGAGCTTGAGCGTGGTCTACAAGCCAGCAGAGCACAGAAGTAGCCATCATGGTCCAGCCTCAACGAGGTCTTGCACCCAGCTACATCATCTACAGGTACCCACATGCGCCCACAATGGCAGGAGGCACCGACATTGGTGCCAAGCCCGGCCGCGGCTGGAGCTTCGCCTCAGCTCAGGTCCCCGTGTGATCCGATCACCGCTTCGGCGGCTGACGATGACGTCAGTGCCTGACCTTGCGCATGATGGGTCCGTTGGTGCTCGGTTCCCTGTGTTCGCTGGTAGCAGCGCCATGCTTACGCCGAACGCCGAGGAACGAGCGACGACCGTCCGCTGGACCGCCTTCGGCGTACTGTCCGAGTTGTGGGCTCCAGACCGGCACAGTCGTTGGCTGCGTTGTTCCCGTCCGTAGCCGCTACGTGGCATCCGACGAAGAACGGGAAGAGAACGTCAACAGGCACGCCAGCCACGAGCGTCCTCGACGTCTGGTGGGCTTGCCAGGATGGTCATGAGTGGCGCGAGCCCGTGGCTGATCGAGTGCGCCCAGACCGTTGGAAGAGCGGTGACCTTGCCGCGTGCCATCAGTGCACAGGCCACTGGCGGGATACAACGTTTCGGTGTGGCCATCAACTGATCGTGACGGCGTATGAAGCGCGGCCTGAGCGCAGGTGTCACGCTTGCGAGAAAGTGGCTTGGTCGCAGCTAAGCAGCCCGTACATCCGCACCGGCGTTGACGGCTCCACAGCCTTCCTCGTGTCAGAACTACAGGCCGAGCTCCTGTTCACAAGGCTTGCCGCGCAAGCTTCAGCCGCACTGCCACCCGTGCTGTACCGCGAGTGGCGCTCGAAGTGGTGGTGTAGCGGGGAAGAGGCCCTAGTGAAGGTGAGACAAGGCGATTGCCGCTCATTCAGCTGGTTCATGCGGCGAGCGAGCGAGCAAGTCGAAGACGCCTTGGCGATGCTCTCGACGCTAAGCGATGAACCACGCTCTGTCGCGCACATCGGCTTGACGGACAAGGAGTTCTGGATTGCCGGTATCCGCCACATCGCCGGCATGGAGGCTCCCAGTCCCGTCGATGGCTCGACAACTGCAGCGAGCCTTGGCAAGCGTCTGCGCGATCGGGCACAGGCAGTCGCTAAGGCTGTTAGCGAAGGAGGTGTGGCCGCGGGGACTGCTGAGCTAACCGAGCTCATCGTGCGGTGGGCATGTGCGAGCAGGCGTGCTGGGCACCGCTGGATCTGCCACCGCGAGGTGTTTGTACCGGTCATACGGGAAAGTGGCTCGCTGTCGGGGATTGTCGATCTGGTCATCGAGCGACCAGGCTTGCCCGACCTGGTGGTCGAGATCGACTCGACGAACAAGGGGTGGAGTGCGGAGAAGTTGCAGTTCGCACATCGAGCGGGTGGCGTTCCGATCTGGGTGCGGTGGCACCGTGGACCAGTCCGGCCAGTCGCGGGCGTCCACATCGTTGACCTCACCCCGCGGACCGACTAGCGCGCTAGATGAGTAAGTCCAAGGGGTAGGCACCTGGAGACCTGGGGCGAGGGTGTCGATGTACGGGTTGTGACGACCGACATTGACACCCTCGCGAC
>NZ_JBEXJN010000018.1:0-88795 GCF_040609115.1 Lentzea sp. NPDC004782
GGCTGATCCGGTGCGGTTGTCGGAGGACCAGGAGAAGTTGATCGTGGGGTGGCGTCGTGGTGTCGGCGGGAAGGATTTCCTGGTCGACTACATCAAACACATCCTGACCGAGGAGGAGTTCGCTGCATTCACGCTCCGCACCAAACAGGGTGGCCCGAAGTCCGGCAGGGCCCGGGAAGTGCTCTCGCGGTGGGCGAAAGGCCTGAACGGCCTCTCGCGGCGGCAGGCAGGCCTGGACGGCGTGAGCGGCAACGACGGATCCCCGCTCACCGGTCCGGATGTTGTCAGATTGTCCGGAACAGCCGGTCATGACCGCACTGGTAAGCCCATACCACTGATCGGTATTTATGCGGTCAGGGGATCGTGGAGTGCGGACCTCGTGCGGTTGTCGGAGGACCAGGAGAGGTTGATCGTGGGGTGGCGTCGTGGTGTCGGCGGGAAGGATTTCCTGGTCGACTACATCAGCCACATCCTGACCGAGGAGGAGTTCGCGGCATTCACGCTCCGCGACGGAAGGGGTGCCCTGAAGTCTTTGGCGGCTCGGGATGTGGTCTGGCGGTGGGCGGAAGGCCTGGACGGCAACGACGGACCCCGGCTCACCGCCCGGGCTATCGCCGATTTGTCCGGCACAACCCTCAACGACGACAAAACACTGATCAGCGAGGAGACGGTCGAGGTTTTGCGGCCTAGGGCTGAGCCGGTGTCGTTGTCAGAGGACGAGGAGAAGTCGATCGTCGAATGGCGTCGCCGTGTCGGCGAGGCGCAGACCTTGGCCGAGCACATCAAAGGCCTCCTGGGCGACGTCAGGTTCAAGGCATTCGTGCTCCGCGACGGAAGGGGTGGCCTGAAGTCGCGGGTGGCCCGGGATGTGGTCTGGCGGTGGACGGCACGCCTGAACGGAAAGCACGACAACGACGGATCCCGGTTCACCGCACCGGTTGTCGCCGCGTTGTCCGGCACAACCGTCAACGACGAAGCACTGATCAGCGAGGACACGGTAGACACAACGTGGAGTGCGGACCCGGTGTGGTTGTCGGAGAAAGAGGAGGAGTCGATCGTCGAATGGCGTCGCCCTGCCGACCTCGAGCAGCCGCAAACCCTGGCCGAGCACATCAAAGACCTCCTGGGCGACGTCAGGTTCGCGGAATTCAGGCTCCGTGACGAAGGCGGTGTCCTGAGGTCGCGGGTGGCCCGGGATGTGGTCTGGCGGTGGGCGGAAGGCCTGAACGGCTTCTCGCGGCATGAAGCAGGCCTGGTCGGCGAGAACGACGAAGTATCCCCGCTCACCCAACGGGATGTCGCCGAGTTGTCCGGCAAACTCGCCCTCGGCGAAAAACCACTGATCATTGAGGGCGCGGTCCGGAGATTGTGGCGCGGGGCTGATCCGGTGCGGTTGTCGGTGTCCGAGGAGAAGTCGATCGTCAAATGGAGTCGCCCTGCCGACCTCGAGCAGCCGCAAACCCTGGCCGAGTACATCAAAGACCTCCTGGGCGACGTCAGGTTCAAAGCATTCGTGCTCCGCGACGGAAGGGGTGGCCTGAAGTCCCAGGTGGCCCGGGATGTGGTCTGGCAGTGGGCGGAAGGCCTGAACGGCCGCTCGCGGCGTGAGGCAGGCCTGGTCGGCGAGAACGACGAAGTATCCCCGCTCACCTACCTGAATGTCGCCACGTTGTCCGGCAATACCCCCCCCGGCAAAAACCCACTGATCAGCACGGACAGGGTTTACAGATTGTGGCGTGGCGTGAAGGAGCGTGAGGCCGGTGGCAATGAGGTCGGTGATCACCTGATCCACGGTGATCCGATGGGCGGTTACTCGGCCGAGGGTTCCTTGGCTGGTGTGGGGGTGGCGGGGTACGGCGATGTGACTGGGATTGGGGCTGGGGGCTTTGCTGTTGTCGGTGATGGGGACGTCGCCGCATCGTTGGGGGTTGGCGGGTCTGGAGGGTGGGCTGGGGCGTCGGGTGCGTTGCCGGGGTCCGGGCTGGGTACGTTCGCCGATCCTCTGCCCTTGCTGGGTCTGATGGAGGAGATGAGCGGTGCGGGTGTGTTTGGCGCGAATCTTGGCTTGGTCTCCATGGCGGATGGGCAGGGTGCGGGTGTGTTGTTCCCTGCTTCCGGGGTGCCAGAAGGCAATCTGGCCGGTGGTGTCCTTATCGGACACCAGCCGGCCGGACACCACCCGGCCGGTGATCACCTGATCCACGGTGATCCGATGGGCGGTTACTCGGCCGGGGGTTACTTGGCTGGTGTGGGGGTGGCGGGGTACGGCGATGTGACTGGGATTGGGGCTGGGGGCTTTGCTGTTGTCGGTGATGGGGACGTCGCCGCATCGTTGGGGGTTGGCGGGTCTGGAGGGTGGGCTGGGGCGTCGGGTGCGTTGCCGGGGTCCGGGCTGGGTACGTTCGCCGATCCTCTGCCCTTCCAGGGTCTGATGGAGGGGGCGATGAGCGGTGCGGACGTGTTTGGCGCGAATCTTGGCTTGGTCTCCATGGCGGATGGGCAGGGTGCGGGTGTGTTGTTCCCTGCTTCCGGGGTGCCAGAAGGCAATCTGGCCGGTGGTGTCCTTATCGGACACCAGCCGGCCGGACACCACCCGGCCGGTGATCACCTGATCCACGGTGATCCGATGGGCGGTTACTCGGCCGAGGGTCATTTTGCCGGGGGTTCCTTGGCTGGTGATGGTGTGGCTGGTGATGGTGTGGCTGGTGGTGGTCTGGGTGGTGACGGTCCGGCTGGCGGTGTGGGTGGGTGGCGTGAGGAGGCGTTGAAGCGGTATCCGGCGGGAGGGGCGAGGTGGGAGAAGTTGTCTGATGAGGGGCTGGCGAAGTGGCGGAAGCAGGCGAGTGGGTATGTGGGCAAGTACGCGCACTATCCGGCGTTGGTGGAGCCTGAGACTGTGAAGGACAGGCGGCAGAGGGAGGGTTACGAGTTTGTGGTGGATGTGGTCGCGAAGTGGATGGTGCACGTTGAGCATGAGGCTTTCGGTGAGGCGTATTGGAATGATATGGCTCAAGAACTGGTGAGGATGGCGTTGTTGGAGGAGCGGGGCGGGGGGTTGAAGGGTGGTGCTGGGCCTGGGAGTTCTGGTGGGGGTGTGGCGGGGGCGGAGGTGGTGGGTGAGTCGTCGCGGTCGGCAGGTTCGACGGTGCCGGGTGTGGTGGGTGCTGGTGTGGTTTCTGGCGGGGAGTTGTCGGCGGGTGAGGATTCTGATGCGGTGTCGGTATCTGGTTCGGTGTTGGGGGTGGGGGGTGAGGGCGTCGATGGTGTGGTGGTCGGCGATCTGAAGGCGTTGACCGAGCCGTCGTCGGGCGTGGTCACTCCCGCGCTTGCCGAGGGGCCGGTAGCTCCCAGGGCCCCCCGGACCGGAGAAACCGCGCAGCAGGTCGCTGCTTCGCACACTGGCACGACTTCGGCGCCAGAGACGAAGCCGTCCACGGCGCGCCAAGTCCGCGACAAACAGCCGGAGTACCTGCTCGCGGGCCGTGGGTTCGGTGCTGCCGAGCAGGTGAAGAACACTCTGCGTGAATCCACCGGATCGCTGTTCCACCTGGAGTCCCACCTGCACCGGCTGGCCCCCCACGTGCGTGAGTGGAAGCACGTCACTCAACATTCGCTCGGCCTGCAGAACTCCGTAGCGAGCACGCTTGGGGATACGGGCCATTGGGTCGACATCGAAGGCGATGGCCAGCAGTACAAGCTGCGAATCAAGGCCTTGGCGCACTGGGACAGTGATGATCTGGTTGTGCTCGGTGATGGCGCTTATGAGCACAAGAAGTCCACCAAGGTGAAGACGGCGACATCTATGTCCTCAAAGGACGTTCGTAGACAGGACGTTTCTCTGAGTGGGCGGTACTCGGGCACGCCTGGCCTCATCATCAACGTGATGCCCTCCGTGCCGATCGCTCCGACGGAGGTCGTGAGTGGCGAGTTCACCCAGGAACTCGGCGCCTCGGCGAAGGTCAAGCTCCGCGAGCCGGTCCTGGTCAAAGTTCCCCTGACGATGCAGCTGTCCTTGTTCGACGACAAGGATTCCGCAGTAGCCATGACGACCGGTCAGGAGAGCGCCAGCGTCGACGCGACGGTTTCGCTGTTGTTGCCGACGGATCTCCACACGCAGGATGACGCCGGCGCGTCGGTACTCAAGGCGCATGCTTGGGATGGCTCGATTTCCAGAGCGGCGGCCAGGAAGATGTCCCGGAAGAAGGGGATCGTCCCGGTCACACCGGCAGCTCGGGACAAGCTGCTCGGTCTCAACCGGACTCGCAAGACCGAGCCGCGGGCGCTGCCGAAGAACTTCGCCCTGGAATCGGTCGTGATCAACAGCAACTCTGGCCAGCACTCGTCGTTCGCGGACCAGGTGACAGAGCTGATCGGCGAGCGCTTCCGGAAAGCGACAGCCAGCGGCACGGCGGGCCGTGAAGTCGTCGAACGCTTCGTCAGCGAGAGCAACATCGCCGCGAACCTGAAGCGGATGACCGTCTTCGACGGTGAAGCGAACCCAGAACAGGGCTGGATCACCTCTGGAACGATCTTTGCCGACCGAAGTTGGTTCCAGTGGTGGCGGCGCACCACGCAGATCGAAATGCGCGCGGTCGCACGGTGGGTCAGGGTCGATGAGCAGAGGTCCGACGTCGAGATCTTCGAACGCACTCACTCGCGGTACGGCCACTCCAGCGAACACGCGGTGAAGCGGAAGTTCGGCTTGAGCGGTTTCGTCGGCGGCGGTGGCGACTTGCCGTTCAGCTCGGCGAGTGTTGCTGGTGGTCTGACGTACGACGCGAGCGTGGAGAGGGCGGCAACAGGCACGTTCACGGGCGCGACGGCGGCGAAGTACGAACTGAAGATCAAGGGTGACGCCGTCCGCTACGAGACGGTGTACGACATCGAAGTTCGCCAGGTCGGACGGCGCGGCCAGCAACCGGTGACGCTGCGCGGCAACGTCAACGCGCACCAGTGGGTGACCAAGCGGGACGCCGTGCTGACGGGTCTGGTCGAGGCGAACCCGGACGAGACGTACCGAGGATCGGCCGATCGGACGGTCTACGGCCCCGAGGAGTTCGAAAGCGGCCAGGTCCTGCTCGGCATGGTGGAGGAGGTCAACAGCGGCCAGCTGCTGGAACGAGCGCTGATGCCGTTGCTGAAGCACGTCCCGATGCAGAGGGCCTGGTACATCAGGAAGTCCAGGTTCGCCATGGACTTCACCGACAGCAAGATCAAAGACGGCAAACTCACCGCCAAGGCGCTCAGCGCTCTGGAACGCGGTCAGAACCTCAAGAACGCACTGGGCGAGCCGGCGCTGGCGAGGCTGGTCAACAGGCTGCTGGGGCCTGGGCTCAGCATCCCCGTGCGGCGCAAAGGGTGGTTCCACGACAACGAAACGGTGATCGTCCTTCGCGCGTACGCCGGCGAGCTGCAGGAGGGCGACAGACTCACCGAAGGGCAGTTCAAATCGGTCTACGTCACCAAGGACGAACGGGGAGCCGAGTTCGGACAGAGCGGGAACATCGGGGTGGGCGGCGGCCCACAGTTCCGTGCGATGGGACCGGGCCCGAAGACCACGGGCACGGCGACCTTCGGCGCTCTTGTCTTCGGCCTCCGGGGATCGCGCGAGTGGGCGAGGGACATCACGATGTCGTCGCGCACGAAGAGCAGCGTCAAACGCCAGAAGGGCGACGCGCTCACCGCGGACGGGGAGATCGGTGACAGGACGGTGCGTCAGTTCGTGTCATCTCTCACGATCAAAGCGGAAGTGGTCGCATCCGAACGCAGGCACACGGAGGCGACGCGCCGGGTCAGCATCGGCCGCAAAGGCCGCCATCTGCCCAGAAGCGAACAGGTCCCGGCCCTGCCCGACGACATCGTCGTCGACGTGCGCATCCTCGTGCCTGAAGTGCTGCTCTCTCCCAAGAAACCCGTGTCGCGGCTGGGCAGGCATGGGACGAAGGGTGCGCAAGAACCGGCACGGAGGTTCGAACCGGTGCCGGCGCCGCACGAGTTGAGCGGTCCGATGCCCCGCACGTTCGACGACATCGAGATCGTGCCGTTCCCAGGTGCGGAAAAGCTGCAGCGCGCGGCGGTGGACGCCTGGTACGAGGCCACCGGTAATGATCCGGTCGCACTTTCGAAGGTGGGTGACATCGCGCAATGGATCAACCAGCGGCTGGCTCCCGAGGCGCTGGAACAGGACTCGCGGCTCTTCACCCGTCCCACGATGATCGACTCGACCAAACGGCTGTACGGTCGTCGCTACGAGGACCTGTTCGGGGCACTGGGTGTGTCGTTCCGTCCGCGGTTGTCCGAGCAGCAGGTCACCGCGGAGGAGTACCAGCAGGTGCTGCGGGAGATCGAGAGTTCGAGCAAGGTCACCGGCACCAGTGGCGCCACCAACGCGTACAACGGATATGTCGTCGCGGTGCCGGTCCTGACCTCCGCCGTGCGATACGACGTGCTGAACGGTAATGCTGAAGCTGCTCCACGTGGCTTCGCCGTGTTCGCCACGTCGCCCTTCAGCTTCAGCAGCGGCAGGTCGGCTGTGGTCGACGTCGAGAGCGCCGAGAAGTTCTCCGTGGGCAGGCTTGCCGCGAAGAGGTATCTCACCCGGCTTGACGTCACCGCGACGCTCGTCGTGGAAGCCGAGTACAAGAAAAACCTGACCCTCGGTCTCTCAGCGCCTGCTCCGGTGACGCGGGCGGGCAGGCAGGTCGACCTGACCTGGCTGGCGTGGCTCGAGCCGAAGCACCTGCTTGAGCTTGACCCGACGCGCCGGTCCGCCGAGGACGGTGACGACCGCGCGGAGCCGGAGCAGACGGTCGAGCCGCCGGCGTCGATGCAACCAGGCAGGTCGGAGGGTTTGTCACTCGGTCTCGGCGGCGTCATCGACCCCATCGACCTCGAAGACGAGATCCCAGCGCTGCGCGAACTTCTGGCCGCCAACCCCTCGATCGGCCGAGAAGTGGCGGACAGGCTTCTGCCCAAGAGCACGCTGGATCCGAAGAACCCCAACATCGCGCAGGTCAAACAGTTCCTCTCGGACGCGAACCGCTCTGTGAACTGTCTGCTCAACGGCGGTCAGATCCTGCCTGTCCGGCTGGAAGACCGCTTCCGGGGACATGTCTACGACCTGCTGCTCGAGGCGAGCTTCGCAGCGCCGCCCGAGCCGGGGCAGGTCAGGAACTTCACCAAGCTCAAGGCCGCGATCACCGCGAAACTCGGCACCTGGGACGTCAAGAGCCGCACCACGACGATCCTGAAGCTCATGGGGGCCCTTCGCGGGATGTCGGCGATCAGGAAGAAGGTGGTGTTGGACGCCGAGCCGCCGGCCGGAGGAGCAAGGCCTGCGGTTCGACGCGCCGACGGCAACATCGGCGGCGGGTTCAACGTCGGGGGGGAACTCCGCCGTCGTGAGTACGAGAAAACCGTGGAGAACAGCACGAAGTACTCGTACTCCGCTGAGATCGAAGGACCCGCGGTCGTGCACCGGGCCCGTCTCAACCTCACTCTGCAGATGCGGCGGCATGGTGTGCCGATCGCTTCCTTGCCGGTGGGAAGGCAGATCGAGGTCATCAGAGTGGCCGACGAGGCGTTTCCCCCTCCCGTGTCGGGCGGCAGGTTCGGAGAGGCGGAGACCCTTTCTCCAGTCATCACCGGCGGGCTCACCGAGGACGATCTGGCCGACTGGCTGTCCGGCCCGCAGTTGACGGAAACGCACCCCTACTGGTTCGAGCATTATTTCGGTGATGTCCGAACCATGCGCGCCCACGCAAAGGATTTGCTGCGGGGCGCCGGTGTCGCGATCACCCCGAAGATCGAGCGTGCCCTGGTCACCGCCATCACACCCGTGACAGTGCGAGCCGTACTGGCGACCGCCATCACATCCGCGACAGTGCAAGCCTCGCCGGCGACCGCCATGTACGGCAAGTTCAGGATTCCGCTGCCAGATGGCGGGCGGGGGGACCTCACGCTCCACGTTCGCTTCCCACACGCTCTTCGCTTTGCCAGCACGAGTGCGGCCGTCAAGATCAAGTCGAATCAGAAGACGACTGTGGAAAAACGCGCGATCAAGGTCGCCACGTCCAACGACATCGAGATAGGCAGGTCTCTCCCGTTCGCCTCCGGCGGACGGACCACGGCGGTCGAACGTGCGGTCGGCACCGCCGCGGACGACCCGCAACATCGGCGTGAAGCCTTCGACGATCACACGGGCGATCTCGTTCCCCAGCGCGCCACGTTCGCAAGCCCGAAGTCGGAGACGCTCACGAACAAAGCCTCCGACGAGGGGGTGACGATCTCTGACTCCGGCTCCACCGGCACGACTGAGGACAATCACGGAGTGACCCGCGTTCTGCTCGCCACGGCGGACTTCCGTTTGGTGTACTCCGGTGACGCGGGAACGACCGGTTACGTCGATTTCCGTGTCTACGACGCCTATGCGATGCGCATGAGTGACGCAGACGCGGTCGCCGTCACGGGGCACCGGCTGCCCCGCACACTGATCGACGCGACCAGGAACCTGAAAGCCAAGTCCGATGCGTGGTACAAGGCCGAAAAGGAGATGAACGGGGCGATTGCCACCCTCGAGAAGGCCGCACGCCCACTCGACAACGACGATCGCCGCCGTGCCGACGCACGGGTTGAACTCGAAGACCTCACCGCTGTGATCGAAGAACAACGGGACCACATCGGGAAGTTGCGCGGTGCGTACGATGCGGCACTTCGCGATGCAGCGCACGACCGTCGATCGGATTCGGCGAAGTCCAAGCTTAATACGCTGATCGAGCGCCGTCGTCAGCTGGCGGAAGCGGAGGACGTCCTGCGGACCATGATTGATAGTGAGCAGGCGCTCCTCAAGACCGCGTCGGGACCTGGCGGCACGACGAAGGCGGAACGGGACGCCCACAACGCCGCGGCCGAGGCACATCGGAAAGCCGTACGTGCGGAGGAACGTGCGAGGAGCGAGTGGTGGGAAGCCAAGGCGGTGTACGACCGCGAAATCGCCGCCGAGCACGCGGCGGACGCCATCCGAGCCGGATCTGAAAGCCATGTCGGGTTGGGAACGGCCGTCACCACCGACGATCATTCGGTCGTTGTTTCTCCGTCAGACCGGGTCGGCCCCGCCGCGCACGAGACGCGTGCCCTGTCGTGGCGCGGGGATGGGATCGGCACAGGCGCGGTCGACCAGATCGGAGTACATTTCTCGCGACCGTTCGGCTTCCGCCCCACCAGCGTGGTCCAGGTCGATCAGCACGGGGATTCCCTTGTGCGAAAGGAGACTCGCGAGCGAGGGGATACGTCGGCGCCGCTGGCTCACGAGCTGGGTGGATCGCGGCCGGTGAACTTCTCCCGCCCGTTCGTCCGGCCGGCCGTCGCCGACGAGCAGAACTCGCAGGACGAATCCGCGGCATCGCTGGTGTATCGATCGGGTGCCACGTTCGGCAGCCACTTCCCATCGGCATCGGAGCCAGGGCGGGCTCTGGTGGCCGATACGGGCATTGACGAAGGCACGGACGCGCCGATCAGGGAAATGGCGTCTGGCGTGGTGCTGGGGGATGTGGCGGGGTCGTTTGGTTCTCCTGTGTCCTTTGGTGTGTTGGTGGGTGGGGGTGGGTTGGATGTGTCTGATGTTGATGTTGTGGTGTTGGTGGATGGTGGTGGTGTGCGTAGGGGTGTGGCGTTTGTGCGGCCGGGTGAGGGGGAGGTGGTGCGGAGGGCGTTTGTGGCGGGGGTGTGGCAGGTGGATCCTGATGCGTTTGCGGTGGTGACGCATCACCAGGATGGGTTTTCTGTGTGGCGCAGGTCTGATGGTGGGCGGGTTCGGGTGGATGCGGCTGGGCTGGCGCGGTTGGTGGGGGTGTTTGGCGGGGGGTGGTCGGGGTGGCCGAGTTTGGGTCTGTTGAGTTGTTCGACTGTTGGTGCTGGTGTGGGTGGTGGGTTCGACGGGTTTGTGGATCAGGTGCGGGCGTTGGGGTATGTGGGTGCGGTGTGGGGTCTGGAGGGGAGGGTGACGGTGCGGGCGGATGGTGGGTTGGAGGGGCCGGGCCGGTTGCACAGGGTCTGGCCGGATGGCAGGCGGGTTGTCGGGCCGTTCTTGGGTCGGGGGTCGGGCGGGCCGGTTTCGGGGTCTGTGCCGAAGGTCCTGCTCACCGACGAAGATGAGGGCCAGCCTGCTCCGTTACTACCGGGTGGAGAACCGGACAGCGTCTCGGGCGTGCCCGCCTCGTCCGGTGCGCCGGTGGCCGGTTCGGTACTGACCGGCGCCTACCGGGTGGAAGGAAGTTCGGGACCGGCGTTCGAGTCGTTGCGGTCCTTGGCGGCCTGGCTGAGCCCCGACGGCTCGTTCCCGTCGTTCGGGCGGCCGGACACCGTGATGGTCGAGCAGAGCCAGCCGCAGCTGCGGATTGCGGGCGACGGCACGCTTGCGATCAACGGCACCCGGTCCACCTGGGGGCCCGGCGGCGTGAACCAGTCCAGAGAGTTCTTCGTCTCGCGGGAAATGCTCTCCGCGGCGCGGGAAGCTCTGCGACGGGTCGGGAGCGGTGCGCAGCTGGAGACCACTGGGTCGACCGTGATCCTGGATGAACGAGGGCGGGAACAGGTTCTGTACCGAGTGGTTCCATCTCTGCCCGACGAGCTGAACGACGTCAGTCGTGACTTCGCCGAGCTGCTACACGGCGCTCAGGCGGACATGCTGCTCTTCACCGATGCGGGAGGAACGACGGCGACCGTACCGGTGAATGCTGACGATGACCAGGAGATCACGGGATTCTTCCACCTGGCGGATGGTCTGACGAGCAGCGCGGAGAACGGTGAAGCGTCCACTGTGGATGCTCAGACGGCCGCGAGGCTCGCCGGTCGTGACACGCGGCCGACGGGTGGTGTGCGAGGACGCCCGCTGCCGGGACGCCGGTATGCCGCGGCACTTCGGCACGGCGGGGAAACCGACGAGCTGCGCACGCGAATGCGGCAGGTCGTGCATCAGGCAGGCCTGAACCAGTTCGCCTGGGCGAGGCCGGGGCAGATGTACGTCCGGGTCACGATCCCCGGTGAGGGAACGGACGGCCGTCCCGACTACTCGCTGAACGGCATGGCCGACCCAGGAGGACACGGCCATCACTTCGCCACCGTGATCGCGGAAAGTGCCGACGGACGCACGCAGATCACGTTGGAGAACTACTCGAACACAGCCGAGTTCGATGCCGCGGTTCAGGCCGCGATAGCCGGAAATCTCGAGCGACACCGCGGCGCCTTCAAGCAGATTTCCGAGGATCTCGGTGCTCGCGCCGCAGACGCGCGCTCAGCCGGTGGCACCGGCGAGGCGAACCGGCTGGAGCGTCACCGCGTTCTCGCGGACGCGCTCGGCGCGATCGAGGCGACCGGGTACGCCGGCGCCGAGCCGCAGGCGAAACGGGCTGCCTGGCAGGCGATGGCGAGAGAGCTGAACGTCCTGCCCGGAGCTCAGCGCTGGCACTTCCGGATGTACACGAAGGAACCCGGCGAAACCTTCTTCGACCAGCAGAGACTGCAGGCCGCCGCTGACCGGAGGCCGTCGGCCGACATGCTCGTCGCGGTGGTGCTGGGTGGCCTGCAGCCATCGGTCCCGGCCCACGTCTGGTTCGCCGAGGGGTCGCACACCACCACCCGCGAGGCCCTCGTACCGGTGCGAGCGATGGCGCGAGAGATCGCTCGAGCGGCCGTCGTCCGGGCCGAGCACGGCCTGCTTGCTCCCGAGGTGACCATCACCGGCCGGAGCAACGGTCGTTCCGGAGTTCTGGGGTTCGGAAAGTCTTCCGAGGTTGCTCTGCGGCGTGCAGAGCGGGTGCGGGACGAGTTCGTCACTGTGCTGAGCGGCGAGCTCGCCAGGCTCCGGGGAGATCGCCCCGTCGTCACAGCCGCTGACGTCGTGGTCGGCCTGGTGACCAAGACCGGCCGTTTCACCGGAGCCGTCACACCGCAGGACATGCGCCGCGCGACCGTGACCGTCTCCTATCCCGATCCGCAGACCACAAGGGACAAGGCCGAAGCCGACTACGACCGGGCCACGTACGGGTTGGCCGAGCTGGCCATGTCCTCTGCCGAGGTGCGCGCGCGGATCGCGGAGTACGCGGCGCTCGCCGCTGATGGCAAGCTCGAACGACTGGCACTTCCACCGGGGACCCGCGACCAGCTCGAGGCGCTGGACCGGGTTTTGTCGGGGCACGGTGACCCCGAGGTGAAACAGCGGGTGCGCGCCTTCGTCAACGAGGCGCTGCTCGCGGCCGCAGTGGTGCCGACGAGGGAACAGGCACTGCCGCCGAGACTGTTCGGAGGAAAGCAGACCGACCGCCGCGAGCTTCGGCCGATCACCTCCGCGCGGCTGACACAGCTGGTAGGTGAGATCACCACCTCGGTGTCCCGTGGGGAGAACCCGTTCACCGAGCGGCATTCAGCTGTCTACGGCATCGAACTGCAGGCGGGGGCAGCCCTGCCGGTGCGGCTCGCGACGTTGGGGCTCGTGAACCTCAGCCCGCGGGTGAGAACGGAGGTGTCCGCCAGCCCGCTGTCCTTGGCACTGAGCGAGCACCCCGCCGCGCTCGCGGAGTCGTTGTTCGCGAGCGCCGGTCACGAGGAGCAGTACTTCATCACAACGTGTATCGCAGCGGCGGTGAACACCGCCGTGCGCAGCCGCGCGCCGGGCCTCGTGCCGCTCCTGCACATCGGGCGTTCGGTGGCTGACAGCACCGAAGAGCAGCTCCGCCGCACCAACGAGGCCGCCAAGTCCAGGTCTGACCGGTTGTTCGGCCGGTCCCGGGAAGACATGGCCCGCGGCCGGATCCGGGAGGCACGTGCCGAGTTCGATGCCATCGAACGCCGTGTCCTCGATCTCCTGAACGCCGATCAGACAGATCCCGGCGTGCGGCGGGAATGGCGAGTGCTCGCAAACCGCTGGGGCCGCACCATGCAGAAGCTCACCTCCGCCGAGCTGCGCGGTGCCGACGTCCCGGTGCCCACCCCGAAGATCATCGAAGATCATTGGAGGACGAGCGCACTCCTGGCCGTGCCGTTGGTGCTGGATCGCGGTCTTCGCAGATTGACCGGCGTCGACCAGGGCTACTACACCGACAAGTTGCGGAGCACACTGGCGCCGGAACCGGACTCCAGGCCGTTCGGCGAGGCGGATCTCGAGGCACGCTGGGAGCATTTCGTGCCTGTGGCTGTTGACCTGGAGACACCGGAGCAGCAGGAAAGGTTCTGGCAACGTCTGGTTTCACACAGCGGACATCCGATCTACACGGGAGACCACACTGTCTACGTGTACGCGAGCGTGGCGGACGGTCAGCCCGTGTTCGTCCTGAACGATGGCATGCGCACGTATCCGTCGGTGATGACATCGGAGGAGTTCAAGGGGTGGGCGCTGACCTGGGGCGCTTACGCCGACAGCGAGCGGTTCTCCGGACCTGGCTTGTTGCCGGACAACGGGGTTGCTGGTTCCCGGACCTCGCCGGAGTCGTTCGAAGCGCATCTCGAACGAGATGCCGTGCACGGTGGTGACCTGGTTCAGTCTCCGGTGGTGCTGTCGTCCGGTGGTTCCGGGGGAACGTTCTTCCCCACCGAGGAGACCCCAGACGAGCGTTTCCCCGACGCGCCGGGCATCCTCCGCGCACGTGGCGAAGATGACCGCGTTGTCGAGTCCGGTGCTCCGAAGCCGGGCTTGCCGCGGACATCGTCCTCCGGAATCGAGCCGACCTCCGGGCTGTCGGAGGAACAGGACGTCGCGGCGGTGCGCGATGGTGGTGCGTCCGACCAGAGTGGACAGTCCGTTGCCGGGGATCCCGTTTCGCTTGAGGCGGGGACGATGAACACCGAGGACGTGGCCGGTGCCAAGCGGGTCGACGTCCAGGAGAACCTGGACCTGAGGCTCGCCCGGCAGCGTGGCGAGGTCTCCAACGGCGGCGCCCTCGACGCCGCGATCGACGCGTTGCTGCCCAGCGGCGAACGCGACCACGTCGACGACCTCGTGACGAGGCTGAAGACCAGCACCGGCAAGCTCCTCGGCTCCGGCCAGGCGCAGGATGTCAAGATCAACGGCAGGTATTACGAGCTACACGCCAGGGTGTCGTACTTCGCGGACCGCGCGACGACGGAGAACACGTCGGCCTCGACGCCGATGGACCTCGACGGCCCGGCCGGCAGTGGCACCCTCGCCGCGGCCTCGGGCGGGAGCCAGGCCAACTCCGCACTGGCACTGGTCATCGTCCCCGCCGCGCCCGGCGTCACGGCCGTCGGCACCGTCGGGTTCTCGACGGACGCGAGCAACTCGGTGAACGTCAGCGCGAGTGCCACGGCGAGCGGCAGCAAGGTGATGAGCGTGACGGTCCCGATGCGCGATGTCGCGGTGCCGGCGCGGATCGAGCTGAGTCTGCGCGACACCAAGGGCCGCCGTGTCGGCGAGCCGGTCGTCGTCGGCGAGAGCGACGCCGACCCTGTCGTCGTGCCGCTGTCGGTACCGGCGTCGCCGGCTGAAGAACCGGGCGGGGCGCTCGTTCCCGCTGACGGAGCGCCGTTCGTCGAGTCCGTCCACGTCGAACGCGGACTGCCCGGCACCTACCGGGGCAAGCAGCTGCCACCGGGCAAGAACGGGGAACATCGCCTGTTCGACAAGGTGATCTCCGCATTGCCGCGCTCGCTGGTGAAGCCTGGACGCCCGGGACGGGAGAACCTGCGGGAGTTCCTGGACGGCGACACGATCAAGAAGCGCTATCCCGACATGGCGGTGACCGCCGACGAGGCCGGCCGCGGGCTCGGCTGGGTCCGATCGGAGATGCTCTTCACCGGCAAGCACCCGTTCATCTCGTGGATTCACACTCCGAGTGCCGTTGAGATGCGCCTGGTCGAGCGCACGACGCCCACTGTCCTCCGCACGGTGGACGGCGCAACCTTTACCGACGCCGAGTCGGTCGGTGTGGAGGTCTCCGACTCCGGCGAGGAGAGCAGGGGGGTCAACTCCAAGATCATGGCCGGACCGGGGTTCGACCTCGGAACCGTCGGCCTGGTCGCGGGGCCCGTCGTCATGGGCGGGGTGGAGAAGGGACAGAACCTGTCCATCAGCCGTGGCGGCGAGGTGGAGAACACGACGACCCGGCGTGGCAAGGCACAGCAGGTCGAGCGTGTCTTCGAACTCCAGGTCCGGGTGCCGGGCAAGCCCGCGATGAGCTTCGCGGACGCCGTGCGCGCCGTCGAGTGGCGCGAGGTCAAGGCCACCCACACGGCCGAGCCGGCGGCCGACGCTACGCCACCGCGCCGTCTCTACGGGCCCGAGGCCCTGGAGTCCGGCAGAGCGCTGGCGGGCGCGTCGCTGGAGGTGTCGCAGGTTGCGTCCCAGGTGCTCGACATGATCGAGAACTCGGTTCGCACCGTGCCCGGCCACAAGCGGTGGTACCTCAGCAGCGACATGTTCTTGGCCCAGTTCGACGACGCCTCGGCGGGCAGGAAGATCGGCCGCAAGCTCGGTAGAGCGCTCAAGCGTCGCGATGCGCTGCGCGGCCTGCTCACCGACCGCGAACTGGAATTGCTCGCAGACAGGGCGCTGTCCGAGGACGGCCTGCGCATTCCTCTCCTGCCCAAGCACGGCTGGGGGCATGACTACCACGTGTCGTTCACGCTCAAGGCGTCGATGTCGAACCTGCGCGACACGCCGGAGGTGAGCACTCCCGCCTCACCGGAGGTGGTCACCACCACCGAGTCCACGGGCACGGCGAACACGACGTCCGGGACCACGACCGCCGGCCTCGGCGCGGGGAGCCGCGTCAGCACTCCGCTGAGCCAGCGTGTCGCCGTCTTCGTCTCCTCGATCTTCGCGAGTTTCAGCTGGACCAAGAGGGGGCTCACCGGCAACACCGGACAACGCAAGAAGGTGCGGCAGACAGGCAGGACACTCGATTCCACCGGCTCCGTCGTGGCGACGCAGAGGCACCGCTTCACCGCCACGCTGGAGTGGACCCTCAGCGGACAGAGTTACCGGCGCCACAACGCGATGGTGCGTGGTGTGAGCATCGGCAAGCCTGGTCTGCACGTGCCTCGGACGATGCCGATCGACCTCGTGGATCCGGCCTCCGGCACCACCTCGCGGGAAGCCGTGATCCGGGTCGAGGCCGATGTGTGGGTGCCGTCGGAGTACGTGTCGCGTACGCGGCCCGACCCGATCGTCGTGGAGCGCACCGCCGGACGTCAGGACATGAACCACATCCGGCTGCGTCCCCCTCCCGGCCTGCCGGTGTCCGCCGACCCGCTGCGCCGCGGCCTGTCCCGCGACCTCGACGGTATCCGTGTGCTGAGCTTCAGCGGTCTGTCGCACGTGCGTGCCGCCGTGAAGGACGCGCTGACCCGTGCTTCCGGAGACCCGATCTTCTCCTTCGCCGATTCCGACAACAGCACGCTGATCGACACCGTGCTGTCGCCCGATTCGGTCAAGGCCGACCAGCGTCTCTTCAGCCGCACCACCGGTGTCCGCGGCCTGCACTGGAGCCGGCGCCGGATCAAGCAGTACGCCGCGGCCGAGGTGTCCTTCATGCCACGCGACGTGGAGGTGCTGGACGAGGGCTGGCAGCAGCCGACGGAGTCCACCCAGCTGGCGTCGAAGACCGGTGTGGGCAAGGAGAACACGACGGCGCTGACGGCAGCGGCCGACATGACGGCTTTCGCGATGTACAAGGACGTCACGACCGACGGCGACAAGGGCACCGTCGTCAAACCCGGTGCGATCCTCGTGCTCGAGGGCGATCCCATGATGCTGTCGAGCACCAGCGCGAAGGACGTCGTGACCGAGGTCGTGACCGAAACTTCCATCACCAGGCAGCCCGAGCGTCAACACCACGTGAGGTTCGGCGTGCGCGCCACCGTCGTGGTCGAGGTGCGGTCGCGGCGCTGGCGCAACGCCTGGGGCTTCCTGCGTCCTGGCACACCCGCGACCGCGAACGAGCAGTTCGACCTGCCCCAGGCGGTCACGGCCTGGGTGACCACCGCGCAGCTGGAGGCGATACGCACGAAGCAGGCCGAAGAGGACGCGCGCCTGCGCGATCTCGACCCGGCGCCCGCCGCGGTTGCTCCCACCACGACCGCGGTTGCCGAAACCGACGACTCCGCGACCGGCGCCGACGTGACGCGGGACGCGGCCGGGCAGCCCGCGCCGGAACGTGCCATCGCCGCGCCGGCCTATCTGCGCACGGGACGGTCGCTGTCGCTCGGCATCGGTGCGGTGGACGACGTGGTGGACCTCCGCGGCGTGCTTCCCGCGCTGCGCGATGACCTGGTCCGGTCTCTTGGCCCGGAGCGTGCCCGCCGTCTCATCCCGAGCTCACCGCTCGACCGGGGACACGACAACTACGAGGTCATCAGCTCCTGGTTGTCCGATGCTCACACGTGGTTGGAGAACTCTTCTCGCGGTGGCGTTCCGCGTCCGCTGCGGCTGGAGGACCGGTTGCGCGGCGAGACCTACGACGTCGTGATCACCAACGAGCTGCTGGACACCCCGGTGTTCACCGGTCTGTCCCACGGCGAGGTGAAGCAGAGCAGGAAGACGATCTCGCTCGGGACCAAGGTGCGCACCCTCGTGCGAACGCTGCTGAAGCTGGAGCCGGTCGTGGCGCCCGCGGTGCAGGTGGGCGGCTCTGCTCCGAACGAGAGCATCTCGCGCAGCGGACCCTACGGGGTCATGGGCGGAGGCTTCATCGGCGATGTCGTGATGGGGCGAAAGACGCGCACGAAGAAGGAGTCGCGCGAGGTCGTCCACGAGCGCACCGCGCAGACCACTGGAACGTTCGCGAGGTTCCGCGCCCCGGTCGCCTTCACCGTCGCGATCGAGCGGCACGGCCTGCGGGTGGCGGAAGCCCGTGTGGAGCGCGACGTCTCGATCCTGCACCTGCCGGAAGACTCGGTGTCGAGCGGGCTTGCCGGGATCACGGCCGCCATCTCCGAGCCCGTCGTGCAGCCGGCTGCCGAGTCCGAGCCGGACGCCGTCGCGCGTTGGCGCGGCGGCTCGGACCTGGGACGTGGCTGGGTCAGCCGGCTGAAGTTCGACGTCGACGACGTGCTCCCCGCCGTGGAGCTCGCCTACCGCGAGGGGGCGAGGGACGCACAGGTGCCGACAGCGGTTCGGCGTGCGGTGCGCGCCGCGCTCAGCGGTCCGCGCTTCGAGAATCTGCTGCCGATCTACGCCGCCACCGGTGCGGTGCTGGACATCCCCCTCGGCGCTGGCCTGTCCCTCGAACTGCACGCACGCAAGGCGGGCACGCCGACTCTGATCGGTGTGTCGGCACGCACCACGGTTTCCGTGGATGGTGCAAGTTCGGTGACCCGCACCGTCCAGGAGGAGTCGGCCGCCGAGTTCGGCGTGGTGGCGGGCCCTCTGTTCGGTCCTGGTGGTACGCAACCTCCTGGGCACGAGCAGTTCGGTCATCAGCTGGTCTTCGGTGGCGGTGCGGGCTTGGTGTTGCCGCTGGATGTGGTGGGCGGTATCGGCGCCGAGGCCGAGGCCGAGGCCGAGCACCGCATCGGCGGCGAGACCACGCCCTCGACCCCGTCCACCGACCTGACGGGGTTGTGGATGAACGACATCGAGCTTCGGATCATCGCCAGGCCCACGGGCAAGGTGACCCGCAAACGTGTCGCGGTCGTGGACCTGTTGATGCGCAACGCGATCGCGCTCGCCGACGACAGCCGTCAGGACCGGATTCCCACCGGGCTCGCCGGCGCCGCGCGGGATCTTGCGTCCGCGGATACGACGCTGACCGCCGCGGTGCGCGCGCTCGTCGGTCGTCAGGACGCCGTGCGCCGCGGCGCCGAGGGATCGGTGTCAGCGCTGCGACAGGCGGAGGCCCAGCACGAGAGCGCGCTCGAGGCCTGGTGGAACGCGGTGCACGCCTACTTGGCACAGCTGGAAGCGACCACGGGCAACTTGCCGCCGCTCGACTTCGGCTCCTGGTCCGATTTCGTCCACGACTGGGGCCTCACGACCGAAACGGCCGGTCCGCCACCTGCGGAGAGTTCGACCGTCACACCCTCACCGGTGACGCGGCCCGAGCCGCTCAACCGAGAGCACCGTCCAGTCGAGCTGCGCCTGCCCTCGGCCGCGCCGACGCTGAGCCCCGCCGACCGCGTCGCCGTCAACCGGCTCGTCAGTGAACTGGGAACCGCGACGGATGTGGAGATCATCGCGCACGGCGACCTCACCGGCGTGGCACCCGCCGCCGCGGTGACGGCGGTGACCTCCGAGATCACGCGGGCTGCTCGCCGCACGCCGACATCCACTGCGATCCCGGTCGTGCGCACCGAGATGAGGCACGTCGAGGGCGCTGACCACGTCCGCGTCGAGCTGCGCCCGGTGGCTGGGCCGCCATCGACGGCGGCCTCCGGTGACCCGACGGAACAGCAGGGCACCGCCCGCGTTTCCGGTCGCCCTTCCGCTCAACACCCTGGCGATGTGGGCGGGTGGCGTGCGGTGGCGTTGAAGCAGTATCCGGCGTGGTCGGGGTGGGGGGAGTTGTCTGATGGGAAGAAGGCTGATTGGTGGCGGAGGGCGAGTAGATATGTGGGCAAGTTCGCTCGCAAGCCGGCGTTGGTGGGCTCTGAGACTGAGAAGGACAAGCGGCAGAGGTTGGATTTCGAGTTTGTGCAGGATGTGGTTGCGGGGCGGATGGCGCGGGCGGCTGCGGATGGTGTTTTTGACGAGGTGAATTGGGATGGTGAGGTTCGTGCGCTGGTGAAGCTGGCGTTGTTGGAGAAGCCGCGGGGCTTACTGGGTGGTGCTGGGCCTGGTGGTTCTGGTGGGGGTGCGCCAAGGTCGGGGGTGGTGGGTGAGTCGTCGGGGTCGGCGGGTTCGGGGGTTGTGGAGGTGGGGTGGTTGTCGGAGAGCCAGAAGGCGGTGATGCGGGAGTTGAGGTTGGGGGTGGTCGGGGTTAATGGTGATGGGGATGGTTTTTTCAAGGCAGTAATGGTGGCGGTTCCGTGGCGGGTGTGGGGTGCTCGGCTGAAGGAGTTGGGGTTTGTGCCTAATGTGCTGGGGCTGCGTGAGGCGGTGGCTGTAAATTACCGGAATTCGTATGCGACGGGTACGTTTTCTGGTGGTGTAACGGGTGGTGGTCTTTCTGAGGCGGAGTGGCGTGGGGTGGCGGAGGACATTCGCAGTCCTGGTTGGTGGGGCCATGATGCTGGTCATGTTGTTCTGTCGCTGGTAGCGGTGCTGAATGTTGATCTGCATGTTGTTGGCTTTGACGGGTTTGTCCACGAGTTTTTCGCTGACGGTCCGGGTGGGCCTTCCGGTTCGGGTTTTTATCTGTTTGACAGCGGTTATGGTCAGTATGCGGCCGGTGTGAGTCCTGAGGCTGGTCCGGCGGTATCGGGATCAGGTAAAGTGCCGGGTTTGACCGACGATCAGGCCATCGCGCTCAGTGCCGCTTACATGGCCGCCCATCCCGACGCCAGTGAGGAACAGGTTATCCCGGTCATTCGCGCGCACGGCCGCAGAGGCGAAGACGAGCGGTTGATCCATCTGGTCCACCGGGCCAGAGGAATCCAGGTCATGTCTCAAAGCGAGTCGGCGATGACGGATGAAGATATTTCCGGAAAGATCAAAAGCTTTCTTGCGGAAAACCGAGACGCCGGCGTCGAGGATGCGATCTTGGGGGTTCGTAAAAATGGCGTCAGCGCTCACAGCAGCAGGTTGAGAAGACTGGTTCACCAGGTCAAGGGCACTCGACCTGGACGTCCGCCGGAGATGGCCGATGATCAGATCAACGCCATGATTTATGCTTGCATTGAAGAAGATTCTGATGCTAATCGGTCGAAGATTTTCAAGATGATTATTGCCCGGGGTGCCAGGGGTGGCTCGACGCGATTGAAAAATCTGATCAATACGGCCGTGGAGGCCCGGCCTCTACGATGGGTGGGGGTTATTGGTCGGCAGGGCGCTCGTTCTGGCGGTGGCGTAAATGGGTGGCGCGCGGCGGCGTTGCAGCAGTATCCGGCGGGACCAGGGTGGGCGAAGTTGTCCGATGAGAGGGCGGCGAGTTGGCGGGAGAAGGCGCGTGAGGTTGTGGGGAGGTTCGCGGGTGAATCGGTGCAGGGTGAGTCTGAGCTTGAGGAAGACGGGCGGGCGAAGCTGGACTTCCAGGACTTCGAGTTTGTGGTGAATGTGGTTGCGGGGCGGATGGTGTCGGCGGGTGGTCAGGAGGTTTTCGACGGGGAGGAATGGGATGTCGTGGCTCGGGAGCTGGTGCGGCTGGCATCGTTGAAGCCGCCGGAGGGGTTGAGGGGTGGTGCTGGGCCTGGTGGTTCCGGTGGGGAGGTGGCGAGATCGACGAGGCGGGTTGTGTCCGATGAAGAGCTCCAGGCGAGGATCTCAGAATGCCGTGAACGAAATCCCAACGCGAAGACAACGTGGGATATTTGGAAGGCGCTTCGTGACGCGGGCGTCAAAGTCGGTCGGGACCGGGTGGGGCGTGTGGTTGGTGCCGTCGGTGCCAGTACTGGTGCCGATGGTTCTGGTGAGGGTGTGGTCGGGTCGGCGATGGTGGCGAGCTCTGAGCCCGCTGTCGCTTCTGTGGTTCCCCAGGCGGGCCACGATCCGGGGGCTAGGCCGGGCGGCGTGATGGACGGTTCGGTGGGCGATCCCGTGACAGTCGGGACCGGTCTCGCGGGTCAGGTCACCGGCTTGGTCGACGATCGCCACGTCGTTCATCGCGATATGGCGATACGCCACCGGGACGCCACCGGTAGCAGCGCGCGGTTGCAGAACACGAGCGGTCAATTCGGCGGAACTGCGGCCCGACCACGGCCGGGGCCGGTCGACGCGCAGATCACCGGGTCGAAGCGCGTGGATTTCCCTTCAGGTGCTGAAACTCTTGCTCGCGAGCCCAAGCGGCCCAAGAGATCAGTCGTTGCAGACGTGATGAGCACCATGTCCGGTGGCCTCGGGGAGCTCTTGCCGGACTCCGAGAACACCTCCGCGCAGCACAACCCGTCCAGCACGGACCAGAGCCACGACATTCGCGACCAGATCGACGTCGCCGGCCACGGCACGTCCACTCCGGCGGCTGAGTCAGTGGCGGAGGAGCCGGAGCTTTCCTTGCCGGTGCAGGAGGAAGCGGTGCTGGGGGAAGCGGACCTCAGGCGGTTGTACAGCCTGGCCGCTGAACAACAGGTCGACGGTTACTGGAATGCGCACGCTGTGAACGGCGATTGGGGTCAGAGCCTGGATGCTCATGCCAGGTGGATTGCCGGATTGGCGAAAGTGCGCGCTGCGGGGTGGCAGCCGCTGGAGGTCCGCATCTTTGTGCGCGGGGATCAGTCGCGGTTGCACGAGAGCGGTGGCCAGGTGGCGAACCGGATCTACGAGCGGGTGCGGGACGTAGTCGCGGGTGAGGGGATCGACCCGGCCGAAGCCTTGGCGTTCGTCGCCGTTATGCAGGAGTCGAAAAACAAATCTGGCCAGCTGGCGATCGAGGTGTTCGACACCCCGCGGCGGTCGCTGAGCGAGTACCGCGAAAAAGGTCCGGTAGTTGTGCCGTTCCTGAAAGGCAGGACGGAGTTGTCCCTGGTGGGGCGGATGCGGGCGACGATGTGGTTCGAAGGGACTGTGCAGCGGCTCATCAATGCCCGGGAAGGCGAACAGCGGGGAATCGTTGTCCACCTTCGGACCTCGGGCGGGCTGCAGGAAGCACGGTTGCGGGAGGCTACGGACACGGTGCGGGAGGCCGTGGAGTCGGCGCTGGCGAAGGTGGCGCGGAGCTCCGGGCGGAACGGGCGAGAGGTGATCGACGAGCATGTCCGGCTCGTGATCGACTATGGCTCGATGATCCCGGGGATGTACCTCGCCGAGACCTCCCGAGGTGCCGACGGTGTTCTGCGGGTGTGCTGGCCTGAAGTGACTCTCGGGAGGTCGCGCGATATCGCCGTTGTGGCTGGGCCTGTTGTGGCTGGGCCTGTTGTGGCTGGGCCTGTTGTGGCTGGGCCTGTTGTGGCTGGGCCTGTTGTGGCTGGGCCTGTTGTGGCTGGGCCTGCTGGGCCGGGGGACGTTGGTGCTGAGTCCGCTGGTTCTGGGATGGTGCGGTCCGTGGCGCAACCGGTAGAGCGGAGGCTCAACCCGACGCAGACGGAGTTCACCTGGCCTGCGGCTGATGATGCCGATGACGATGAGGTTAGGATCACCCGGATCGTTCGCACGCACACTGTGAGGCCGATGCCCGGGATGGACGACCAGTTCCCGTGGCGCGACGCTCGCGATCCCGCTAATCGTGTTTACGCTCCTTACGCCGCGCTGGATGGCACGCTACATCCTCTTGTAGTCGCCGGTGCTCAGAATGTTACTGCTCGTCTCTATGCGCATAGTCGCAAACTCATCAAGTCGATCGCTGAAAACCGGGGGGATCGCCGTCTGCGCAACTACAAAGACTTTGCTAAAAACACTTTCCGTGTGATTGAAGCCAATTCTGCGGCGGAGGTCAGGCGCACCATCTGCGGTATTCCTAATCGTCAGCCTGTAGCTGAGGTTCGCATTGTGGAACCTCACCATGTCTTGGAGTTCGACACTAAAACGGCGGGTACGAACGGTCTTTATCTCACTCGCCTGCCCAAAGATTACTCCTCCTCTGAGGAGTGGCCTTCGCTGAGTAATGGTAAGATCTTTGAGATCTATCTCGGAGCTTTGCTTGTTGAGGAGGTTGGTGGTATTTCTGTAGAGGACGTGACTGCGAACTGGGAGAGTCGCTATCCAGCTTTCCCGCGTTATTCCGCAACGCTTCGAGCTGACAGGCGGGGTGAAATGATCACCATTTCCGCCGAGGGTGCGGCGAACTCCACCGCTTTCGCCAACAGTGCTTACACGAACACGACGCCTCCCCGGATTGATCACGACCGCGTGAACGCCGTCTTGCTCCAGGTGGAGTTCACGCTCCCCAGCAATACCGGTCGCATGCGCAAGGATCCCGGCCTGGTCCTCGGCCTGCTGGACAACGCCTTCGACCCTGTTTCGAACCCTCACGGCCTCGTTGTTCTAGACTACGGCCCCCTCTGGTCCGTTGATGGTGACACCGAAGAAGTTAATGGTGACACCGGGGCTGGTGTCAAAGAAGAGGTCGAAGAATAAGGGGGTCTTCGACTCTTGTGGCAGGGCAGCGGTGAGAGTTGTTCTGAACGGCAGGGAGGGGCCTCTGGATGTAAGGTGACGTGTTGTGCCCAGATGTTGCGAAGCCTGCGGTGGCCGAGCCGGCGACCAAGATTGTTCTGCGGACACGCGGAGGTGATGAGAGGTCGGCCGGCCTCCTGCGGAGACAGGTGGTCACAGGTCATCGCTGACGGCGAGCAGCAGCGGGTGGGTGTGAGGTTCGGGGCGCCTTCCAGGGCACGCCGGAACGTTCGGTGACGAAAGCGGCTATTTCCGTGCGCTGCTGTGCCGTGAGCCGGGGTCCGAGGTTGTCGTCGATGAAACCGTCGAGGAGAACGAGTCCCATGTACCCACCGGGCGATGGCTGCGAGAACGCCCGGCGGCCGGGGAGCAGCCCTGGGGCGCCCGTGCCCGCAGTGACCATCCTCCAGTGCGCGCCATGGATGGCTAGGCCCGTTCGGCAAGAGTAAGTATGTGCAGACCAACAACACGCTGACTTCGATTTTGTGGACGTCGATGTGGTAGCGCACATCTGAGGGTCAAACAGCTCTAGTTGATCTTTTGAAGGGGACCCTTCGTCCACCTGAGGTGCAATATCAGGAACTTAAGGGCGTCGGGGCGGGTTGTGTCCTGCCGGTTGGTTGCCGCGCCCGAGGTGGCTGTGATGGTGGATGAAGGGCTCTTTGCTCCACCTGGTGTGGATGAAGGGAACTTTCATCCGCGTCGCCACGCGTCTGGCGAGGCCTGATCGCACGGTGCGCGGCAGTGCGGCAGATCCGGTACGCCCGGCGGGAGCAGCGAACCCGACCGGGATGAAAGCGCCCCTTCATAAAGATCGACACTCGCCGATGTGTTCGACATGTCTGATGGAATCGCTCCCATTGGCCGAGCCGCTCCGCGCTGATGCTCTTACCGCACAACGGGCGGCCAGATCCTAAATGTGCGTGTTAGCCCGGATCTTTCACGCGGGTGACGGCCTGGCTTGAGAGCGTGTCCGGTGGTTGTTGGGCGTCCTCCTTTCGGTGTTCGGGGTTGTCGGGATGGCCCGTTGTCGGCTGGGTGCCGTCGGGTTCCACTGCCCGATGGAGGTGCGCGGCTGTTCGCAGGGACGGGTTGTAGCTGGTCAGGTCAGTTGTGGCAGGCCGTGTAGGCGTTGACAGGCGGTTGGGATCAGCTCGGCGCAGGGCGCGTGGGAGGCGAGTCGGAGGTGGACTTGCCGGGCGTGGCGGGCGATGCGTCCGGCGATGGAGAACAGTCGGAGCCGCAGGCGTTTGGGTTCCCAGCGGCGGGCTTCGTGGCCGGTGAGGGCGAGCATCTGGGTCCAGGCGGTCAGCTCGAGGGCGAGGGCGGCGATGGCGACCCAGATCTGGTTGTGGGCGTAGCCGTGCAGGGGCAGGTTGGTCAGCCCGGTGGCCTTGGCGGTGCGGATGCGGTCCTCGGCTCGGGCGCGGCGTCGGTGGCGTAGTTCCAGGTCGGCGAGCTGGCCGCGGGGTGTGTTGGTGGCGAACGCGGTCAGGCGGAGTCCGTCGGCGTCGGTGAACCGCAACTGGGCGCCGGGATGCGGGCGTTCCTTGCGGACGATCACCCGCATGCCCGTGGGCCATCCGGACATCTCCAGCACTGCGGTGGCCTCGGGTGGCCTCGGCGATCCATGCTCCGTCTCGTGGGTGCGTTCGTCGTCGTAGGCGGGGGTCCACGCGTGCGCGGGGACACGAGCGAGACGTTCGACGGCGTCGTCAGGCAGCGTGAACCCGAGCGAGTAGCCCAGTTTCCTGGCGTGCAGCCATTGCACGAACTCGTGAGTGCCGCCGGCGGCGTCGGTGCGGACAAGTACCTTGCGGCTGAGGCGTCCTCCCCTTGGCGGTGAACGGCAGCTGCCGCAACGCATTCCGGGTCACCGTGATGTGGTCGGCTGCGGTGTTCGACCCGGCGTTGCCAGGCCGGAGCATGATCGCGAGTGGTTCGCCGGTGCCCGGCGTGCCGTGGTCGGCGAACGAGCACAACGGGTGGAAACCATAGCCACGCTTGAATGTCGGTGCCGCGTTCCGCTTGTCCGAGTGCGCGGTGACCAGGGTGGCGTCCAGATCGATGATCACCGGGTTGTCCGGGCTGATGTCGTGGTCGGGAGCGTGGTCACCGGCCGGTCTCCATGCCGTGGCCCGCGCCGTGGCACGGGCGATGTCCAGCGCGGTCAAGACCTTGTCCGGGTCCTGGGCCAGGGCGGTGATCAGCCTGGAGACGGTGGGGTCGGAGGCGACTGGGCCGAAGACGCCCGGCTCGGCGCGCAGTGCGGCGATGTCGGCCAGGCAGTCTCCGCCCAGGGCCAGCGCGATCGCCAGGTCACAGACGATCTTGCCGGGGTCGTGGATCGCGTTCGGGTGCCGCCAGCGGGCCAGCGCGGCCGACAAGGCCTGGCCCAGGCCGGTCGTGGTCACCGCGGTGGTCAGCAGCACCGCCCCGGCGTGTGAGACCACGCCCGCTCCGGCGGTGTCGAGCGTCAAGGACGGATACAACCCGGTAGGCTTGCTCACCAGAGAGGTGCTCCTGAACTGGTTCGGACATGACCCTAGACAAGTCACATCCTTCCAGCTCAGAGCACCTTTCTCCGTAGCCGGCACCCGCTCACGTCAATTCCTCATGAAAGCAGCGGGTTAGTCATCGGCGCGTCCTAAAGCACGCGGTCGGTGCTCGCCATGGTCATCACTTCCGCGCTGGGTGTTCTTGCCGGACTCGACCGAACGTGGAACGCGCCCTGAGGCGCCTGCAGGCTTGTTCGGATTCACGCATTCCGCAGCGGTGGGCAATGAGCAGGGGGCGCCTGCGCCGCCGCTGCGCAGGCGCCCCTGGGTCGTGTTGCCGCTTGAGGGGAGAGCAGGCAACACGAGGCAGACACCGCTTCAGCCGACGAGTGTGCGCGGCTGTGCGGTCTCGGTGCGGTGGCCGGGTGTGCCCTGATACGAGTGGGTGGCTGTGGTGAGGGCGGCCAGCACGCAGGTTGCGGACAGCAACCAGCGGCGGTGGGGATCCGGCGCGCTGAGCCACCTCTTCTTCCGCTCCGCGGAGAAGGGGAGCAGCGGCAGTTCGATCACGGCGGGCACCATCAGGTAGCGGACGCCGTCGGGCATCTGGCACTGCCCGATCACGGCGCCGTCGGACTCCGCGAGGATGACCGCAGGCGCCTCGCATTCGTCGATCACAGTCTGGGGCATGCGCAATCCGCTGCGTTGCAGGTGCCTGTGAACTCGCCCCAGGTAATCGGCGGGTACGGAGAACGCCACCAGCCCGTTGCCGAGAGGCAGAACGACCGATTGGTCGATCACCGTGGTGTTCCAGAACAAGTGCTCGTGGTACCAGCGCGCGCTGGCTTGAGCGGCGTTGGGTGTCACCAGCGCCATCGGTAGTCTCCTTGCTGAGCTCCGTGGATGCTGTGAGATTAGGAGCTCCCTCGCGTCCCGTTGATGAACCAGGTGCGTCGGGGAAGCACTGTTCTCCCCAACGTGCCGAGAAGATGCCTGTTCGGAGGGTTCGTGTAGAGGTCGCTGCCCGAACACACACGTCACCGGCCGATGAACCATCTGAGTTCGTCGGCACTCCAGGGCAGCGAAGTGTGCGTGATGGTCACTTCTGCGTGACCCGACGGGGGTGGGGCATTGAGAATTGACCTCGTGACCGACCCCATCGACGGCGCGGAGATCGCCGACCGGCAGGAGAACTGGTTCCTGCTCATGGACCCGGCGTGGCAGCCGGAGGCCGCAGACGCGGAACCGCCGCTCGAAGCCATCGTCGGGGTGTGGCCGTTGGACGACGGCGGTCATGTCGGCAAGTTCCGGGCCAATCCCGGCTATCGGCCGACGGATGAGCGGTCGCCGTCGGATCCGTTGGACGCGGTGCTGAGGCTGGTAATGCAGGGCAGGGCCGAGGCTGAGCAGATCCAGCTGATGCTGCGGGACTCCATGTTCGACGTCGCGATGAACGACGACACGAGCCCCTTGATCGCCCTCTCCCCGGACAACGTGAAATGCGTCGTCGTGGCGACCGGGGAGCCGCACCGCAGGCGAATCAGGTCACCGCAGTGGCTGCGAACCGACCTCGAGGACCTGGTGGTGCTGCTCGCCGACGGCGTGGACGTGCTGTTCAACCCCGGCGGTCCGGCATCGGTGCGACTCTACGGTGACTTCGTCCGCAACTCGCTGCTGCTGGACGACAAGGAGGTCGCCGAGTTGTACGAACGTTACCGCGAGGCGCAGGAGCTGCGGATCAAGCTGTGGGAACGGGCGGAGGACACCGCGCCTCAGACCGATCAGACTTGAGTGACAGCCAGTGCCCGGAAACCGTGCACGGTTCGTTCGGCCGTCGCCGGGCCGCCGGGAGGAGCGGAGAAACGATGACCGAGGCGGCGACATGGTGCCTGCTGGTGGACCACTCCTTTGCGGCCGTGGAGGTGGGCGAGGTGCCGCCGACCGAGGCGCTGCTGGGTGCCTGGCCGCTGTCCCCCGACGGCGGGCTGGGCCGGTTCGAGGTCAACACCGGTTACCGGCCGGACCGTCCTGGCTCCTCGTCGGATTCCGTGGACGCGGGGGTGTGGCTGTTGCTGCACCGCGACGCGGAACCGGAACAGCTCCAGTTGCTCCTGCGAGACTCCACGTTCGACATCGCGATGAACGGTGACGGCCTACCGTTGATCGTCAAATCTCCTGACGACGTGCCGTGCGCCATCGTCGCCACCGCTGAGGTGCATCGCAGGAGAATCTCGTCCCCCGACTGGCTCCGCGCCGACGTGGAGGACCTGGTCGCACTGCTGGCCGACGGCGTGGACGTGCTGTTCAACCCCGGCGGTGACACCTGTGTACGGCTGCTGGGCGACTTCGTCAGGGAGGTGCTCTCGATGGACGACGAGGACATCGCCGTCGCCTGCCGGGGGTTCCTCGACCAGGGCGTCGGCCTGCTGATCGAGGGATCTGCCGCTGCCGGGATGCCCGGAGGTTCCCCACCTCCGTGTTGAAGTGAAGGCTCAGCTCGGGCATGCGTTGCGCCTGTGTTGGTCCTGAACACTGATCCGGCGATAGGTTGGGTTTGTGACCGACGGAGACGAGCGCTCGCTTTTCGGGGAACTGCTGCTCAAGCACCGGCGGTTCGCGGGGCTCAGTCAGCAGGCGCTCGCCCTGAAGTCGGGGATGAGCGTACGTGCGCTGAGAGAACTCGAACACGGCAGGGCACGCGCGGCGCAGCGCCGGTCCGCCGAGATCCTGGCCGACGCGCTCGAACTGATCGAAAGCGACCGAACCGAGTTTCTCTCCGTCGCGCGAGAAGGTCGTCGGCGGTCCGTGGCGGTGTCTTCATTCCCCGGAGCGGCCGAGCTGCCCCCGTTGCCTCCGGATCTCGTCGGCCGGGAGGCGGAGGTCGAACAGCTGCGCGCGCTGATCTCCTCCTCGCCGGCCGTCGCGGTGGTGGGCCAGGCAGGCGTGGGCAAGACGGTGCTGGCCGCGCACCTGGCACGTGAGTTGCACCCCGAGTTCCCAGGCGGTTGTCTGGCGCTCGACCTGCGAGGGGCGGACGAGGAGCCGTTGCCCGTGCAGGTGGTGTTCGTCCGGTTGCTACGGGCTCTGGGCGTTGCTCCTGCCGACCTCCCGGCCACCGAAGCCGAACAAGCCGCCCGGTACCGGGCCATTCTCGAACGGCGGAAGGTGTTGGTGCTGCTCGACAACGCGGCCTCCGAGGAGCAGGTCCGGCCGGTACTCGCGGCCGCTTCCGGGTCAGACTCCCGGACCGTCGTGACCTGCCGACGTACACTTGCGGGTCTGCAGGGGCTGCGCTGGTTCTCACTGGGGCCGTTCGAGGACGCCGATGCCCAGCGGTTGCTGTCCGCGATCCTGGGGGAGGATCGGGTGCACGCCGAACCCGGCGAGGCACGCGAGCTCGCCGCGCTCTGCGGCAACCTGCCGCTCGCACTGCGCATCGTCGGCAATCGGCTGGCGACGAGGCCGCACTGGACACTCGCTTACCTGGCCAAGCAGCTACGCGACGAGCGGACCAGGCTCGCCGCCCTCTCGGCCGGGGACCTGCAGGTGCGTTCGGCGTTCGAGATCTCGTACCGTCGGCTGTCCACCGGTGGCCGCGAGGTGTTCTGCCGCCTGGCTGCTGTGCCCGGAGAGGACTTCGGCGTCGAGCTGGTTCAGGTGGCCGCGGAACTGACCGAGCTGGAGGCGGACGCCTACCTCGGCGAACTGGTGGACGCCAGCATGCTGCTCACCGCACCGGAGCCCGGGCGGTTCCGGTTCCACGACCTGCTGCGGATCTTCGCGCGCGAGCAGTGGAAGGCCGAGCACGACCCGGCCGAGCGGTACCAGACGACCGAGGCAGTGCTGGACCATTTGCTGAGCACGGCCTGCGCCGCAGCTTCGTTGTACTTTCCCGTAGGGCCTTACGAGGATTTGTTCACCTCACGGGAGGAAGCAGGTTTCTGGCTCGATCGGGAACGCTCGAACTGGCTTGCGGCGCAACAGGAGGCGGCTCGGCTGGGCAGACATGGCGACGTGCTGGTGTTCGCGAAGGCGATGCACTGGTATTCGGACGATAATTGGCATCTGCCGTGGGTGGAGGTTTTCGCACGCGGAGTGGAGGCCGCGCAGGCGCTGGGCGACGTGGCGGCGGAGGCCCAGCAGCGCAACTTCCTCGGGTGGGCGGTGAGGCCGATTGCCGGCAACGAGAGGGCGATGGCGGAGCACGAGCGGGCTCTGCGGCTGGCGATCGAGGCCGAGGACCAGCTGGAGCAAACCTGGGCGCTCGCCTATCTCGCCGTTCTGCACTTCAGGCTCGACGACCGGGAAGAAGCGCTGATTCTCGGGCGTCAGGCGGCTGAACTGTCCGTCTCCTTCGGTTTCTGGGACATCCAGATCCCAGTGCGTTACCGGCTCGGAATGCTGTTGCTCTGGGCCGGCCGGTCGGAGGAGGCGCTCGAGGTACAGCAAAGGCTTCTCGACGAGGTGGAAGGTCGTGGTCAGAACGGCGAGATGCTCCCGGCGCGGTCTCAGATGGCCGCAGTCGTCCTCGATGCGGTCGCACAGTGCCTGCAGGCCATGAAGCTGTGGCGCAAGGCCGCGGACATGTTCGCGGCTGCCCGCAGAACGCAACTCGACGTGGGGGCCGGATACTTCGCGGCCCTCGCGGCGCTCGGGGAAGGCCGGTGCCGAATCGAGGAGGGGGAGTACGAATCGGCAAGGGAAGCGTTGACCTTCGCACTGACCCTGTTCGAGACGCGGTCGATCCCCGACCGTGCCGAGGAGGCGCGCACCGAACTTGCCCGTCTTCAGGTTGGGTCGTGAGGTCGCCGCGAATCGCCTCGAGTCTGATGTGGATGGTTGTCGGCGTGTTGCGGAGGGAGCGGCGAGTGCTCAGTGTGAAGAGCGCTCCGCCGCGGCCTTGATCGAGTGCGTCGGGGTAGGGTGCAGGGGCCGTTCAGGCAGAGGTCGCCACGCGAGGCGAAAACATGTGGTGTTGTGTTGGCTGTGGATCTGGGAGACGGGTGGCATCTGTCGGCTCGGGCTCCGCAGGCCTGGTCAGCTCTCGGGTTGTGAGCGAGACGTGTTTCCTTTCCGTTCTTGCCGCCGATGGCATCAGGCACGGAGGTGGTGGCTCGTCGTGTCGTCTTCGTTCATTTGATGTGTTCGTTTCTGGGATGTGTTGGGTCAGGTGATCATGGTGGGTGTGTTGACAGGACATGTCGTCAGGTTCGACGACGCGAGAGGATTTGGGTTCATCGCGCCAGACGGAGGCGGGCAGGAGGACGTCTTCGTGCATGCGAACGGGGTGGTTGAGGGCAAGGACGGCCTTCAGGTCGGTACGCGGGTCTCTTTCCAGGTCGTCGGTGGAACGCGCGGCCTCAAGGCCTATGACGTGAGGGTGCTGGACACCGCCGATGAGGTAGCCGGTGCTGAGAAGATCGCAGACAGCGGCAAAGTGCCCCTCAGACTGGCCGAGTTGAGTGAGAGCTGTGACGTTCTCACTCAAGCCGAATTGACCGCGGAAGTGACCGAAGCTCTGCTGAACCAGGTTGGTTCACTCACTGCTGCACAGGTACTGCAGGTGCGGGAGGTAATGCTGCGCCTCGCCGCGGGACACGACTGGTTGATCGACTGAGAGATGGCCGCCGGGCGGGGTTCCACGACCCCGCCCGACTTGGTCTGCCCAGGGAGCGGGGCCGGAACACGGGTCGCGCGACGAACTGATCTCAGCGGGCCGGTGCGGACGTCGGCTGCGGCAGGACCCCGTCACCGGCGACAGTCCGCTCGATGGTGAAGATCATGCGCTACGGCCCGAGCGTTCGGAACGAACGTCGGCGGACGACCGGCTGATCGCTTCGGTGACGGCCCTCGGCGCCTTGGCGGCTTCGAGGCGAGCCAGCACGGTGGCGCGCGCCTCGGCTGACAATCGTCGTGCGCGCCGACCGCTGGGGGGAGATTCCTGCCGTGGTTCGGGCGTACGAGGAATCGGGCGCGGTGCGGCTGGAGGTTTGGGAACCGGACGCGCTGCCGGAGGGGGCGTAGTGGTCTCCGGCGCACTTGTCACGGGCGTGGAGATGGCCACGGGAGCGCTCACATCTTCGGATGGCGAGGATTTCACGGGTGGTTCGATCGATAGGGCCTGGACCGGTGCCGTGGTGCGCCTGCCGAGTCGCCGCTTGGGGAGAGGCAGTGTGACGGTCTGAACGTCATCGACAGACCGCACCACCACCTTCGAACGGTGCCAGCGTGACTGCTCGTGATGCACCGACTGCCGGTAGACCTTTCTGCCTCCACCCATCGGCCGCTGCCTCACCAGCCGTGCGATGTCCGGATCGACTTGGTCCGGGAAGTCGTGATCGGGACAAGGTCCTCGCCACGCACACCCGCGCGTCCGGCACTGCACTGGAGGAACCTCCTCGTCAATTACCGATGGCGTGCTTGCGCGGAGCGCGGAGATGTTCACATCGTCCAGTCGAGCCAACGGCACCCAAGCAGGTCAAGGCCCGAGGGGGCACGGGGACGTGAGGTCTGCCCCTGTGTGCGTTCGGTGGGCATGTCCTGTTTCGGTCAGCATGCACTGTGACGAGGAGTTGAGAGCCTCCGCGGGAGCGGGCGACCGGTCACCCCGCGTCCGAAGTCTCAACGCGCCCCGAAGGTGAACAGGACACCGCCATCCGACCGATTGCGGACCAATTCGACATACGACATCCAGCCAGTCGTCAAGGCGCGAGCAGGAATGTGGCACGCATGGTCCTCGGATCCTTCCCGTTTTTCTCCGTTCACAGGGGTGCGCGGTGTGATGCCGCTGTCACTGGCGCACAACGAACAGTTGACAGACGACCATCGCTCGCCCGTCTGGCGCAACACCGTGACGCGACGCGCAGAATCCTGGGCGGGCGTGCAGCTGCGGAAATGGATGCACGCAGGTTACAGCGAGTTGGCGGATGGCAGATGCAGCCCCACCCGAATGGCCGAGTGGTGGCTGAACTCGGAGATCGGTTTGCCCTCAGAGGCAGATGTTAGGTGGAATTAAGGCATGAATGCCCCCCACAGTTCGGGTTCTGAGTCGACGTTCGGCGAGGTTCTGCTGAGGTGCCGGATGGCGGTGGGCCTGTCACAAGCGGGTCTGGCGCTGGCCTCCGGGATGAGCGTTCGCGCGTTGCGCGATCTGGAACGTGGCCGGGCGAATGCGCCCCAGGAGCGTTCGGCTGAGCTTCTGGCCGATGCTTTGGGACTCGCCGGGGAGGAACGGGTCTCCTTCCTCTCACTGGCGAAAGAGGGACGCCGTCGCTCGGGCGGGACGGTCAAGGGCGCGTCGTTGCGCGTCCTGCCCGCTGTGTCTGGCCTGGTCGGAAGGCGACCTGAACTCCTGCGGCTGTCGCAAGAGGCCGAAACCGGTGGCCTTGTCGTGATCGCGGGACCTCCTGGGATCGGGAAGACGTCGCTGGCGGTGGCGGCCGCTGACGATCTGGCCTCCTCTTTCCCCGACGGGTGTCTCGCGCTGGACCTGCGTGGTGTCGACGATCGGCCGCTCAGCTCCGCCGTTGCGCTGGAACGGATGTTGACCTCGCTGGACGTGTCGCCAGGGCAGATGCCTGCGACGGTCGAGGAGCGCAGTTCGCTGTTCCGCAGGGTCTTGCGGGATCAGCGAGTGCTGGTGGTGCTGGACAACGCTTACGACGAAGGCCAGGTCAGGCCGTTGCTGGCCATGAGCGAGGGCTGCCTGACGATCGTGACCTGTCGTCGTGTGCTGGCGGGGCTGGAGTCGGCGCGCTGGGTGCTGCTGGACACCTTGCCCGAGGACTCAGCTGTAGAACTGGTCGCTTCCGTGGCCGGTGAGGACGTGGTGCGGGAAGAACCGCAAGCGGTGCGGGAGCTGGTGTCGCTGTGCGGAAACCTGCCGTTGGCGGTGCGGATGGTGGGCAATCGGCTGGCTGCCTGGCGGAACGGCCGATCGGCCGCCGAGCTCGTGGCGGAGATGCGGGACGAGAGGAAGCGTCTGGACTCGCTCTCAGTGGGTGACGAGGATCTGCGGACGGCGTTCTGGGTGTCGTACCAGGTGCTGCCGGCACAGGCTCGCTCGGTGTTCCGTCGGCTGGCGCTCGTCCCCGGCGTCCACTTCGACGACGACCTCGCCGCAGTGGCGACAGGTGTGCCGGTGGACGAAGTCGGTCTGCTGCTGGACGAACTGGTCGAGATGTCGTTGCTGAACATCACGGCCGCGTCGAGTCACTACCAGTTTCACGACCTGATCCGGATCTTCGCGCGGGAGCGCTGGGTCGAGGAAGACCCAGAGCACGTTCGTCACCAACTGCGGGACGACTTCTCCGCGCATGTCTTCGGCTTGGCGTCCGCCGCGGGCGAGCTGTTCCACCCTGACGTGCGGGAGGTGCCGCAGGACTGTCTCTTCCGCTCATACGAGGAGGCGACCGAGTGGCTCGAGCAGGAAGTCTCGAACTGGACAGCGGTGCAGCGTGAGGCGGCAGCACTCCGTCGGCACCAGCAGGTGTTCGACTTCGCGGTCGCGATCCAGTTCTACGCGTTCGGCCGTGAGCAAAAGCTCCGTTGGGACGAGGTGTTCGAACTAGGCCTCCTGGCCGCCAGGGCACTCGGCGACCGGTTCGGTGAAGCCGACATGCTGAGTCTGCTCGGCTGGACTCAGGACCAATCCGCCCACGATCGCGAACGCGCCCTCGTAACGCTCCACGAGGCTGTGGCGGTCGCGCAGGAGATCGGCTACGAGTGGATACCCATTGCTGCGCGCGCGTCCATCGGACTGGCGCTCTCAAGACTCGGCCGAAACGAGGAAGCGATCGAGTACACCAGGCTGGCTTATGCGATGTCGGTGGGCTACGACTACTTCAAGCAACGTGTCTGGATGTCGCTTGCACTGGGCACAACCCTGCTGACCGCGGGCAAGTTCCAGGAGGCGCTGGAGTTGCTCACGGAGATTCTCGCGGAGACGAAGGAGAATCGCGATCAGACCAACCCGGAGATGGCGCACAGGTCGACGGCGCTGACGTTGACGTTGACGGGTGACTCGTATTCGGCGCTGGGGCGCTGGAAGGAGGCCGCACAGAGTTATCTCGACGCGAGGTCGACACTCGGCACGCTCCAGATGAGCTACCGCACCGAAGCGGAACTGGCGCTCGGCGAGGGAATCGCACGGCGTCACATGGGTGACGTCGAGGGGGCACACAGTTGCCTGATGCTCGCCCTCGGAAAGCTCGACGCTCTGGGTAGTCGTGTGCAGCGAGAAATCGTGGAAGCGGAGCTGGCACTTCTGCCCGGCTGATCCGCGAGTGTGTCCAGGTCGTTCGCCCTCTCGTGCAGAGGTCGAGAAATCGACACCCAGAGGCGGGTTTCCTGCCGGAGGCTCCCGGCAGGAAACCCGCACGCGATCCAACGATCCTGTTCCATGCCTGTGGGGCAGGCGGATTGGTGGCTCCGAACGTGAGGTGTGCACGCCGGCGAACGCCTCGGTGTCCACGGAAGCGGCGGAGGCAAGGTAGGCGAGTGCGGTGTTCGTGCCTCTGCACTTTCTGATTCGGGCCAGGGCACCGCGACATCGTGTTGGCCTGCTTCCGGTACGAGGCAGAACAGGCCGAAGGGGGTGTGCGAACGGGCAGCATGTGCGGGCGCAATCTTGTTCGTGTGGTGCTGACTCCGTTTACTGTTTCCACCTCTAGTTTGCCAAGGAGAATCGTGAAGCAGCACAGCAGTCATTGGATGATCCGTGTCCTCGCCGTCGCCGTCGCCGTGGTCGCCGCACTGGCCGTGTCCCCGCTCGGCAGCGCCCAGGCCGCCACCCCAGGAGTTTTCGAGCTGTGCTCCGGGGGCGACTTCAGCTCCTATGCGGAGTTCGTCGAACGAGGCGGATTCTCCACCTACGTTGTTGAACCCGGAACGTGCCAGCAGTTCGCCTATGGCGGCGATCACGCCGAACGCGTGGATATCCACGTTCTCGACGGTCAGTACATCGGTTCATTGGTCTACGACGGCCGCGCCGGTGTGAATGTCTGCACGGTGAACGGCCCTAGCTTCTACGTGTTCTGATCTTCCGACATGCCGAGTCACTCGGCACCGAGGTTCGCATCATGGAGGTGTCCGGGTGGGGAGACCGCCGCCCCGACCGGATTCGGCGTTGGCCCGCAGTTCACGCAAGCTTAGGCGCGGTTGCGCATGAGGTCGTTCACCACGAACATCGTGAGGGCCTGCTGCACCGGTAGGTGACATCTGAGTTGGCTTGCCGTGATGGTGAGCTGGGAGGATGTCGCTGTGCCCAAGCCCTACTCTCAGGAGTTCCGCGACGATGTCGTGCGGGTCGCGCGTGACCGTGAGCCCGGCGTGACGGTCGAGCAGATCGCACGGGACTTCGGGGTCCACCCGGATGACCTTGTTCAAATGGCTGCGCCAGGCTAACACCGACGAAGGCATCAAACCTGGTGTGACCAGGAACGACTCGGCCGAGCTGCGCGAAGCGCGCAAGCGGATCAAGTTGCTGGAGCAGGAGAACGAGGTCCTGCGCCGGGCGACGGCGTATCTGTCGCAGGCGAACCTGTCGGGGAAAGGCTCTACCCGCTCGTGACGGAGCTGGCCGCGGACGGTGTTCCCGTCGCGGTGACGTGCCGGGTGTTGAACATCGCTCGACAGCCGTACTACCGGTGGCGTGCCCGGCCGGTCACCGGGACAGAACTCGAGCGGGCTCATCGGGCGAACGCGTTGTTCGACGCGCACCGTGACGATCCGGAGTTCGGCTACCGGTTCCTGGCCGACGAAGCCCGCGACGCCGGCTGGTCGATGGCTGATCGGACCGCGTGGCGGATCTGCTCGGCCATGGGCTGGTGGCGCGCGTTCGGGCAAGAAACGCGGCCGCAACGGCAAGAGGACCAGCCCGCCGGTGCACGACGACCTGGTCCGGCGTGACTTCGCTGCCACAGCACCGAACCGGTTGTGGCTGGCCGACTTCGAGCGCCACGAGGCGCTGTTGAACCGTGAGGAGGTGCAAGACCTTCTCCACTCTGCTGTCGCAGCGGTGGGGTGAAGCAGGGGGCAGCCTGAACCGGGAGGTGCCGGTGAGGGCGGGAAGCAGCCCTGTCAACGACGAGGCGGATCAGGACTGCCAGATGGTCCGTGCTCGGCAAGCGAGACGGAAAGGCGTACGTGAGGAACCAGCGGCTGAACGCCTCTCAAGAGAGCCACCAGCTCGAACCTGGCGGATCGGGGCTGGGTAGCAGCGCGCACCCGGATCACCTTGTGGTGCGGGGAACTTCTGGACCGGGTGATGTCGCCGGTCGGGAGGCCACGGTGAAAGTCTGCGGCGTAGCCGTGGCGATGCTGCAGGGGCATAGCTGGACGCCGACCCCGTCGAACGGTTCGACAGTGAACGTGGGAACCATCCCTGTGGCCCCCGACCCAGGTCGCGGCCAGCGATCCGGTGGGAAGGTCCGCCGTCGGCTGATGCCGCCGGGGTGGGGCGGAGGACCCGTAGTAGTCCGAGATCGGGAAAGCCGGTCACATGGCGAAGGGGTCCAGCGTGTTCGCGGCATCTGTGCTGATCCGGGAGGTCGCTGGTGAATATCGGCGCTCCGTGGCCCGACCTTGATGAGGCCGAGACACGGGTACGGGTGATGCAGAGGAAGCTGCACCGATGGGCGACGGCCGAGCCTGACCGTCGGTTTGATGATCTCCGAAACCTCGTCTATGACCCGGCTTTCCTGGTCGTGGCCTGGAACCGGGTGCGGGGCAACAAAGGCGCACGAACGGCCGGAGTCGATGGCATCGCACCCCGCGATGTTGGCTTCGCTGCGCGGGAGCTGCTCGACGAGCTGCGAGCTGAGCTCAAGGCGAACCGGTTTGTTCCCCAGCGGGTGCGGGAGAAGGCAATCCCGAAAGCGTCGGGCAAGCTCCGGCGCCTGGGGATCCCGACGACCGCGGACCGCGTCGTGCAGGCTGCGTTGAAGCTGGTGCTTGAGCCGATCTTCGAGGCGGATTTCCAACCGTGTTCCTACGGTTTCCGCCCGAGATGCCGGGCTCAGGACGCGATCGCCGAGATTCATTACCTTGCCTCACCTGCACGCAACTACGAGTGGGTGTTCGAGGCGGACATCGAAGCGTGCTTCGATGAGATCTCACACTCAGCCCTGATGGACCGGGTGCGGGATCGAATCGTGGACAAACGAGTCCTGGCCTGGATCGCGGCGTTCCTGCGGGCAGGCGTCCTCGCCGAGGATGGCCGCAACCGCGAGACGATCACCGGGACACCCCAGGGCGGGATCCTGTCACCGCTGCTGGCCAACATCGCCCTGTCCGTCCTGGACGAGCACTTCACCCGCAAGTGGCAAGCGCTCGGCTCGGAATGGACGCGCAGCAAACACCGACGCGCCGGCGGCGCAGTCATGAAGCTCGTCCGTTTCGCGGACGACTTCGTGGTCGTGCTGGCCGGGCAACGCGCCGATGCTGAAGCGCTCTGGGGCGAGGTCACCGCAGTGCTCGCGCCGATGGGCCTGCGTCTGTCGGTCGAGAAGACCAGGGTCTGCCACATCGATGAGGGGTTCGATTTCCTCGGCTGGCGCATCCAGCGCCGGGACTGGCGGAACCGAACCGGCAAACGAGCTGTCTATACCTATCCGTCGAAGAAGGCACTTGCCTCGATCGTGGACAAGATACGGGCGCTCACCCGCCGCCGGAATCATCGGACACTTGCCGACCTGCTGCACCGGCTCAACCCGGTGCTGCGGGGATGGTGCAACTACTTCCGTCATGGGGTGTCGTCCCGGACGTTCGGCTATGTCGACCATTTCGCCTTCTGGCGAATCGTCGACTGGCTCCGGAAACGACATCTCGGGCTGAACATGCACACCCTTATCCGGCGCTTCCTGCCGGGCTGGCAGATCCGAGCTGGAAATATCGAGATGTTCCGACCGGAAACCGTCGCAATCACGCGTTACCGGTATCGGGGCACTCGCATCCCCACGCCATGGTCGCAAACCGACACACCAGGCTCACCCATACCAGCGGCATGAACACGTGGAGAGCCGGATGCGGCGACGAGTCGCACGTCCGGTTCGGAGGGCGGGCACGGGAAACGGACCAGCAGAAACGCTGGAACCGCGCCCGTGTCCGACCCTACACCGAACACCGCACCACAGAAGGGAAACTGTATCTCTGCGCGGTCAAGGACGTCTGCTCCAACCGGATCGTCGGCGACTCCATCGACTCCCGGATGAAGTCCCGCCTCGCCGTCACCGCGCTCACCAACGCCCTCGCCCGCCGCGGTGAGGTCGCCGGCTGCGTGGTGCACACCGACCGCGGCTCGCAATTCCGATCAAGAAAGTTCGTCCGTGCGCTCGCTCGCCACGGCCTGTCCGGCTCGATGGGCCGGGTCGGCGCGGCGGGCGGCAACGCCGCCATGGGAAGGCTTCTTCGCGTTGCTGCAGAACAATGTTCTCGACCGGCACACCTGGTCCACTCGAGCCGAACTCCGGATCGCGATCGTCACCTGGATCGAGCGCACCTACCACCGTCGTCAACGCCAGGCCGCCCTCGGCCGGTTGACCCCCGTCGAATACGAGGCAATCATGACCACGCCAGCCAGTCAGGCTGCGTGACTACCACTGTCACCTACTCGTGCAGCAGACCCGTGCGAGAGACATGGCTGTGGGGCTTTTCACCCAGTTCTTTGTGGACGGTTCCGAGCATAAGTCCTGAGCGTGACCAGTTGTACGAATCGCTGTCGCGGTGCTCTGCGAGGATTTCTCGTGCCTGGAGTGAGGTTCACCCCAGGCCTTCCCCCCATCCCCCGGCCGCTCAGGGCTGTGGACGCGGACGATCAGCTCTTCGTCCGCATGGATGATCCACGCCACGCCGAGCAGCGCCGGATGTTGAGCCACCTCTTCACCGTCAAGCGGACCGCGGCGATGCGCCCGAGCATCCAGGACCTGGTGGACCACACCCTCGACCGGATGATCGACAAGGGCCGGCTGGCCGACCTGGTCGCCGATTTCGCCCTGCCCGTGCCCTCCACGGTGATCGCGCTCATGCTGGGTGTTCCGGAGGCGGATTACGACTTCTTCCAGACCCAGTCCCAGGCGACGCTCGACCTGAGCATCCCCATCGAGGAAAGCCAGGCCGCGCACGCCACGCTCAGCGCCTATCTCTCCGACCTGGCCGACCGCAGGGAACGCGAACCGGGAGAGGACGTCATCTCCCAACTGCTGGCCGACCGGGTCGCCACGGGCGAGCTCAAGCGCAAGCACCTCGTCGATATCGCTCAGTCCCTGCTGGTGGCCGGGCATGAGACCACCTCCACCATGATCGGCCTGGGCACCCTGACCCTGCTGCGCCATCCTGACCAGCTCGCCGTCGTCCGCGACAGCGACGACCCTCAGGTCGTCGCGCGCGCGGTCGAGGAACTGCTGCGCTATCTCACGATCGCGGAGAACGCGGTCACACGGGTGGCCCGGAAGGACATCACGATCGGCGGGCAACTCGTGCGGGCCGGCGAGGGCCTGGTCTTCAGCATTCCGGCAGGCAACAGGGACACCGCCCTGGACTCCGACATCAACGGCTTCGACATCGACCGCACGGCCCGCGGCCACCTGGCCTTCGGCCACGGCGTGCACCAGTGCCTGGGCCAGAACCTGGCCTGGGTGGAACTCCAAATCGCCCTGCCCACGCTGCTGCGCCGACTGCCGGGGCTGCGGCTCGCCGTCCCCTTCGAAGAAGTCTCTTTCCGCAAGGCAAATGTCGTGTACGGCCTCGAACGACTTCCCGTCACGTGGTGACCCACGGTGCGCCCTGATCCATCGACGTGCCGCAGGCCGACCTCGACGACCTGCGCGACAGGCTGCTCCGCAGTCGGCTCCGGCTGTCTGCTGTTTGGCGTGAAAAGCACGGGCAGATCGTGAGCTTCCACATCTGCGTGCGGCAGCCGGGAAGCAGCGAAGAGTCGACTGCTGCAAAGCGTGGATGTGGATCGGGCAGCCCTGCTCGTCGGCACGCCGCACCGTGCCGACGAGCAGGGCTGGTGAGCCTCGGCGGATCAGCTGATCTTCCACTGCTGGCTGGTCCCGCCCGTGCACGTCGCGATCACGAGCTTCGTGCCGTTCGCCGTACCGCCGCCGGAAGCGTCCAGGCACAGCCCGGACTGGACACCGACGATCGTGCCTGTCGAGTTGACGGTCCACTGCTGGTTGGTGCCGCCGTGGCAGTCCCAGATCACGACGGACGTGCCGGGGCTGGTGCCCGCTCCGTAGACGTCCAGGCACTTGTTGCCGTAGACGGCCAGCTGCTTGCTCGACGTGGAGGCCCAACGCTGGTTGGTGCCACCGTTGCAGTCCCACAACTGCACCGCGGCACCGTTCGCGTTGCTCGCCCCGTTGACGTCGACGCACTTGCCGGACGCGACGGACGTGATGCTGCCCTGCGCACCGCCGCCGCCAGGTCGGCGGAACAGACCCAGCTCGGCGATCGCCGGTGTGGCCCTGGAACCTGTGACGCGCAACCGGACCTGGCTCGTGGTGACCGGGGAGGACAGCCTGATCAGCCTCTTCTGGCCGATCGTGGTGTCGGTCGCGATCTGGGTCCACGCACTGCCGTTCCAGGAGTCCACGGCGAACGACCTGACCCGCTGGCCGAAGTTCAGGTCCTCCTGCACGGAGACGACGTCGAAGGTGCGCGCCGCGGGCAGTGTGAACACCAGCCCGCCGGTCGAGGCGGCTGATTGCCAGGACGTGTCCAGGTTGCCGTCCAGTGCCAGGGCGGGGGCGTGTCCCTCGGTGTTGCCGGTTCCGCTGTCGTTGGTCGCGGTCGCGCCGGCGGCGAGGTCGGTGCCGAACGTGTTCGTGAGCCTGGCGTTGAACTGGGACAGCACGGTGACCGCCGACTGGTCGAACAGGCCCTGCCGGTTCGGCCCGACGTTCAGCAGCGAGTTGCAGTTGCGGCCCACGGAGCCGTAGTACATCTCCTCGAGTTCCGGTACGCCGCGCCACACCTCGCCCGGTTGCCAGAACCAGTTGTGGCGCGCGGACAACGTCCCGTTGCACTCCCCCGGCAACCACTTCAGGAAGTTCCACGCACTGGTCCCGTCCTGCTTGCGGCGGGACAGCAGGCTGTCGCTGCCCAGATCGGCGGCGTCGTTTCCGCCGGGCGGGTTGGTGACGTTGTCGGCGGCGGTCGCGGCGTTGCCGGTGAAGGGCACGACCGACCACTCCGACTGACGGGCGTAGCCGTTCTCGTTGCCGATCCAGCGGATGTCCGGGCCGCCGTCGTTCTCCATCGCCGCGCCGGGCTGCAGAGCGCGGACGATCTTGATCCAGTCAGCGAAGTTGTACGGCTGGTTGCGGCCGGTGGGGTTGGCACCATCCCACCACACCTCGTCGATGGTGCCGTACTTGGACATCAGCTCGTAGAGCGTGTTCTCGAAGTAGGCGTTGTAGTCGTCGGAGTTGAAGCGGAACGAGATGCCGTTGACGATCTGGGAGGGATCGCTCGGGATGGTCACCTCCTTGGATCTGCTGCCGTTGGCGAACCGGCCGCCGCCCTGGTTCTCGTGCAGATCGGCGGGGGAGATGTAGACCCCGGCCTTCAGGCCGTACTTGTGCATGGAGTCGGTGAAGTTCTTCACGACGTCGCCGGTGCCGTTCTGCCAGGCGCGGTCGGAGGCGACGCCGAAAGCGGAGTACTTCGACGGGAACAGCAGAAAGCCGTCGTGGTGCTTGGCGGTGAGGATGGCGCCCTTGATCCCGGCGTCCTTCAACGAGGCCGCCCACTGGTCGGTGTTCAGGCCGTTGGGCTGGAAGACGTTCGGGTCCTCGGTTCCGGTGCCCCACTCCCTGCCGGTGAAGGTGTTCACTCCGAAGTGGACGAACGCCGTCCGCTCCAGTCGCTGCCAGGCCAGTTGCCGGGGCGACGGCACCACGGTCGCCGCATTGGCGATGATCGTGGCGGACGAGTCGTTCGGAGCGATGGGAACCACCTGCGCCGGGGCGGCGGAGGCGATGCCCGTCACGGGAGGGGCCACGACGATGACGCACGCGGCGAGAAGCCCCGTCAGCACTCTTCTCATGAAATTCCCACTCCTTTGTGGATGGTGATTCACGATGTGAGCAAGGTCCACAGCTGGTTGGCCTGGAGGTTGCAGTCCCAGATGACCGCCGATGTTCCGTTGGTGATTGGCCAGGGACATGTGCGGTGCCGCGACACCGGCCATCTGGAGGATCGCGCACGCGAGTGAGCGCGGTCGCTTATCCACATGGGAAGCCCCCATCATCAACGATGGCCAGAGCGAACCTTGCGGCGACGGATGTTAACGCTAACACGGCTATGTTCTGGAAAACAACGTCCTGATACTCCAGCCGTAGATCGTGATCTTCACTGTTCCTGGAGCAATTGCCGCTGGTAGTGGGCTTGCTGGGCTCGGTATTGGTGTCGCCTGCGCCAGTACGAGCAGCGCAGGACGTGCCGGATGTTCGCGGTCGCGGTGATCACGAGGGTGTTGCAGAGGTGACGGATCTCGTTGAGTGTCAACGGAATCAGCCCGGCCGAGGCAGGACTGGCGCGGGCGGTGACGGTGGTGATGGCCAGGAAGAGGTGCGCGAGCAGGACCAGGGGTGTGCACCGGTACCACGAGATCCAGGTGCGGACCTGGTGCTCGTCGAGCCCGGTCTGTCCCTTCGAGGTCTGGAAGGACTCCTCGATGGTCCACCCGCGCCCGGCGACGCGCACCAGCGCGGTCAGCGGCACCCGTTGCGGAGCGGAGCAGCGGTAGCAGGCCAGTTCGCCGGTACGGCGGTTGCGCCGGACCAACAGCCACCGATGTCCCTCGGGCGCGTCGTCGCCACCGGTGATGGCGATCCAGACCCAGTCGCGGAACCGGTGTCCCTTGGCGCCTCTCCCGGCGGACAGCCGCTGCCAGGCGCGTTTCGGTAGCCGCGCAACGAGTTCGTCGACCCGGGAGGTGCCCGCAGCGGTGGTGACGCGGTGGTCACAGGCCACCGCCGGCACGTACCCGGCCTGCCGCTTCTCCAGGTCGGCGCGCAGTGTCGGGTTGCCGCCGCAGACCTCGTCGCCGGCGACCCACCGGGCGGGCGCCCCGGCGTCGAGAGCCGCAGGATCATGCGCGAGGCCAGCGCGGGCTTGGTCGCGAACGTCGTGTCCTCGGGTATCCCGGCCGCCGCGCACCGTGCGGTGCCGCCGGTCCACGAACGCGGCAAGCAGAGCTCGCGGTCGATCAGGGTGTGCCCGATCGTAGTGGTGTATGTCAGAAACACCCCGGCCTGAGCATTCTCGATCCGCCCGGCGGTGCCGGTGTACTGCCGTGACACCCCTGCCGAGCGGTTGTCCTTCTTGAGGTCGCCGGTCTCGTCCACGACCAGCATCGCGTCGCGGTCACCGATGGGACAGCGGCGCGCGCGGATCGCCGGCCGACGGCTCGGTGTAGCTGCGCGCACAATCGTTGACGTGCTCCAACGCCGCCCGCAGGATCCCGGCCCGGTCCTTGAAGTGGTAGTAGATCAACGCCGTGGACACCCCGGCCTCGGCTGTGAGCTTCTCCACGCGCAACCCGCGCACATCGTCCTGCGCGATCACGCGAACGGCCGCCTCCAGCAGCTGGGTTCTGCGCTCCGCCACGACTACCTCGGTTCCTGTTGCGTCGTGCGGTGGATGCCACCACCGCCCGCGGCGATGCCGTCGATGTCGATCTGCACCACCGCATGGCTGGGGAAGAGTCGCTCCATCGTCGCCTTCGCCGCGGCGTCGGCACGCGGATCACCGAACTCCGGCCCGACCACCGTGCCGTTGCACACGTAGAAGTTGATGTACCCGGCGGCGAAGTCCTCGCGGTCCTACCGCACCCGTGCCGGCCCCTCGATCACCTCGACCCGCAACGGCCGGCCGCCGGCGTCCGTGGCCTCGCGCAGGATCTCCAGATGGCGGCGCGTGACGTCGTGGTCGTACGACTCGGGGTCGTTGTCCAGCCCGGCCACCGCCACGCCAGGACCTGCGAACCGGGCGTAGAAGTCGAGTCGGTGTGGCCGTCGGTGATGTCCCGCCCGGCGATGCCCGGCAGCCAGATCATCTTCCTGGTCCCCCGCAGGCGCTCCAACTCCTCCTCGACGTCGCGCTTGTGCCAGCCCCGGTTGCGGTTGCCGTTGAGCACGCAGCTCTCGGTGATGATCGCCGTGCCCTCACCGTCGACCTCAAGCGTGCCGCCTGCCAGCACCAGATCCGTGCGCACCCGCTCGGCACCTGTGCGCTGCGCCACGAACCCGGCGACCTTCGCGTCCCGCCGGTACTCCTGCTTGCCGCCCCAGCTGGTGAAGTTGAAGTCGAGCGCGCCACGCTCGCGCACGAATACCGGACCGGTGTCGCGCAGCCACAGATCGTCCAGCTCCGCAGTCACCAGCTCGACCGCCGACGAACCGAGCAGAGACCGCGCCTGCTCCAGGTCCTCGGCCCGCACCAGCATCGACACCGGCTCGAACCGGGCGATCGTGGTCACGATCGTCGCCAGGTCGCGACGCACCCGCGGCAGGTCAGGACCCCAGATCCGCTCACTGGCCGTGAACGCCATCCACGTCCGCCGGTGGGGCTCTCCCTCTTCGGGCATCAGCCACGTCTTCTGCTGCTCGCCGGCTGTGCCCGTGCAGCCGGCGAACACACCGCTGATGGCGCCGGTCGCCGACTGCATGAAGGTGCGCCTGTTCATGCCCGCCACGACCTGCCTGACTGAAATTTCAGTCAGGACGCGCCCCGACTGGCCGCTCTCAGCAGCGCCTGCTGGAGTAGGCGCCCCAGCCGTCCTCGCCGAGCGCGACCCGGCCCATCGCCCGCGTGCACTTGTTGACGGTGTCGGTGACCTTGGACCACACCTCGCGCTGTTCCAGGCGGCCGATCACCTTGCCGTGGTTGACGTTGTCGCCGTCGAGCCGTCACCGAACTTCACGTGCGCGGTGGCCCCGATCTGCTGCGCCGACGCCTTGACAGGCGTGCTCAGGGTCAGGCCAGCACCCGGTCGGCGGTGAGCTTGCGCGCGGTGCCGTCGAGCAGGGTGCGCAACCGCGCGGCGGGCAGGGGAGCGCCGGGTCCTACCGGGGGTGCCTGCAGCGGCGGAGTGCCGGCGCGCACGGCTTTGCCCAGCTCCGCGAAGAGCGCGATCGCGGCGTCGGGGTCGGCGGAGTACGCCGCCAAGTAGGCAGCGGTCTCCGGCTCGAAACGCCAGCTTTCGGACAGCGGACCCGCGTCGACGGTGTCGAAGCCCAGCCGGCTGATCAGCTCCGCGGCGCTCGCCTTGGCTTCCGGGTCATCGCCTGCGATGGGCAGAGCGGTGCGGTCGGCGGCACCGGCGGGGCGGGCGAGCTCGAGGAGGTGCTGGTCGCTGATGTTGTTGAACGCTTTGACGAGCCGTGCGCCGGCCAGGTGCTGCTGGACGAACTCGGTCGTGGCGAGCTCGCCCGAGTCGAGGGTCTCGATGCGCCCGTCGCGGAACGGGTAGTAGTTCATCGTGTCGAGCACGACCTTGCCCGCCAGCGCGGCGGCCGGAAGAGCGCGGTGCGCGGCCAGCGGGATGCTCACCACCACCCGGTCACCTGCCAGAGCCGCCTCCTCGGGGGTCGCGGCACGGGACCGTTCGCCGAGCTCCGCCACCGTCGCGGCCAGGGACTCGGGACCACGGGAGTTGGACAGCACGACGTCGATCCCCGCCGCGATCGCGAGCCGGGCGACCTTCGCGCCGACGTGGCCGCTGCCGATGAAACCAAGCGTTGCCATGGAAAGGGTTCTCCTCATCTTGCCGGACACCGTCCGGCGGTTCAGCCGCACTAGGCGGAGCATGTGCTCCGTTTCAACCTACCACAACCGGAGCATGTGCTCCGCAAATGCGGGGTTCGCTGTACGCTGAATCCCGTGACCCTCGCCGACCAGCCCACACCCGCCACCCGCGGGCGCCGCGCCGACGCCGAGCGCAACCGCGCCGCGATCATGGAGGCGGCGAGTGCCGTGTTCGCCGAACTGGGCGGTACCGTCGACGTCCGGGAGATCGCCCGGCGCAGCGGCGTCGGCATGGGCACGCTCTACCGCCACTTCCCGACCAAGGAAGACCTGCTCGTCACCGTCCTGGAACAGCAGTTCACGGCCTGGCTCACCGAGGCCCACCAGCAAGCCTCCGCCACCGAGGACCCCTGGCAGGCACTGACCGGCTTCTTCGAGCAGATGCTCACCACGCAGGCCGGCAACCGCGCGCTCGTCGAGAGCTACGTCGCCACCGGTGGCCCCACCAGCTCATGCGCCCAGCGGTGCTACTCGTTCATCGACGACCTGCGCACCCGCTGCCGGGACGCGGGCGTCCTGCGCCCCGGCGTCACCACCGCGGATCTGGTCCTGCTCAGCACGTCCCTGAGCCAGGCCGTGCAGATCACCGGCGACACCAACCCCGACCAGTGGCGCCGCCTGCTGCGCATCTCCCTCGACGGCCTGAGCAGCCACAACACCGAACCGCTACCCGCAACCGACTGAACCGCCAGCGGCGCTCACCAGCCCCCGCGGTCCAGTGCGACGGCCGCGTCAACGCCGCGGGCAGCCTCGTCCTCGCGTTCCCACGCGCCGCGTTGACTGCGGCTGTGTCAGGAACAGGCACGTGCTCAGGTCCGCCCCCCGACAGTGGCAGCCGCGTGACGGTCAGGACCGGTACCCGCACGCTTACCCTGTCCAACTTGGACAAGCGCTGTATCCGGTCGATATCGGGCGGTTTCGGAGTAGGCGGAGGGCTGGGGCGGCCGGACTGCGGTGCCGTCACTTCGGCGGGGGCGCGGTCTGCACGGAAGCCGCACCAAGCGGTGTGCCGCAACCGGCCGTCGGGACGACCAAAGGTGAGGTCATCGCTTACTACAGTCGGACAGCACCTTTGCTGTTGCCGCACTTGCGCGGCAGGCCCGTCACGTTCGTGCGGTTCCCAACGGCGTTCGCGGACAGGAGTTCTTCCAGAAGAACTCCTGTGCCAGCACACCGGACTGGTTGCCGACCGTGCCACTGCGTGGCGCTGGTTCCAGACGCGGAGACGATGCCGACGAGGTCGTTCGCTATCCGATGCTGGAGGAACTTGCCGCGCTCGTCTGGGCCGCCAACCTCGCCGCACTCGAACTTCACGTTCCTCAATGGACTGTCGTAGACGGCGAACGAGATCTGCCGAACCGGCTTGTGTTCAATCTCGATCCCGGACCTGGCATCACGATCGTCGACTGCTGCCGCGTAGCAGAACGCCTGCACGAGGTACTCGTCTCAGACGGGCTTGATCGAATCACGCTGATTCCGCACGTTAGCCGCGCAAGAACCACAGCGCGGCGAGGACGTGGGACACGGCGAGGCAGGTGAACCGGATCAGCACGGCCGCGATCATGCCGGATGATGACCGCTATCCACCGACACCTGCTGACCTGCACGGACGTATTTCCTGGCACGCACAGCGCTCGGCCTCGTCGTCAACTGCGTCGCTCCATGGAACACCGTCTATCTGGACCGCATCCTGGCCACGCTGCGCGAATCCGGCTACCCGGTGCTCGACGAGGACGTGCTGCGCATCTACCCCTACTGGTACGCCCACATCAACGTGCACGGCCACTACTCGTTCCAACCGCTGCAACTGGCCGAAGGTATCGGGCGACGACCGCTGCGAGACCCAGGCAGAGCGGGTCAGCGCAGTCTGCGACCGGCTCCGAACGAGATCTATGATAAGTAGAGTTCCTCGGACAGCTCTGCCCGGTCGGCCGCGGGTGCCGTGGCGGCCAGGTGCCAGAAGTGATCGGCGCCGTCGGTGGCGCAAGCCAGGCAGCTGATGCGGGCCATACCGTCATGCACGACCGCACGGAACTCGGAGTGGCCGAGAGTGTGCCGACCGAGCTTGCACCGCGCCGGCTTGTAGCGACAGTTTGAGGTTGACCACTGACCGACTAAGCAAACAGGTGATCATCATCGGGCTCCGGTTCGGTCGAACGGTGGTTCGGTTGGCACAGTGGCGGCAGTAGTCCTGGAGGCCGCCTCACCCGATCACTGCTCCTAGGCTGATGCTGTGTCCGTCTCGGCGGCTATTGCGGTGAACATCCGTTCCTGTGCCGAGGGCACCCGATCTAGTGCAATGCCGAAGTGCTCGAGGTAGGCGTTCAGCAATGCTTCGTCGCTGTCGAACCGTTGCAGCACACGCTGTCCGTCGCTCTCCGTGATCAACTCGTTCCCCCGCAGCGTCTTTCTTCCCTGTTCCGTGCGTGCGATGGAGATCGGTGCCGCCGCGAATGGCGAGCGTGGGGAGGTGCGATACCACCACAGGGTTCGGTTCCAGTACCCCACCTCGCGCGGCCTGGTCTCCAAGCGGTACAACAGGTTGTCGTCAAGCGAGACGTCGACGTCGCCGTAGGGTGCGCTGGTCAGCAGATACGTGCCGTGCGGATCGGGTTGCGCTTCGCGCAGGTTCATCCACAGCGGGTGCCTACTGTTGTACCCCTGGCCGACGTCGACCAGCCAAGGACCCTGGTCTTGCCCGAACGACGTAACTGTGACCCCGAGCGCCATGTGGCCGCTACCTTTGTCGAGTACCGACTTCCGGTAGATCTGGCCCGGAAGCAACTCCACCTGGTAACCGAGCGCGCTCAACAGGGTGCCGAACGCGGAGTTGAGCTCAACGCAGCAGCCGCCTCGCCGCTGCTCCACGATCTTTCGTACGGCGTCGAGCGTGTACTGCACCGGTTCTCCGGTGTGAACCGCGATGGTGTCGAACGGAACCGACAGCACATGGCGTTCCTGAAGGTGCCGCAGCGCCTCCAGGGTCGGACGGTCCGGTCGATCAGCACCAATCCGCGCGAGGTAGGCGTTGATGTCGTGATCAGCTAGGACCGGCAATGCGTTCTGGAGGCGAGTGTGTTCGGTGGTCGTCTCGGTAGTTGTCATAATGCTTCCGCGTCGTGGTTGAAGAGCCAGTCGAGGCTGTCGCTTGCCAGACGGGCTTCTGGATGTTGCTGAGGTTCGGTGGCGTTGCTGTGGAAGGTGCGTGCCATGTCCCGGGACAGGGTTTGGACCTTCACGGCTCGAGGGCGGCGTGCCTGCTCATAGGCCTGCAGCGCCAGTGGGACGTTGTCCCCGTGGCGTGTCAGCGCGGCGGTCAGGGCGACCGCGTCCTCGATGCCCTGACCGGCGCCCTGCGCAGTGAACGGCAGCATCGGATGCGCGGCGTCGCCTGCCAGTGCCGTCCGGTCCGTGGTCCAATCCAGGCCGTCCTCTCGGACGTGCAGGCCCCAGCGGGTGACCGTGCCGGCAGCCTCGATCAGGGGACGCAGGCTGTCCCAGTCAGCGAACGCGTCAAGCACATCGTCGACCTCTCCTGGTTCCGACCAGGACTCAGCACCCCACGCCTGCGCCGACACGGTCGCAACGAAGTTGACCATTCTGCCGCCTGCTACCGGGTAGCACACGAAGTGCCGATCAGTGCCGGTCCATATGACCGACCGCGGCTCGGTGAACGAGATCGGCAGCCCGTTCGCGTCGACCAACCCGCGATACACGCTGTAGCCGGAATAGTCGGGCCGGTCGTCCATTCTTGCACCGCGTACCGCTGAGCGGATGCCGTCAGCACCGATCAGCACATCGGCCTCGGCGCCGGTGCCGTCGGCGAACCGGCACTGAACGACCGCGTCGCTCTCGGTCACCGAGACGCAGGCCTTGCCGAGTTGGACCACGTCGTTCGGAAGCTGAGATGCAAGCAATGTGTGCAGGTCGAAGCGGGTGAGCAGGTAGTACGGCGCGCCGTAGCGGTTCTCGCAGTCGTCCAGCGAGATCAGGTCCCGGACCCGACCGGTGTGCCCGTCCCGTATTTCGATCGCGGTCGATCGCACCGAGACAGCGGCCAGGGCGTCCGCCAGCCCGAGGCGGTGCAGCAGACGCACCGCGTTGGGGGCGAGTTGGATGCCCGCGCCGATGTCGCCGAAGGCGTTCGTCTTCTCGTACACCACGACACCGATGCCGGCCCGCCGCAGTGCCGCTGCCAGGGTGAGCCCCGTGATGCCTGCCCCTACAACCGCGACTTCCAGTGGCTTTGTGTCGCCCACGGTCACTTTTCCAGGCAGAACTCGTTGATCGGGTAGCCCACGTGCCGGTCCTGGGTGGGGAGGTAGCCGAGGACCGTGTCGCCCGGCTTGAGTTCGGTGCTGTTGAGCACCGCGCCCGCCGGGCCGAGCACGCGCACGTGCCAGTCGTCCTGCAAGATCAGGTTGACCGTTCGCCCGTCCGGAGCTACGGCGTCCACGGAGATCAGCGGGCGGCTTTCGATCTTGACACGACCCACGGTGACCATCCGGCTCCGGCCTGAGGTATCGACTGCCATGACCTTGCTGCCGGACTTCAGCTCACTGAGGTAGTGAGTACGGCCCTCGGCCGAGAGGGTGTAGGAGTGGATGGCGCCCGCGTTGACCCGGAACGGACGGGTGGGCATGTAGGGCAGCGGATGGGTCTCGCTGACACAGAGGATCATGCCTTTGGAATGCGAGCCGACCAGGATGCCTTCGTCCTTGCGGAAGTAGGTGCATGTGTCGACGCAGGCCCGCTCGCCCATGCCGACGTGTTCGGTCGCCGTGATCGTCAACTCCACGAGGTCCAGCGAGGGACTCGTGCCGTCCGCCGCTGCCTTGAGCGCTGTCGTGTCACCCACCATTGCGGGCGCCAGCATGACGCCGTCCGAACCGTGCTCCAGGACACCGAAGATGATTTCAGCCTCGGTTACGTCTTGAGCGATGGTGATCAGCTTTCCGGATGAATCTGCGGCGGCGGCGATCACGATTTCCAGCGGGATCTTCGTAGGGTCGCGGAAGTGCAGCAGGCTCCAGTGGTTGCTCTGCGCTGACTGGCACGCCTCGTCCAGCGTCGCAGCGTCGATGATCTCGACGTACTGCCCGAACTCCACCTCAGGATGAGCTGTTGCAAGCTCGTGAGGCTGCCCGTGCTCGTCCGGCGCCACAATCACCACGTCAACCTGACTGAGGTCGTCAGGCAAGCTCTTTCCGGCTGGAAAGAAGACCTTCCGCACTGTCGGCGGCAGGCCGTCGAAATCGGCGATGGAGTCCGAAAGGATTCCATCCACCTTGATGTGGAGAGCTTCCTCCATGACAGCGGCCTTGTTCGGGCACGTGCGCACGTCGACCCAAGTGAGCTTCATACGGTTTACATCCTCGGCTATGTGGAGGGTTGAGGCGGTCGAACAGAAAACATGCGAAGTGGCTACGTCAGCTGCGGGTGAGCGGCGAGCAGCTCGGTCGGCGCCGCTGGCACGATATCGCCGTGCACCCGTTGCGCAACCATTCGGGTGAGATCGCCAGGATGTGGAGCCTGAAAAATGTTCCGCCCCATGGCAAGTCCGGCCGCGCCGCCGTTCAGCGCACCATCGACGAACTCCATCAGATCATTCTCGCTGGTGGTGAACGGCCCGCCAGCTACGACGACCGGAATTGGCGATATGGACGTGACCTGTCGCATTGCTTCGTCCGAGCCGACGTAGTAGGTCTTGACGATATCGGCGCCGAGTTCTGCAGCCACCGTCACGGCGTGCGCTACTATCGCGGGGTCACGTGGATCTGCGATTTGAGGCCCGCGAGGGTACATCATTGCCAGTAGAGGAACATTCCAGCGGTCACAGGACTCCGCCACGGCTGCCATGTCCGCGAGCTGTCGTGCCTCTTCGCGGGCGCCGATGTTCACGTGCACGCTGACGACGTCGGCCCCTAAGCGCAGCGCCTCCTCGACGGTTCCCACCAGGACCTTGTGATCCGGGTCTGGCGCATGTGCGGTGCTCGCACTCAAGTGCAGAATTAGCGAGAGCTGCTTGAACCACGCCGGATCGATGAAGCGCACGTTTCCTTTATGGACCACGACCGCGTCCGCGCCGCTGACGGCAAGCTGCCCGACGAGGCTGTTGAGGGTGCACGCATGGACCGTGCGAGGTCCGTCAGTCAGAGGATGATCCAGCGGGACAATCAGCGTCCTTTGTGGATTGTTTCTGAATAATCGATTGAGTCGAATTCGGCGTGCTGCGGGGATCTGAGCTAAATGATGCTTCATTTGCGCCCTTGGATCGCGGGAAGTGGTTGACGTTAAGGGGCAACTTATCGTCCTGCTATGCTGGCGCGCTAACAGGTCGGCCTCAATGGGCACCATTGTCCGCCCGAACAAACAAGGCGCACGGCGGCCGACACGCCGGGTGCAACCCCGAGGGCCATTGCCTGACCGCCGGAGCGGCGGGGCGCGCGGCCTTTCCGCGTCAGGGGTGACGGCCGTCGAGCCGACGAACCTTGACGGCGGCTTCGAGATTTTGCCGTAGCTGATGGTTGTCCAGGGTGAGCCGTTGGATGTTCGAGATGGCGAGTTCGAGGTGTTGTCTGAGTTCGTGGTTGTCCTGGCGGAGATTGTCGTTGTCGCGTTTGAGCTGCGCGAACTGGCTGACGGCGGCGGGGTCGTGGGGTGATGGCTGCGACCGGTGCTGGTTGAGCTCGGTGGCGATGCCAGGGAAGCTGCGGCGGAACGTGGTGTTGGCGAGCCCGAGGTGGCGTGCCAGTGCCAGGACGGTCGGCGGCTTGCCGGCGGCTTCGGCGAGGTGCGAGATCGCGACCTGGATCTCGTCGCGCGTAGGCAGGGCGGTGCGGCGGGTCACGAGGCCTCCGGAGCGTGGCGGTCGAGGAAGTGACTGATCTGGTCGCGACGGCTGAGGAGGCGGTGCTGCAGCAGCGGAGGCAGGCTCGGCCGCCGGGTGAGCTCGTAGTCGATACGGTCGCGTTCGGTGCGCAGCGCGCCGATGTTGTCGGTGGTGAGCGCGACGTTCGCGCACTTGAGCGGCTGGCAGTTGCCCAGAGTGGGGCGGGCGATGCCGTGGTTATCCCGGCGCTGGTGGCAGAGTGCCTTGTCGCGGTTGAACACGCAGGTGGCGAACGTGCCGGGATAGATGGCTGGGTCCTCACGCCGCAGAAGCCGCCGGAGACGGTGTGGATCGGTGAGCACGGTGCCGCTGAACCTGGCCCGGTCGGCGGATCCGTCCAGTCGGTGCCGGGCTTCGTCGGCGGCTGGTCCGGCGATGTCGGTGTGCTCGTGGGTGTCGATCAGCGCAAGCAGGTGCTCGCCTCTGGCCAGGGCTTGTTCGCTTTCGACTTCGGCGCGGAAGCCGGCGTCGGAGGTGCCTGCGTAGCCCTCGAACATCTGGACGCTCAGGTGCCGGTATTGGATGGCGCCGGCGATCGAGCCGCCGGGGCGACGGGCGATGAACCAGGCCAGGGTGCGGCGGAACTGTCTGGTCGACAGCCGCCAGGGTTGGCCGTTGACCGGCGGAATGTTGTCGGTGCGGCCGTGCCGGGTGCAGTAGTCGTTGATCCAGCGGGCGAGTTCGCCGAGCTGGGCGTTGGTGGTGCCGGTGCTTTGCGCCTGGGTGGGGGCGGTCTTGGAGGTGCTGGTGGCGTTGCTGTGCGCGAGGTGGGAGAACAGCATCGACCGGTCGGTGGGTTGCAGCCGCTCCAGAACGGCGGCCGCGCGGGCTGCCGGATGTCCGATGATCCAGGTGGCCTCGACGCCGGTGGCGTCGGCCTCGCCCTTGAACGCGCGGCTGGTCAGCTTCCAGCGGTAGGGCCTGCCGTCGGCGGTGGACGGTGACGCATCCGCGGCGCAGGTGCTTGACTACTGGTGGAGTGCATGTATTCCAACCGTGCAGTATTCCTACGTTGGGGAACTGTGCACGCTGCGGGCCCGGACGATTGGCCGGGCCTGCAGGCGTGATGGTGGATCAGTGGATGTGATCTAGGGCCCAGGACACGAGTTCCCGAGCGGCGCCGGCGAGAAGGCCGGTGATGGCGGCGAGGGTGATCTTCTGCCGCCAGGTTTTGTCGGTGTGCTTGGTTGCCATGGTGTGCTCCCGTCGCGGGTTGAGGCGGGAGGAGCCGGCCGGTTCTCCCTGAGGTGACTCCGAGGCAAATCCCCGGTCAGGGTGTTCGGCATCGGGGTGGGAGGAAGCCGAAGCCCAGCCCGCTGGTGCTGAACGGGTGAACAGCGGGAACGTGGGCAGATTGGTTGCGTTCTACGCTGGTCCGGTGGGTGTTCGGCGACAGGTCGCCGAACAGGCTGGAGGTCCTCGATGAGCGGCGACCCGAACGCCGGCAGCGCAGGCAGTGTCGATCCGGCGACGGTGCAGACGCTGTCCGAGCTCGCCAGTGCGTTGCAGCGGCTTCGGGGTTCGCGGTCGTATGCCGACTTGGACAAGGCGATCAACCCCAACCACGGGCGTGAGGCGCCCCGGCTCTTGCCTCCGTCGACGTTGAACAACTTATTGCGCGGCAAGTCCGCGCCGATACGGCAGACCGTCACCAGATTCCTGACCGCGTGTGGCGTTGAAGGGGACGCCCAGGCGCCCTGGACGGCGGCATGGGAACGGGCCACCACCGCGCACTTGCGTCGGCCAATTGGGGCTGTGCGAGTACGAGAGGCCCGGCCACGGCTGCTCGGAGTGCATGCGTCAATCCAGGTTGATGGTGCCGAAGGCGAACTACCGACGTACGTACCGCGAGACTTCGACCCAGAATTGCGCGCCGCGATCAACGCTGCTGCCGAGCATGGCGGCCTGGTGCTGTTGGTCGGTAGCTCCTCGGTGGGTAAGACCCGGGCGATGTTCGAGGCAGTCTGCGCGGTGCTGCCCGAGTGGTGGCTGATCCACCCTGATGCGGCAGATATCGAGCCGTTCCGCGCGTTGGCGGACGCGCCGTTGCCTCGCACGGTGGTGTGGTTTGACGAGTTGCAGCGCTACCTCGACAGCTCGCACGGAGTCCCGGCTGGACTCGTTCGGCGTTTAGTGGCCGCAGGCACTGTGCTGGTGGCAACGTTGTGGCCTCACGAGTACGCAGGCCGGACGCTAGTCCGGGCACCTGGCCGGCCCGACCTCCACGCCAACGACCGGGAGCTGCTCGGCGTGGCCAACGTGATCCATGTATCCGACGACTTCTCCCCGGCGGAGCGGCGCCGTGCCGAGACCGTCGCTGGAGATCGGCGCATCCGCGTCGCCTTGGACACCCCGGACACTGGATTCACCCAAGTCATAGCCGCCGGACCACAACTGATCCACCACCGGGAACACGCCCCGGCCGAGCAGTGTTACGGCAAGGCGGTTATCACTGCCGCACTCGACGCCCGCCGCGTCGGCGCCCGAGCGGCCATAACACGCGATTACCTCGCCGCGGCGGCACCCGCCTACCTCAACCCCGTTCAGCAAGCCACCGCGCCCAAGGGCTGGTTCCTCCACGCTATCTCCTACGCCATCACAAGGCTCAACGGTGCGACATCCGCACTCACACCCGTTCCTGCGGGGATGAGGCAGATCGCAGGGTATGAGGTCGCTGACTACCTCTACCAGTACGCCGGCCGGGTGCGCCGTACTACCCACCTCCCCGACACCGCCTGGCAAGCACTCGTCGAACACCACGACCCCGGGGACGCACTTCTCTTGGCTAAGAACGCCGCCCGCCGCGGCCGCAACGGATCTGCCGAAGCCTTATACAGGCAGGCAATGGACTGTGGTAACTCATCGGCGGCCACCTACCTTGCCCGTCTTCTGGCCAAGCAGGGCCACATCGACGATGCTATGGCTGTACTGCGCCCGTACGCATACGCTGGCGATGGGTACGCCACCTTCTACTTCGTTCCCCTGCTTATCGAGCAGGGTCGGCTCGAGGAATTGCCCCAACTCGGTAATGCTCGCGCTGCCCACGCCGCAGTCCAGTTTGCTGGAGTGGGGGCCGATCAGGGACTGATCGAGGAAGCACTCGCCATGCTGCAGCCACTCGTCGACACCGGCGAGGCGCAGGCGGCCGAAGGTTCGGCCCACCTGCGGGCTGACGACAATCAGGGAGACCAACCATCCAGCACGTTGCATCCGCTCGCGGACACGAACGACTACAGCGCTGCTCGCCGAGAGGTCTACGCGCTGGCTGCGCTCGACCGGATCGGTGAACTGGCCCAACGCTTCGAAGCTGGCGATTGGTTGGCCGGCGAAAGGCTGGCTGACCTGCTGATCAAACACGATCAGACCGACCAGGCGCTAGACGTGTTGCGCCAACTCGCTGACGCTGGCGACGACTCTGCCGGCGAACGGTTAGTCAATCTACTGGTCGTACACAGCCGGATCGACGAGCTAGAAGCAGAGGTGGCCGCCGGGACGGCTCATGCCGTTGAAACACTTTGGCGCTGCACGGTTTCGTAATACGCAAACCAACATCACCCCGACCTGCTCTCCAATGATCGAGTACTTTATAACACTCTATATTTGACCACTCCTTCTGTTGTGACCGTCACCATAGCATAAATAGGCGCGTTTTACTGATGGAGGGCACTTATTCGGACCGTGCAGTATTCCCGACCTCTGGAGTGTCCGCTTCGGTGCGTGTGAGGTACTCGGCAAGGCGAAGGCCGTTCGTTGCTTCCGCTGTGGCGTTGCGGAGCGTGTCGAGCCGAAGGGCCGTGCCGAACTTGATCTCGCCGTCGGGTGTCTGATGGATCCGCTCGCCGAACACGACCCCGAAGCACTCGAACGGCTCGTTAGATGTCCCTCCACGTGCCGCTGACCGTTGAACGTTGAACAACGGCCCACCGCTCATGCCCACCGGGGCGGGCATCGCCAACTCGACTACCGCGTCGCCCTGATACTCATCGGGGAACAGGCGAGTGACATACCCCTTGAACACGCGAGCATGGGTCTCAATGCGCTTCTCGTTGGTCTCCGGATCGATGGTGTCCAGGGTGTGCGGGAAGCCGAACGCGACGACGTCGTCGCCCCACTCCAGGGGATCGGCGGCAAGCGCCAATCGTGGGCTGAACCACGGCTCGATGCGGGCAAGTGCGAGGTCGGCTCCGTTGGTGTCTCGGGCGAGTTGCTGAAGCTCGATGGGCCAGTCCCGCTTCGACTGTTGCACGCCTCCTCGTCGGCCAACAGCGAGATATACCTCGTCATCAGGGAGCTCCGCGCCGACGCAGTGCCAACAGGTGACGAACGTGCCTTCGCCGAAAGTGAACCCGGTCCCGACCCACTGGAGGAGATCGTAATTGCCGTCTGCATCACGACGAGCGCGCGTGATCGGCATGACGTGGTAGGCGAACATCTCGGCGTATCCCATGGTGTCTCCTCTGCGGGCGGCAGATCATGTCGATGAGACAGGCTGGACGGCAGAACGGTTCTTCTGCTCGGCGGCCCGTGCGGCGAGGTAGTCGGTCCAGTCTCGGCGGGCGTAGGTGACCCAGCGGACTGCCGTGTTGACGTGGAGGCCGAGGAGGTCTGCGAGGATCGCGGCTGGCAGGTCGGTGGCGAGTGCTGCTAGGGCTCCGTTGCGGGCAGGCCGGGCGCTGATGCCGTGCCGGTTGAGCAGGTTGGTGAGGCTGTGGCCGTCGATGGGTTGCCCGGGAACGCGGCCGGGGAACAACCACCTCGGAGTGTTGGGGCCGTGGGGGATCATGAGCGGGGCCGGCGGCCGGGCCGCCAGGCCACGGAGCAGAACGCCCAGTCGTGGCGGCAGCAGGATCGGGTGACGCCCCGCCGTCAGGTAGGTGTCGTCACCCTTCTCGATGAGCTGGTCTGCGGTGAGGTGCCGGATCCGCTGGGCTTGGAGGGCGAACAGGACGATGAGCGCTCCGGCTGCCCGCGCCTCGCGTGGAAGGGTCTCGTCGGTCAAGCAGCGTTGCAAGAGTTGCCAACGTTCATCGTCGTCGAGTAGGTCGGCGGGTTCCTGGCGCGGGATGGACGGAACGGTCAGCCGGCGGCTGAGACCGCGGTCGGCTGTCCATCCGAGGAAGTAGCGGACCCTATTGCGGCGCTGGGTGCTCTCCTCGTCAAGCCATCGGTCGAGGTCGTCCTGGCGTAGGTCTTCCAGGGTGGTTTCCTGAGCATCGATCCAGGCTAGGAAGTCGAGGGCGACCAGGATCCGGCGGCGCAGGTCGCGGCCGACGGTGGTGGGGAAAGGGCGTTTGCCTGCCCGGCTTCGGGCTCGGCGCAGCAGGTGCCAGTGCAGAAACGGGCGGACGAGGTTGGCGTGCTCGACCGGCTTGTCGGCCAAATGGTGCTCCAACCAGGCCGGAACGCGTTCGAGGTCCTCGTGTCGTTCGGGGAGTACCCCGGTCTGCACCATCATCTGTCGGAGATGCTGAAGAGTGGCACCGGGCGGCAGCTCGTCCAGGAGGTCGTGACTGATCGGGCGGCCTTCGGCGACGAACACGGCCAGCAGTTGGGCGTTCGGATGCTCGTGAACCCACTGGATGGCCTTGAACGGCGAATGTGCTTTGCTGAGGCCGTCCGCGAGCGGCTGGAGTTGAGCTGGGATGGTCCCGTCTGGACCAGCGAGCAGGTCGTTGACCTTGTCGGCGAGGACGCAGTGGGCGCAACGCCCATGTCCGTAAGGGTTCCCGGACCGTCCGCACTGCCGGCAAGTGTAGTCTACGTCGTGCCCTGCGCAGGGCCCGCAGACGCCAGCGCCGTCCTCGTCCCGCGCGATTAGCGGATGGGATGCTTGGCAGCGTGCGCATTCGGCTGGGGACCGGAGGATTGCGGTGTAGCAGGTCTGGCAGACCGGACCGATCGGCCAGTAAGCCATCACGGGAAGATCGCGCTCGCAACGAGCGCACGTCATCCGGGGCCGCTCGTCGCGGGCGTAGCAGCTCTGGCAAATCGGTTCACCGGAGGTGATCCGTTGACACGGTCGTACTCGTCCGCAGCGTGAACAAGCGGTCTCCGGGCCGCGGTAGCAGCTGTCGCAGAGGTCGGGTTGGTCCCCGTGCGCGTTGCGAGCGATCTTGCCGCGCCTGCCGCACTTTCCGCAGAGCCGACGCGGCCTCCGCTCTCGGTTGTAACAAAGTGGCAGTAGGCCCCGCCGTCGGCGAGAAGCGCGGCGGCGGCCGTCTTTCCACAGGACACGCACGTGTGCTGGGGGCGATTCCAACACACCCGGCAGAGCGATCCGCCGTCGGGTAGGCGCACTGCTGGGCAGCGGAGCCTGCCGCACTCGCCACACTCCTCGACAACCTCGGGGTCGACGCAGTAGCAGCGGTTGCAGATGCCGCCTTCAGGGCGTTTGGCGACGATCTTCGCCTCTGTGGCTCCACATCGGCCGCAGGTTCCTTTCCTCGACCGGGCATCGCAGGTCCCGCAAATCCGTCCCTCAGACCGAAGCTGCCGCAGGTCGGCACGGATCTTTCCGCACTGTGCGCAGCCCGGCCGGATGACTGGTTGTCCTGCCTCGTGCAGAACCTGGGTCAGGCGAAGCACGAGCGGTGGGCACTGCGAACTTCCTGACGTGAGCGCATCGGCGTGAGCGGTCATGTGATCGACCAGTTCTTCGATGAACCGTGCCGCGCCCCGCGCCGTGGTCGGCACCGCGATGTCCAGCGCCACCGCTGCGTCGTCGGCCGTCATAGCTGGTAGCACCGCAGTGATGCAGGTGATGGCCGCAGTCATCGCGGCGTCCATCCGGGCGGCTTGGCGGGCGAGTCTGGCCGCCGTCGACGGGGCGATCACAGTCCTTCAGGTTTCCGGATCGTGGTGCGGCGCACCGCCGGTGCCCTGTTCGTCGTCTCGCCGGCGGCCTTGCGGACTTCGGCGTTGACGGTCTCGACCTCAATGAGGTCGTTCGGGGTGCAGCCCAGGATGTCGCAGAGCGCGGCGAGAGTGTCCATCGACAATCGTTGTGGCGACTGGGTAACCAACCGATACACCTGTTCGCGGGACAGGTGAACGCCGCGTTCGGCCAACAGTGGCCCCAGGTCGGTGGTTTGGAACATGTCCTGGATGGCCATGAGCTTGCGGAGGTTCCAGCGGATCCTCATCTTCTTGATCACGGCTTCTCCCAGAGCTCGGCGTGGCGCGCGGTGAGCTTGCTCTTCAGCAGTCGGTTGCGATACTCGTCCGACACGCCGGTGTAGATCGCCGTCGTAGCCGCAACCTTGTGGCCTGCCTGATCCTGAACGAATCTCTCGGGGTAGTCGAACTCCACGAGGTGCGTGATCATCGAGTGGCGGAGGCTATGCAGGTCGAGCTCCTCGGGCAGCCCGGCCTCCTGACGAGCGGTCTCGAACGCCTCATTGGCACCGCGTTTGGACAACCGGCCGCGTCGTTCGGTCACCCAGAACGCCGGGTGCTGGCCGACATCGAACCGCGGTCGGACCTCAGTGACGTAGTGGTCGAGCACGTCCACGACCCAGTCCATCTCCGGGACGGTGAACACGGTGCGGCGCTTGGGTGGGCTGCCATTGGACGACTTTCCGAACCGGACGAACAGTGCGCCGTACCGGCCGAAGTCCGGCGCCTTGGGGTTGTGCCTCAAGTCCGCCAAGTCCAGACCGACCATCTCTTGACGGCGAAGACCGTACGCGTAGAAAGCCTTCAGCAGCGCGGAGTCCCGTATGGCCGTCAACGAACCCTTGCGGCCACGGGCGCGCTTGTCGTCCACGCGGGCGTCCGCCGCGTCGAACAGCGCCTGGACCTCCTCGTAGGTCAGTGGGCGCCGCCCCGGCTGTCCCTCGAACTCGGCCACGTGGGTCACTGAGTTCCACTCGTGCAGGATCTGCGCCGGAGCCCTGCCGAACTGCTCAAGGCAGGTGGCGAGCCATCCGTAACGGGTGTCGGTGATGAAGTCCAGGAACATCCGCAGGCCGTTCTGGTACTGCCGCCCCGTCGAGATCGTGAAGTTCGGATTCGTCGACCGAAGATGGGCGAAGAACGCCTCGACCTCGGCGGGCTCCCACTCCCACGGGTACTGGTTGGTGAACTCGGCGAATCGGCGGACCAGTGACAACCGAGGCTTGATCGTCCCTTCCCACTTCAGAAATCGCGTCCGCTGCTGCCGGTTCCAGCCCTCCAACATCGCCTCGAACACTGCTGGCGCCGGGTCGAGGTGCACGACGTTGCCCGCCAGCACCAGATGCGCAGCGCCCGGCAGATCAGCCGCTCGACCCACTCCACCCTCCGTTACATCAGATGCAACATTGTTGAGTCGAGGAGGTTCGAGCGCAAGAGGTGCTGGCACATTCGTCGATCAAGCAGCAAGCTGTCTCTACACAGCGCCCTGACCTGCAACTTCGCCAGTACGCAAGCGTGCTGAATGCGTCATCAGATGCAACTCCGCCCGCTTCTCGCTGTCGCGCATTCCGGACAGGAATGCGATCACGATGTAGCAGGAGATCTGCAGCAGCCGGGCCAGCTTGCGGATCGACTGGGTGGGGTGGTTCAGCGCGATGCCGCTGATCCAGGGCCTGTCGTCGAGTCGTCCGCGGATGCTGGTGTCCAGCCAGGTGTGTTCAGTTGCGCCGACGAGTGCGGCGGCTCAGGCGACCGTGTCACGGTGCCGGCGCATCAGTCCGGTGTGGCTGATGCCGATCTCGGCGGCGATGAACTGCAGATTCGGGCGTCCCTCGTGGCCGGCCGGGCAGTGGACGTCCGGTTCGGCCATGGTCGTCCAGATAGGACTGGAGTTGATGGGAGATACCGGCGTTGTGGCCGCGTTTGCCGTTGCGGAAGCGCGATCGGTAGTCCCGCCAGCGCTGCTCGGCGTCAAGGATGTCCGGGGCGAACTCGTCGACGAACCGCAGCGCCCAGGTGATCAGTGGACCAAGGACGGGCTCGGGGATGCGGTCGGTCGTGTTCTCCCTGGCACGCTTGCTGTCCGACCAGCTGTCGACCTGATGTGGGTTGACGCGCAGCGGGTCCGAGAGACCGGTGCGGTAGCGCCAGAGCAGGCGGACGGCGTGGCGGGCGTGCTGGCGTGCGCCGAGGCCGGGCAGCGTCAGCAGATGCCGGTGGAAGTCCGTGATGTCTTGTTCGGTCACCTCGGCGAGGCTGGGGCGAGCGGGACGTGTGCCCTCGGGCGGCCGACCGTCGAGCCAGTGCAGAAATCGCCGCACCTCGCTGAACACGCTGCAGACGGTGCTCACGTTCTGTCGGCGCTCGCCAGGTGGCAGCGGTCCGGCGAGCATCGCGTAGCACAACTGCTTGGCGTGCAACCGATAGCGCTCGGGCACGGACGGAAAGTCGAGGACGAGGGCCTTTAGGTGGTGTTGGAGCAGGCCATGCTCCAGCCGCCAGACATCGTCGCCGAACCGGGAGGTCTCGGCGAGCAGGACACCGGGCCGCAGGGGTCGGCCAGCCAGCACGTGCTGCTGTGCGTCGACCGGCTCGTGCAGCTCGTGCGCGGTCACGGGCGCTCCCAGGGGTCTTCGGCCAGCTCGAGCAGCGCGTCGGCTGGTGCACTCGCGCGTGCGGCGGTGAGCTCGGCGGGGGTGAACTTCGGCAGCACGTCACGCTGGATTGCGGCCCAGGCTGGGCCGTAGCGGGTCCACCAGTTGGTTTCCCCGAGCTGAGTGCGGCGAGCGGCAAGATCGTCCAGCAGCGCGAGGATCGACGGCAGATGTGAGCGCGTGATCACGCAGTTCCCGCAGTGGAAACAGTCCAGGAAGGACATGCGGCGGCAGGGCTGGCTGGTGCCGGGGTGCTGGTCGGGGTCACTGCACGCGGTCCAGGCACCCTCTTGCGCCGCGACGGTGTGGTGGGCGGGTTCGATGCGCAAGGTAGTGCGCCCGCCCGCGTGCAGGACACGGTCGTGCGCCGCCAGCGCCGCTTGCTCGGCGTCGACCACCGCGTCGCGGAGAACCTCTTCGGCCCAGTCGCGTGCGGTCGGATCTCCGCGAAGGTAGTTGGCGAACAGCACGTCGACGGTGTTCGAGCGCACCGCTGAGGGCAGGTGACCGCCGACCGCGCGGGTGCGGCGGACCTCGACGCTGGTGCGGACGCGCGGTAGCCGCACTTGCAGTGGCGGAGCCGCAGTGTGTGCGTCGGCGGGGTCGGCGCGCAGATCGTGCCGGCGTGCCCACTGAGTGAAGTTGATGGAGGTGGTCAGGCTGGCGGCGAATGGGTCCTCGTGTTCGTGCACTCCGGCCAGGCCGCCGGTGCGGGCGTTGCGCCAGACCGACCAGATCGAGTTCGAGCCGGTCGGCGAGACACGGAACGCGCGGCCTCGGGCCATCAACCGGTGCAGCAGCAGGTAGAGGCCGCCGGGGGTGTGCAGTTCGCGGTGGGGCGGGCCGATTTCCCAGGTGACCGTGTCGAACCAGCGCTGTGGTCCGTGGCGGCGCTTGGTGACCCGCAGCTCGACCGCGCGGCCGTCGAGGACGCGGTGTTCGGCGGGCAGCTCCTTGAGTGTCTCCGGGTTGCGGCCGGTCACTGCGCCGAGCAGCACCAGTAACGGTTCCCGGTCAGCCTGGGTGACGAACAGCCGCTGCGCGAGCGCGGTGCGGTGCCCGCGCTCCTGCCCGATCGCGCCGGCCAGCCGCGGAACGACGCCGCTCTCGGCGATCCGCCCCAGCTGCTCGGCCAGCTCCCGATCGATGTGGTCGAGCGAGGAGTGGCTGGCGGACCAGGCCGCGAGCAGGCGCTCTCCGGCGTCGATGCGGTCGCGGATCGCCTCGACATCGGTGCGGGCCGCGGCGACCAGCCGTGCCCACTCGCCGTCGGAGTAGCCCGGTGCCCCCGGTTTCTTGGTGTTCTGGCCGCGTCGCCCCACATAGTTCAGCGCCGTCGTTGACACCAGATCACGCAGCGGCGGCCGTCGGAAGATCCGCCGCAGCACACCCATTTCCATCCATGCGGCCGCAGCGCCGATCGCGTCAACACGGTGTAGCAGGAAGGAGTCCAGCTGGGAGGCGATCAGCTGCCGCGGAGTCGTCGGCGGGTCCGGCAAGTCGGCCAGGAACCGGGCGAATCGTCCCAGTGTTCCCCATGCGGTCGTGGCCGACGCCAGCGTGCGGCGGGTGCCCGCCGGGCCGACCAGCGCGGCGAACACCGCCGCGAGCACGGCATGCCATCCCGGCAATGGGAGCTCGCCTATCAGGAACGTGCCACTGCGGCCGTCCTCGCCGAGGAACTCGACGACCAGGCCGCCCGCGGAGTCGGCCACCTCGGCCGCTGGGACGTAGACCCGCTCGGGAACGGCGGCGGGACGACCGGCGTAGGTGCTCCCACGTCCGTCACGCTCCACCGGGCACTCCCAAGGGATCATCGTTCGAGGGCGCGTCGACCAGCAGCACGTCCGCCGCGATGGCACGTGGGTCTTCCCACCCGTCCGGGACCAGTGCCGTGCGGGTATGCATCTCCAGTTCGGACAGGGTATGCAGGTAGATCTGAGTGGTCACCACAGAGCGATGCCCCAACCGGCGGCGCACCCAGTCCAGTGGGTCGCCGAAGACCCGCGTGTAGTGACCGCGCTGCTCCTCCGTTAGCTCCGCCAGCACTGCGATATGACCGCGCTGCAACTGTTCCAACGTCACCACCGCGAAGGTGTGGCGCAACATGTGGGCGTGTGCGGCAAGCCCGACCACGGCCTTCCGGCAGCGGTTGTTCGCCTCGGCGAACATCTTCTTCCACCGATGCACCGACAACGGCCAGCCGTGCTCGCCCAGCCAGAACAACGCCGGTTCCAGCCCATCCGGCCCCTCAACCAGCAGCGCCCGACGTTCGGCCGCGTCGAGCTGTGCCACCTTGAGGCGCCGACGGACCCCGGCCGCGGTCACCTGGATGGCGACCGGCCGCACCGGATCCGGCACCACCAGCGGCCGTCGCACCTGCCGGTATCGATCCTGGGCCGCCTCGACCACCGCAGGGCGGTCGATCTCGGTGTAGGCGACCAAGTCAGCGATCACCGACGCCGGCACGTACACCCAGCGAGCCGACCCACCTTTGGCGATCGACGGCGACAACCAGAACCGCTGATAGCCGCCCACCCCTTGATCCAGCGGCACCTCGAACACGGTCAGCGCCGCCTGCTCGGACAAGCGAAGCCCGGTGCGCACCATCAAGTCGCAGAACGCCGCGTTCCGTGCCGCCCACCGGCCGCGGAACCGCTCGTCCGGCAACCCTGCAGCCGTGAACCCTCGAACACCGACTTCCCTCCACTGCCGGTACTCCACGGGCGGCAGCCACTCCACCCGCTCGCGGACCGCGTCGTGCGAGTACGTGGCCGGCCGCTGCTCGTCCAGCGTGGCCTGGTTCGCCCACCCCGCCTCCAGCGGAACCCGACGTCGCGTGGCCTGCGGGATCGGATTGACGCGCACGTGCCCGCGCTTCAACGCCCACCGGTAGAACCGGTTGACCGCCGCGACCTCGCGATCCCACGCGGCGCCGGACACACACGGCCCAGCGGGATCGCGGCGCCGCCAGTGCAAATAGGCCAAGTGATCCGCCTCGGTCGCGTCCCGCCACGAGCGTCGCTCGCGCGCCGACCACAGGAACGTCAGGAACGCCGCAATGTCCCGCGCGTAGCCCGACTGCGTGTACCTGGCACTGGCCACCATCTCGACGCCCAGAAAGAAGTCGTTCAACACGACGTCGTACTCATAGGACGGTGACAGCAGAAACGGTGTGCCTGCAACGACATCCGCCCGCCGCAGCCACTCCTCCCAGTCAGTCGGAAGCTCAGCAACGAAGGGAAGAGGAGTGGTCAGTTGCGGCAGTTCGGAGCGAGTGAAGCGGACATGCCATCGCATCGTGATCATTGAGGTGGCATGTTCCGGTCAGAGACCGGTTATGCACAAGCAGGCAAGAGGGCCACCCGGCGGCCGGTCGTGTCGAACCTGTACGTGAGCTTGCCGTCCATTTGGGACGGTTCGAGAAGCTGCCGATCCATGACGCGAGAACCTATCACCGCGTTCGCACATACGTTCGGATAGACACGTGCAGCGCGCGGACGGAGCGCGGGCAGAGCGGTTGTTATTACAGATGAGGCGGCTGGTGTATCCGGCTGCGACGAGCCTTTGGTAGGCGGCGTCGACTTCGTCGGGCATGTCCTGTTCGATGGCGAATCCGCGTCGGGCGTATTCGGTGATGCGTTGGGTGTCGCCGACAAGCATGTTGATCACCCGGTCGACGTCGCCGATGCTGGCGATGTACTCGTCGAGTGGCATGGGCCGGGAGGAGCACGCGACGTCGACTTCGGGCCACACTTTGCGGCAGGTGGCGTAGGCGCGTCGCTGTTGGTAGGGCCGGGAGATCAGCATGATCGACGTCGGTTGTACGCCCGCGTTGGCGAGGACTTCGCGGCTGTTGGTGAGGTTCTGGCTGGTGTTGGTCGCTTGAGTCTCGATGGTGATCACTTCGGCGGGTACGCCGAGGGCGATGGCGTGTTCGCGGTAGTGCACGGCTTCGCCGCGGGGGAAGCGGTCGATCGTGGTGGGCGCGTTGGCGCCGGTGAACACGATGCGCGGGAACATGCCCTGGTGGTAGAGCTGGGCGGTGTGGGTGGCGACGCCGAGGTCGTGGCTGCCCAGGCCGATGCCGACGTCGCAGCGGCGCGGCTCGTGACCCATGTCGTGGTAGGCCCACAGGGTTTCGACATCGGCTCGCAGGTCCTGGGGAAGTGCGGTGGTCGCCATGCCCAGGCACGTTACGGCGGACGGGGGTCGGTGCCTCGCACCCCCATCCTGGAGGCCAGTTCGACAGCGCCGGCGGCCGGGCGCGGCAGCCTGATCATCTCTCGCACGAGGATGCGGGACAGCCGGTGGTAGCGGACTTGTTCGGGTGCATCGTGTTCTGCGGCGAACAGCACGGCGAGCGCGTCGTCGAGGCGGTTCCACCGGACATAGGCGCGGGCGGTTTCGATGGCGTGGCGGACACGTCGTTCGATGGGCGGGCCGCGGGTGTCGATGCGGGGCCGAGGTCGATGGTGTGGGGTGTCAAAAGTCGGCCGCGTGGCTCTGACCTGTGTGTTAGGCGGCGGGTTCGTACTCGTTGATCAGGCCGCCGAGGATCGGTCGACAGCGTATCGGAGTTGGGCTCGGCTGCGGAATGGCATGGTCTGGTCGTGGTGGGGTGAGTTGTCGCGCTCGGTGGGGTCGGCGGTGGTTGTAGTGGGACGCGTAGCGGTCCAGCACTGTTCTCAAGTGGTGTTCGTTGATGATGAGCAGGCGGTCGGTGACTTCACGTCTGACGGTGCCGACGAATCGTTCGGCGTAGCAGTTGGCTCGTGGGCACTGTGGCGGGATCTTCACGACGGCGACGCCGGCGTCGGCCAGGACGGCGTCGAAGGAGGCGGTGAACTGTCCGACCCTGTCACGGACCAGGAACCGGAAGCTGTCGGCCTGGTCGCCGAGGTCCATGAGTACGTTACGAGCCTGTTGGGTGGTCCAGGGTTCGTGGTGGTGCCGAGGATGTGGACGTAGCGCGTGGCTACTTCCATTACGAAGAACACGTAGACCCGTTTCAGGGTGATGGCGCAGTCGACGTGGAAGAAGTCGCAGGCCAGCATGCTTGCGGCTTGAGCTCGCAGGAACCGCCGCCAGGAGACGTCGGTGTTCCGGGTCGGCGAGGGCGATATCCGCAGACGCTGGAGCACACGGCGGATGGTCGACGCGGCGACCTGGTGGCCGAGCTTGAGCAGTTCGCCCTGGATGCGGCGGTAGCCCCAGCCTGGGTTCTCCCGTGCCATCCGCTCGATCAACGCCACCACTGTGTCATCGAGTGGTGGGCGCCCAGTCCGGTTCGGGTAGGTCCACTTCTTCGCGACCAGGCGCCGATGCCATCGCAGCACGGTGCCTGGCGCCACCAATCGATGCTCGCGCAGCAGCCGGGGGAGTTGTCGCACCAGTGCCGCGAGTACCGCGCGGTCGGCCCAATCCGGACGCGGGCGGCGAGTGGTCCGACGCAAGACGGCGATCTCGTGCCGCAACACGAGCAGCTCGACGTCCTTGGCCGCGGAGGATAGGCCGAGCAGAACCAGCCAGTCAGCGAGTCGGACGAAGATCAGATACAGCAGTCGTAACGCCACAGCCACAAGCATGCCTCACTGCCGTCATGCGCGATCACCGCAGGTCAATGGTCCGACGCCGAGTTTTGACACCCCACACGGCAGGCTGGTCCCGCATGTCGAGCGCGGGAGGTGGTTGTGGCTTGTCGGCCGAGCGTGTTCGTCCGGCCGTTGTCGTTGGAGGAAGGCCGCATGCTGCAGCGGATCAGCCGGAGTTCGAAGGATCCGGTCCGGTTGCGGCGGGCGATCGTGGTGCTGATGTCCGGCCAGGGCCAGGCTGTCCGGGACGTCACCTCGTTGATGCAGCAAGGACTACGTGGGGGATGTCATCCACGCGTCCGGCGTCTGGTGCAGCCGGGTGAACACGCCCGCCTCGACCCACTCGGTGAACCGGCGATGCGCGGTCGGCGTGCTGACCCCGAACGACGCCGGCAGCGCCGACCAGGCACATCTGGTCCGCAGCACGTACACCGATGGCCGCCTTCACGACCGGTCGTCCAGGCGCCGCCAGCCCTCCGCACGGGTGACGTTGCGGCGCATCGGCAGCAAAGGCTGCGCCACCAGCCACAACGGCTCCGGGCAGCACTTCTCCACATCGCTCATCGTTGATCAACGATATCGCCTACCTCGCAACACCCCGAACGAGATGCGGTCTTCGTGGTATTGGCATCAGCTCAGCTTGACGTCCAACCGCGTCAGGCCTCGCTGCACCAGCTGTCCTCGATAGCCGTACTCGCCCGTCCGTCGCATCCGGGGGAACCGCCGCAGCACCACGCCGAGCGCGACCTCGGTCTGCATCGTCGCGAGCGCCGCACCCAGGCAGTGGTGAGCTCCGAGACCAAACGCGAGGGGCTGGTTGTGTTCCCTGGACGGGTTGAACTCGTTGGCCGCAGCGAAGCGGCGGTGGTCGCGGTTCGCGGCGGCGAGCAGCACGAAGACGCGTGAGCCTGGCCGCACGGTGATACCAGCGATCTCCCCTTCCCGATCCACCACCCTGGTGAGGGCGTGGATTGGTGGGTCGTGTCGAAGCACTTCGGTGACGAATCCAGGTTCCGCTTCCTGGCCGCGGTGGTCCAGAGCCAGCCGGATGGCGTTGCCGAGAAGGTCGCTCGGTGTCTGTGCGCCGGAGATCAGCAGCATCACCAGCCCGGCGTGCAACTCCTCTTCGCTGATCAACCCGAGTGAGTCGCGTTCGCGGACCAGCGCGCTTGTCAGGTCGTCGCGGGGACACGAGCGTGAGCGGTGGACGAGTCGCGCCACATGGGTGAGCAGCTCGTCCATGGCCAGATCACCCTCAGCCAGCTCGGCCGGATCGAAGATCGGTTCGAACGCCGTCGTGGCGGCCAGAATCGGGCCGCGCAAAGCCGGCTGGTCAGGTTCGGGGATGCCGAGCAGGTCGCCGGTGACCGCCGCGGCAAGCCGGAACGTGAACTCCTCAACCAGATCGATCGGCCTGGGAGCTCGCTCAGCCAGTTCGTCGCACAAGCGCTCCGCCTGGCTCTCGACGAGAGCGCGTGTCTTCCCCACGTTTCTCGGTGAGTAGGGTTCGCGAAAGAACTCGCGCAGGCGACTGTGATCCGGTTCGTTGGAGAACATCACGATCTTGGTGAAGCAGTTCCACGACGAGTGCGTGATCATGCCGGTGAGGCGGTGCTCAGCAGCGTCTGTGACGAGGAAGTTCCGATCGCGCAGCACGGCAGCGCTCTCGGCGTGTCCCGTTACGACGGTGAGGTTCGGGCCGAGCGGAATCACCGGTCCGAGCTCGCGAAGCGCTTCGTAGCATGGATAGGGGTTCCGTTTGCCTTCATCGGTGAACAGCGTCGCCAGCGCTTCGTTGGGGCTCATCCGCACGCTAGTCATCGGCGCTCACCTTCCCGGCTGCACGGGCCGGTGCTCGAAGTCCTGGTAGAAGCCCGTCCGCTCGTCGTGCAGGTGCAGGTCGCGCAGAATCCGCCACAGCGACCCCGCGCTCAGCCTGCGTTCGCGCACCATGCCGGGGTGTGCTCGTTTGAGGGCCTCCTGGGCCTGAGGCAGGTTGTAGAACGGGATGGCGGGTGCGACGTGGTGTGCCGTGTGCACAGAGATGTTGTGCGTCAGGAACAACAGAAGTCGCGGGTACACGTAGTCGGTGGTGAGCAACAACCGAGCTGCGTTGCGGGTCCAGTGCTCCGAGTGCAGGAAAGGCACGTCGCTTGCGCTGTGGTGCATGAGCGTGGTGCCGCTGAACCACAGATGGATGAACAGGAACGGCATCACGAAGTGGATGACCAGCCCGCTCGTACCGGTGAAGTACCAAAGGCCGCCGAGGTACAGCAGACCGACCGGAGCGGTGAACGCGATAGAACGCTGTACCTCCACTCGTGCCGCCACTTTCGGAAAGAACCCAGGTCGGAAGGCGGACACCAGCCAGTAGTGGATCGTGCCGCCCCAGAAGGCCCACGTTCGGATGCCGGCGTAGACGGCTTTCGCGAACGGTGACAGCCGCTCGTAGACCTCGACCGGCAGCGGACGCCAATCCGTGTCCAGCTCGATGTTGTTCGTGTGCGTGTGGTGCATGTTGTGCACATGCCGCCACGAGTGGAACGGGTACAGCAGAGGCAGCAGCGCGACGCTGCCGATCACGACGTTGAGCCTGCGTGATCGTGAGAAGGATCCGTGACCGCAGTCGTGCGCGATGCAGTGCAGGCCCCACCCCCCGAGTCCGGCGACCAGCCACAGCGGGAGCAACAGCGACCAGTGCGGAACGAACGCCGTCGCTACCACAGCGCCGACGTAGAGCGCCGAACTCACCGCGAAGCCCAAGAGGCCTCTGCCCACGCGCGGCCTGAAGAACTCCTTCGGGATGGAGTCGGTGAGCCTTCTTCCCTCAAGGCCCCGTGACCTTTCCAGGAACTCCGCGAACGCGTCAGCTTCTGAGGAAGTCACCGTTCCACCTCCGATCGCATCAGATGCGCGATGAGAGCGTTGATCGAGTGGTGCTGGTAGACCAGTCCCGGGCTGAGCCTGCGTTCGAGTATCTTCTCCAGCTTCCCAGAAAGCTGGAGGCCTACGCGCGAGTCGAGGCCGTACGCCTCGAACTCACGTTCTGGGTCCACTTCGGACTCATCTACCTTCATCTGGTCAGCGAGGTAGCCGACCAGCCATCGCCGCAGCGTTTCCTCGGTGACCGGACCCGTGAAGCCATTGGCCTTGTGGGACGACCTCATGAGTGCTCCATCATTTCGTCGATGTCCAGGGCTGGATGTTGGGAACCGATCTGTCCGATGCCGGGCGGAGTCTCTTCTCGATCGCCGTCGCTGTCGGTTCGCGCAGGTCCCACACCAGGCCGAGACGGCCGAGTCCTGCGATCATCCATCCGCTCAGGTCGGGCTCCCACCAGTGCACCGCGTGCCGAAACGAGCCGGGGAAGGCGTGGTGGTTGTTCTGGAGACCTTCGCCGAACGTCAGCACCGCGACCCACCAGTTGTTCGTGCTGTAGTCGTCGTTCGCGAACCTCCGGCTGCCGAACGAGTGACAGATGGAGCCGACGCACCAGGCGGCCTGGTTGGCCATGAAGATCCGCGCGAGACCGCCGAACACGAACCCTGTGAACGCTGCCGCAGCGTTCTGTCCGGCGACCAGTCCGACCACGGAGGGCAGCGTGAGGCCCAGCAGCACCCACATCGGGTAGTAGCGGTGGTGCGCGACCAACCTGCGGTCTCTCAGCACGTCGGGGGCGAACACCGACCATTTCGTGGATTCTTCGCTCAGCATCCACGGCATGTGCGCGTACCAGAGGCCACGGAGCCGCTGCCGGAAAGCGAACCCGTGCAAGTTCGGTGAATGCGGGTCGCCTTCGTGGTCGGCGAACCGGTGGTGGCGGCGATGGGTGGCGACCCAGAAGAGGAGAGGTCCCTGCGCGGCCATGCCTCCGGCGACCATCAACACGTTCGTCAGCCAAGGCGATGTGGAGAACGCGCGGTGCGTGACATAGCGGTGCAACCCGATCGTCACACCGGCCATGTGCACGAGGTACATGACGACGAACAGAGTGATGTCCAGCCAGGTGTACTGGCCTGTCCACAGCAACCAGGCCGCCATGCCCGTGCCGATCATCGGCAGGACCATCGTGGTGAGAGCGGAGAAACGCTTCATCGTCAGGCTGTGCGGATCGAGCCGGACGATCGAGTTCGCCGGCGTCGTCATCGCCGCGCCTCCTCGCGATGCGGTCGGTCTGGGTAGCGGACGTCTGTCACCAGGCCAGCGAGGTCGAGCAGGCGGATCACCGACCCGGTGAGGTCGACCTGCCAGAACTGCTGCCGGTTGTGCGCGAGCGCGGGCCGGGCGTGGTGATTGTTGTGCCAGGATCCGCCGATGGTGATCGGGGCGAGTGAGGCGATGTTGTGGCTGGCGTCGCGCGTCTCGTGCGGACGCCTGCCCGAGGTGTGCCCGAGCGAGTTCACCGACCACGTGACGTGGTGCAGCAGGAACATGCGTGCGAGGCCACCCCACAGCAAGCCTCCCAGCATGTCCACGGCGTTTCCCGTGAGGCCGTAAGCCACTGCCGCGGGCAACGCCAGGCCTAGCAGCACCCATGCGGCGTAGTAACGGTCCAGCCACAGGATCCTGTTTTCCTGCAACAGATCTGGCACAAACCGGTGCCATCCCGTGCGGTCCAGACGGAACAGCCAGCCCATGTGTCCGTGCCACAGCCCGCGGACCACTGCCAGGCGGTCGTCGCCGATCGGCTGCGGCGAGTGCGGATCGCCTTCCCTGTCGGCGAACGCGTGGTGTTTGCGGTGGACCGAGACCCAGAAGAGGATCGGGCCCTGCGCCGCCATGCACCCGGCCACACCGAGCAACGTGGCGAGCACCGAGCCTGTGGCGAACGAGCGGTGGGTGAAGTAGCGGTGCATACCACCCTCGACGCCGAAGGAGGTGAACAGGTACATCACCACGAACAGCGTGAGGTGTGTCCAAGAGAGTCCGAAGTGGACGCTGAACGCGACAGCCCCGAGGAATCCCGCAGTCGAGGCGATCACCGTGACGAGCGCGAGTGTGCGCAGAGACATCATGGCGTGACTCCAGTGAGATAGTGCCTCTGCGCGGCATTCCTTCGCAGCTTGCCACTCGTCGTGGTCGGAATGGAGCCGATGCTGACGAAGCGTACGTCGGCAGGGCGGACACCGTGTTCCGCGGCGACGGCGGCCAGTACCTGTGCGCGCACGCCGGCGACATCCACGTCGTAGGACCGCAGCTCTGCCACTACGACGACCGCTTCAGCTCCATCCACGGCGACGCCGAAGGCCACGCTCCGGCGCACGAGGTCATGTGCGGCGTTGACCGTGCGTTCGATGTCCTGCGGTTGGATGTTGCGTCCATTCACCACGATCATGCCGCTCAACCGCCCGGTCACGAACAACTCGCCGTGGTGGCGGAAACCGAGGTCTCCGGTGCGGAGCCACCCATCGCCGGGAAAACTGCGCGCGGTGTCCTCCGGACGATCCAGGTAGCCTTCGGCGACATTCGGTCCATGCACCCGGATCTCCCCGACGACCTCATCCGGTACTGGCGTGCCAGTATCGGGGTCGGTGATCCGGAGCTCGTGTCCCGCGCCCAGGACCCCACAGCTGGTGATGCCGTCATGCACCACGAGCGGAGACCCAGGCACGCGTCCGCTGACGAACAGCGTCGCCTCCGCGAGGCCGTAGCAGGGGATCAGTGCTTGCTCGCGGTAGCCGTACGGCGCGAAGCGGTCGGTGAACGAGGTCACCGCATGTGGGAACAGCTGGTCCGAGCCGCAGAAGAGGTGCCGCAACGATGACAGGTCGAGACCGGACAGCTCCTCGTCGGTCACGGATCGCGTGCAGAGGTCGAGAGCGAACGCTGGAGTCACCGAGATCGTAACTCGGTGCTCGCCAATGGCGCGCAGCCAGCGGTAGGGCTGCTGCGCGAAATGTTCCGGCGCCATTATCACCAGCGGCCACCCACCGTGCAGCGCGAACACGATCGTGCCGATGAGGCCCATGTCGTGGTGCGGTGGCAGCCAGGTCAGCCCTACGCGATCAGGCTCCTCGCCGATGTGTGCGGTGAGCACCCGACCGTTGCTCATCAAGTGCTCATGCTTGAGAATCACGCCTTTCGGCTGCCCGGTGGAGCCCGAGCTGTACTGCACCACGGCCGGATCGGTGACCACGGCGGGCGTGAGTTCGGCCGCGTCCGCCCACTCGGCGTCCATCCACTCCGGACTCAGCCTTCGCACCGGGCGCGGGGTATCACCAGTCAGCAGGTTGAATCGTTCGAGGTGTCCGGACTTCGCCACCACGGCGGCGGCATCGCAGTCATGCATGATCGACGAGAGGTGGCCGGCGGCTCTGCGGCCGGTGGGTGCAGGTGCGGGTACGACGGTGGCACCCGCGTGCAGTGCGCCGAAGAAGGTGGCGACGTGGTCGATGCCAGGCGGCATGGCCAGTACGACGCGGCGCCCGGCGAGCCCGAGCTCGCGCAGCCACGCCGAGGCCGTACGGACGTGAACCCACAGTTCGCGATAGGTGCACGAGGTGCTTCGATCGCCGGTGCCATCGTCCAGGAAACGGTAGGCGACGTGGTCCGGCGTTTGCGTCGCGCGACGTCTGAGCACATCGATGATCGTGTGATCAAGATTAGATGGAACCATTCGCGATTCCTTCTTTCGGCTAGCTGCACAATCTAGAACCTCTGGCCGGATTCACTACGTCTTTGCCCGTCCATGCCAACTTGTTTGCGCTCGCGGCCCAAGCCACAAGTGCAGGCAGCCCACTGCCGTGATGGTTGTGGTAGCGCTCGTTCAAGCGCTCCCGGGACTCGCAGCGATCGCAGTCCCAGTTGCGAGTCCAGCGGCAACCACCCCCTGGCGCGCGGTCAACGCACCCCAGCTCGTCGCACTCGTCCGAATAGGCGCCCACCTTCATCGACTGCAGGCTCGTCGAACACCCCCGGCGAGAAAGCCACCTGAAGATCTTGATCCACAGATCTTGGCAACAGCGCCTGCATCGAAGAAGAACGTGTGAACCGGGTTGCTGGCCGGGGGCAGGTATCGAGTCGATTCGTAGGCGGCGGAGCTGAGGTGGCCGAGGCTGGAATGCTTGCAGCGGGTGTTGCGCCAGCTCTCGATGTATTCGAAGATCGCCTTGTGCGCCTTGGCTTTCGTGGGCGAGGGCTGCCGATCGAGCAGCTCGGTCTTGATGGTGGCGAAGAACGACTCGGCGACTGCGTTGTCCCAGCACTGGCCCTTGCTGCCGACGGAAAGCCGCACTCCGGCGTCAGCCGCCGAGCGGGCGTACTGGTCAGAGGTGTACTGGGCGGATTCAATCGGTGGACGCAACACCGGTACCTGGGGTTGATCGTAGATGGTCGGCGAAGACTTCGGCGGGTGCCTTCCAGCCGAGTGTCTTGCGGGGGCGTGAGTTGAGTGTGGCGGTGACTGCGGCGATTTCCTCGGCGCTCCAGCGGGAGAGTTCGGTGCCTTTGGGAAAGTATTGGCGTAGCAGGCTGGCGAGCGATCTCACGCACGCCCAGGCCGCGAGCGCGCAGCAGCACGATGTCCTCACGCTCGGCAAACGACAGATAGCGGCCGGAGACCGTTGTGGACAGTCGCGGATTCACCTCGCCAGCGTGGCGGAACCACCCGTAACCGACCGGAGCCGACACACCAGCCGCTACCGATGCTTCATCGGTCAGCACCCCATCAGCGATCGCCGCCCAGCACCTCACGCGATCTTCGCGCCACGCCACCGACGGACGTCCCGGCGAGGGCATCTGCCCGCGATACTCCCGAACCCTCTTTTGCTTTGGTCCAGTCATCATTCCACCCTCGATCAAGGGTGTTGCGACGACCAGTTGAATCCGCCCAGTACACGTCAGTGAAGTTCACCGATCCCTTGCTCTACAGAGACTCTCGGCGTCCATAGGCTCCGTGGGCGATGCCTGCGACAACGCTCTAGCGGAGTCGATCATCGGCTTGTTCAAGACTGAGGTCATCAACCGGCACGGTCCGTTCAAGACCCTCTCCGAGGTCGAGTTCGCGCTCATGGAATGGGCAGACTGGTACAACAACGCCCGCCTGCACTCGCGCCTGGACTACCTGACCCCGGCCGAGTACGAAGCCGCGTACTACGCTTCAACACCCGCCGCGCCGACCGGCGCTGGTCTGAAACCGAAGCCGGTCTCAAATCCGTGACGGTTCAGAGAGCCGCGGCGCCTGCGGTGCGAGCTGGCGAGCAGACTTGTGCCGTTCAGGAAGGCGTCTTGAGCACACGGCCGCACCGTGCTTGGCCGCGCCGTGGATACAGGTAGCACGAGGCCGTAGTGGATGCGCGAACGCCGCGTTCGCTGAGCCGGTCGCTCACACTCGCCGCCGTCACCGGAAATGCCTGGAGTCCGCCAGCTCCCGTCGACGGCAGGACGACGGCGGCAAGGCCTCGCTACGAGCAGTCAGAGCCTGCCGGCGAGTTGGAAGGGAAACAGCGTCTCCGGAACAGTCCGTGTCTCGACCATGTCCGCGATCGCTTCACCGCTTGCCGGCGCCAGCGTGACGCCGAGCATCCCGTGACCTGTGGCCAGATAGACACCTGGGAGCTGCGGAATCGGTCCCAGAAACGGCAGGCTGTCCGGGGTCGCGGGTCGGAGTCCAGCCGTCCCCTGGCTCTCGTAGCCCGTCATACCGGGTTGCCAGTCGCGCAGATACCCCATGGTGTCCTCGACGATCTGCCGGATTCGGCGCGGAACGACCTCGTTGTCTTGCTGCCCACCTAGTTCGAAGATTCCGGCGATCCTTAACCCGCGTGACAGCGGACTGAGACCGACCTTGGGCTCCATCAAGTAGAGCGCGTGCGTCGGCAGTTGGCCCTCGCCCTGCAGGTCGATCGAGTAGCCCTTGGCACCGAGGATCGGAATTCGGACTCCCAGCGGACGCAACAGCGAATTGGTTGCGACACCAAGTGCCACCACCACGTTGTCGGCTTGCACCGACCCGGACGGGGTCGCGAGCACCCATCGTTCGTCGCGTTGGACCATCCCTTCCACCGGTGTGTGCTCGAGCAGACGCACGTCACGGCGGCGCAGGTAGTCCGCCAACCCCGCGGTGAGTGACATCGGATCGACGTGCCGGTCGATCGACGTCCGAGCGGCGGCGCCGACCGCGTCGCCGAGCGCGGGCTCGCGCACGCGCGCTTGCTCCGGGCTGAGATACTCGATGTCGCCCTGGAAGCCCAGTCGACCCAGTTCGTCGAACAGCTGCGTGAACCAGCTCAGATGAGCGTGATCACGTGCCAATGCCAGGATGCCGGTGCTGTGCATCTCGAAGTCGACCCCGCTGTCGCGGTACTCGTCGAACAGGTCGAGAGTCTTGTCGTTGAGTTCCAAGAGCGCTTTCACACCGCGTTTGTACGCTTCCGGCGCGGCTGCCGCTCGGAATCGCCACAGCCATCGGATCCACGATGCGTTCGCTCGCGGCCTGATCACGAGGGAGCCGCGTTGATCGAACGCTTGCCGCACGCCGGTCCGGAGAATGCCAGGAGTGGCCAGCGGGGTGGACAACGAGGGAGTGACCCAGCCCGCGTTGACCGCTGAAACCTCACCACCGAACCGCCCCGCGTCGAGGACTGTGACATCAAACCCTCGGCGGTGCAGGCTCCACGCACAGCTGAGTCCGACGATTCCACCTCCGACAACCGCGATCGACATCGGTGATCAAGTCCTTCCTGCTGCGGCCGCAGCACTCAGATGATCTCGACAGGAGAGAGTTCGGGTGGAGAGGGCGCTCTTGAGGTGTTCGTCTCGGGATGATCACGTTGTGATGGAGGCAAACGGTGGGGTGAAGCCGTGTTTCGGCCGGATGCAGCCGATCCGGCAGGCCTGCGAGTACCTCACCGCGTTGATGAGCGCGCTAGCCGGATCGCCGACAGCGTGAACGCGTTGTACTGCACCTACAAGACGCCACGGGGCATCGTTGGCTGGTGCCGGATCTTGGTTCTGGCCGAGCAGCTCGACGAGGAGTCAGGCCGTGCGGCATCCGGAGCTCCCAAGGAGAGGTGCGCTCAAGAGGAAACCGCAATTGACCAAGGACGTCGTCGGAGGCATGGGCGCCGATCACGCCACACCCCATAGTTCGACGGAGGCGAGAACTGTGCCGCCACGAGTGATCGGGCTCCTCTTCAATCACACGATCAACCCCGCCCAAACATCAGGAACCACCAGCAGCCACACCGGTTGTTCTGAAACGGTCTCGTAATCTCGGCTGTTGGAGTGTCGGTACCTAAATGGCTCGGGCCAACGAGACGGCGAAACGTTCCTCCGAATCGGTCCACCAGCGGTGCAACTCGAAGCCCCCGTCCTCAAGTTCCTTCCGCACAACGTCTTCGCGGAACTTTGCGGACACCGCTGTCCTCAGCTCTTCTCCTTCGCGGAACTCCACGGTCCGGCCAAGTTCGGTGAGTGTGACTCGCATGTCCCGCTTGGCGCGCAACCCCAACTCGATCTGCTCCTGCTCGGCGTTCCACAGCGCCACGTACTCGAACGCCTCGAGGTCGAAGTCACCTCCGACCTCCCGGTTGATCACGCTCAACGCGTTGCGGTTGAACTCCGCGTTCACGCCCTGCGAATCGTCATAGGCACGCACCAACGTCTCGGGGTCCTTCACCAGATCCGTTCCGAGCAGCAGCCACTCTCCAGGCTGCAGCACATCGCGCACCATCCGAAAGAACTTTCCTCTTTCGTCGGGGAGCAGGTTGCCGATCGTGCCGCCGAGGAACGCCACCACACGCGGTGACTCGCCGGGCAGAAGGCGGAGGTGCTGGGTGAAGTCTCCGACCACGCCGCGGACGATGAGTCCCGGATAGTCCGCAAGGATCGCGCGCGCTGACTCGGTCAGCGCCGACACCGAGACGTCCTGTGGTACGAACTCACGGAGACTGCCGTGCTGGCTGAGCGCGCTCAGCAACAACCGGGTCTTCTGCGATGATCCGGAGCCCAGCTCGACCAGCGCGTACGCGCCGGTCGTCCGCGCGATTTCCTGGGCCCGTTCGGCAAGCACCTCACGTTCGGCGCGGGTTGGATAGTATTCGGGCAGTCGAGTGATGTCCTCGAACAACGCGCTGCCCACAGTGTCGTAGAACCACTTCAGCGAAAGCCATTTCGGGTACGCGGTCAGCCCCGCGCGCACGTCCGCGCGGAGCGCCTGCGCCGCGTACTCGGGCGTAAGATGAACGTCCAGCGCTGGCTCGGTCATGCGGGTCGGACCTCCACGGCAATGGAACGGCGGTCACCACGTGCGGGTGTGAAACCTGCCCGCCAGCGATGATCGTGGTCAAGCGATCCGGACGTGAGGGTTGTGCTCTGTGCCCTTTCGGACACCCACAGGGCGTGCTCACATCGTGCCCGCGGAGCACTTCTCCTTTTGTCAGCAAGAAGTTCAGAGACGATTTCGGCGCCGCATCCATCGTCAGCAGATCGGCGACATCCGGGGCTTGTCCGGTTTCGCCACGGTGTGCGCCTGGCTGTCAACACTGTCCATTGTGGTCACTCGCGGGTTGAGGTGGACTTGTCCGTTCAGACGGACAAGTCGACAAGGTCTGGTCAACCTGAACTGAAGTGAGGAAGCGGGATTGCGGTTGGCTTCGTAGGTGGCGGGGTCGAGGTAGTCGAGGATGGAATGCCTGGCCTTCCGCATCGCGGTCGATCGTGTTGAGCAGTCCGGCCGGAGGTGAGGTGCGTGACAACGTGTCTGCATTGCCCTTGGCTCAAGCTTAGGCCGCATCTCATTGGGGGTTGTTGTGGGTGAGCAGGTCCGGCTTGATGATTCGGCGGTAGCGGATCACCGTGCAGGCCAGCTGGGCGAATGGCAGGAAGTGGGCGGCTTTGCGTTCGTAGCGGCGTGCCAGGCGGTGGAACCGGGAAACCGACTCCAGGGTTCGTTCGATGACGTAGGGGTGGCGTTCCAGCTTCTTGGGTGACTCGATGCCCTTGCGGGCGATCCGGGTGATGATGCCCCGGCGCCGCAACGCTGTGCGGCAGGACGGGTAGTCGTAGTCCTTGTCGGCGTGCAGCTTGTGCGGCCGTCGGCGAGGCTTGCCGGCCAGCCCCTTGACCGGGACCCAGACCGTCGACGGCGGTTTCCAGTTCGAGGTGGTAGTTGCGGTTGGTCGCGGAGATGGCCACGGTCAGCGGGATGCCGCCGCGGTCGCTCATCGCGTGGATCTTGCTGCCGGGCTTGCCCCGATCGAGGGGCTGGGGCGTGTCATGCGAAGGGCTCTGGCCCGTAGTCGGTGGTGATGCCGGCTGTCTGTCAGGGTAGGAGGATGCGGTGGTGGAGAAGGCTGAATCCGGCGCGTCCGTGTATTTGTTCATGATTCTCTCGGTGCGGGTGTTGGCGCCTTCGGTGCGGCCGTTGTGGTAGGGCCAGGTGACGGCACCGTCCACAGCGGACCGGTCGATCTCGGGATCGTTGGTGAGACTGCGTATATGCGGCAGATCGACGGCGCGGGCCTGCGCGATCCACTCGGTGAGTTTCACGTCGTTGCCGGCAGCCGGTGTGAGCAGTGCGGCGAAGCCGCGTGCCAGATTGGCGAGTGCGGTCATCTCGGGGCAGGCTGCGGCGATCTTCTTCAGCAGGGTGGTGTCGTTCGGGCGCAGGTTCGCGGGTTTGGTGAGCAGGAGGCGGCTGGGGTGACGGGGCGGTCGCCTTCGGCGTGGCCCTGGTTGAGGTAGCGGACCAGCAGGGTGGCACTGCCGGTGTAGCCCAGTTCGCGAATCTCTGCGTGCAGGTGAGTGACAGGGACCGCGGGATCGGCCGCGCGGCGGGCACGCAGATGATCAGGTGGGAGCGGGTGGTAGGTCGGGGTGATGCGCAGGGCCTGAGGTTCGGGCATGCGGGCGTAGCGTTTGACGGTGTTTCAGGGCCACGCCGAGGCGGAGGGAGCAGTTGAGCAGACGACCCCGTGGCCGAGTAGGTCGTGGACCTTGTTCCAGCGTTCGCGAATGGTCTGCTCGTGAACGCCGCCGGGACGGGGCGGGTTGACGGTGGCCCAGCATCCGGCGTGCACGCGTACCTCGAGCAGAATCTTGTCGCAGAGATTGCGCCGTAGGTGTCATCGGTCACTGACCTGCACCGCGTCGGACAGGGCTCGGCGGACAGCTTCGGCGTAGGTGGCCGAGCCGTCCCGGCACACGACCTCGACACCGGGGGACTCGCGCAGCCACGACTCCTGGGTGGCCGCGTCGCGACCGGGCAGGGCCGCGGAACGTCGGCGGTCTCGGCATCGGTGATGATCGTGGCGTAGCGCTGGCGGCGGCGGGTACAGCGAGCAGGCCGACCAGGCGTGCCGCCCGGCCACATAACTCTTGCGCTACATGGGGATATCTGCCGGACAAGCCGCACCGTGCGGCGCTGATGGCGTTCCAGCAGTCCGGGAATCTGTTCTCGGAACGTCTGCCGCAGGCAGTTCCGAGCCGACAGACCAGCCGCCGTACGCGCAGGCGGACGACAACCTGGCGGCCATCGACCGGCACGTCCTTCACCGTCCGCTGGTGATACCCGTGCGCTTTCGCCGCGCCCGCCCTGCATCCACGCCACAGACTTTGCCGGAGCCCCAGGGGGTGCAGCGGAGCGTTCGCGGAGAGACGCAGGGTGACAGCGTTGACCCCCTGGCTCAACCTGGTGGAGCCAGGGGGAGGTCACGGCACGCCGGCGGTTTCGGAGCGTGCACTCACCCCGGACCTGCCTGCCGCCAGGCCCGGTGGATGCCTTGTCGTGCACGGGTCGGTGGGTCACCGAGCCGGGGACCTGGGAGCTGGTTCGAGTTTCGCCGTCCTGGCCTCCTGGCCAGGGCAGGATTAGGTGGACGGAAGGGGGCACTTGGCGCTGTGTCGCCCTACGCTCGCGATTTCCTGGTAAACCTTCGTTTGGCTTCGTTTGACTGTGCTGAGGGTGCGTCGAACCGGATACGGAGAGTGAGTTAATGGCTCGGTGGGACCGCTGTGGTGACGAGATGGTCGTCGGAGTCTTCACCCAGGAGGAAATCACCACGTTGAGGTTCTGTGCGGACGCTGTCGTCCGGCTGGCCGAATTCGGGCTGAGAGGCTGTGTCTGGGTTGGTGGCGGCGCTTTGGGCATCGGCAGGCTGGTGCCGCGTGGTCCGCTGACCGACCAACGGCTCGTCGCTATCGTAAGTGATCACTTACCTGTGACTGCCGCCGACTGGGAAATCGCCTGGCATGCCGTGGAGTGCCTGAATGACACGGTGCGAGCTGCTCGGCGCGTGGCAGTCACGTTGCCGATGGCCGATGCCGTGGTGGTGTTGAGAGGTGCATCGGACATCGATGCGTGGTGTCGCTTGATCGGCGATGTGCTCGTCTCACACGATCCTCATCGGTTGATGATCGATGGGGAGAAGAAGGCGACGCGCACGGTGATCCTGCTTCGGTCGCTGCTGCCCGAACTGCTGTTTCTGTCGTGGTGCTTGAGGGACGAACGTGAGCTTGTCGGGGTGACCGGCGGTGCGTCAGATCAGACCCTGTCGTAGGGCGTAGGCCACGGCGTGTGCCCTGTTGCGGAGGTTGCGCCTGTTGAGGAGGTTGTGCAACACGTTCTTGACCGTTCGCTCGGAGTAGATGAGCCTCTCGGCGATCTCGCTGGTGTCGAGGCCGGCAGCGAGGAACCGGAGCACTTCGACCTCTCGCGGGGACAGGTCCTCGGATGAAGGGCCGGTAGACCGGGGGTCGTTCTCACTCCACTCCAGCAGGACCTGCCGCAGGCTGTTCTGGTGTTCGGCAGCAACGTGGCCGTGACTGCGGTGAACTGCGGAGATGGCACGTAGCAGGTGCGCCTGATGCGTTGCCTCCATGCGTGGCACCAGCACGATCAGTCCGTGTTCCACCGCGGCCAGAAGGCCGGGATGGCGCACGTCGTCGGCGATGAGGACGATGCGGAGGCTGCCGTGCGTGTGAAGCGCGGGCAGTGACGAGTCGGCGACGGCCACCACCACTTCCGCCAAGCTCGGCTCCGCGACGAGAGCGATGCCGGGAATCGAGTGCAGCGTGGTGGTGATGCCCGAGGTGACGAGCGGGTCGGACGCCTGGACCATGACCCGGACGAGTTCGCGGCGCGTTTGGTTGGTGGCTGCTGGGCGGATGGTCGTCCAGACTGTCTGCGAGGTCATGGTGCCATGGAACCGTGCGAAGTTGACTGATCTCCAGCTTCGGCGGGGGGCAGCTTTCCGGAATCGCAAAGCTGCCGGTTGGGTTTGCCTGTTGCGTTGAGCGAACGCAGACGGCGTCGTCGGCTGGGCTCAGGGCCCTTCTGACGCCGCCGCCGTCCCACCCGGTGAAGTCAGAAGGGCCACAACCAGAGGCGTCATGGCGCCTCGGCCGAACAAGTCCACTGTGGACCTCTTGTGCTGCGGGCGGCCGCCCTGCCGGACGGGCCGCCTGCCCGGCAGCCCTGATGCGCGATGGCAGAACCGAACACCGGCGAAAGGAGTCAGAGCCGGAAGCGCCACAGTTCGTAGACGTTGCCGCCCGCGTTGTACCTGCACTCGTGTGGCAGGTCGGTATGGCTGCCAGGCGGGAGCATCTGCTGGTAGCCCGCCTCGCACCCCTCCACGCTGTAGTACCAGTATCCGGTGTAGTACCAGCTGTCCGCCAACGCGGGCGTAGCGGAGGCGGTGAGCAGGCCGAGCGTCAAGGCCGTACCGCCCGCCAGCTTCTTCACGGTTCCTCCTGGTGTGTTCGTGCATCAGCGGACTTCACCGCGCCGGATTTGGCGGTGAACATCTGAGACGCGGCCTCAAGCGTTCCCTGTGAGCAGATGCAGATCCAGGTGTGGGCGCGAGGCCTGCCCGTTCGTCCGCACTCGTTGTTCCTTCGAGTCGTTGCTCGGTGGCGGTCCGCTCCATGGGCGAACGTGTCGCGGTCGTGGTGTGGATGGGCATCAATACGGCGAAGGAGTGAATGAGACGAGAGACATGTGCTCTTCTCTGTTCCGGTGGGGTTTGCCTGGAGGGCTGCCCGCGCCAGGCAACCTGAACAAGTTCGTTCACTGAGGAGATGCCAATGTCCGGAACGTCAACCACCACCACCCCGGGAATGCACCAGGCTGCGACGTATCTCGGCAACACGCAGTCCATCGCCCGCGCCGGAGTAAACCAGGTCGATCAGGAACTCTCCCTGCTGCGCAGCACTTGGACCGGTGAAGCCTCGCGGACCTTCCATCGCTCGATGGACGGGTGGGTGTCCGACTGCAACTACATCATCGGGAAGCTCGGCGAGATGATCGAAGTGATGAACGGTAACCGTCGTGTCATCACGAACGGTGAGGCGTACAACAACGACCTCGCGGCTCGCATGCCCGTCGGGCCTGGACTGGAGGGCCTGTAGGCCCCTCGCGACCACTTCGGCTCCACACTTCGGAAGGACCTTGCAATGGCCGGCTACACCTACACCTTCAATCGCGGTATGGCGGACTCGGTGTGCGACCAGATGGCCGCGATCACCAGCCGTCTCGAGTCCGAACTGGCGAGCATGGACCGGCAGATCCGTGCCACCCTGGGGGACTGGGACGACGGCGCCAAGCACATCTACGAGCAGGCCAGGAGCCAGTGGGATGCGGCCGCCGTGCGCATGCACCGCAGCCTGAACGGCGCGCAGGCGACACTCAACAACATCACCGGGAGCTACCTGGACGTTGAGCGCGCCGGCATGAACGCCTGGGGCGGCTACAGCGTCAAGTGAATCGGTGTGGTGCCACCGGAATTCCCTGGTGGCACCACACCGAGGTTCGGCAAGCCGTTCTTCAGAGGGAGTGATTGCAATGGTTGATATGAACGGTCAACCGAAAGAACCGACTGCATCTCAGAAGCCTGGCGGGAGCAACTCTGCTCCGCAGAGTGACAACACAGCCCGCCCGTACGACGGCAACACGTCTGGTCCTTCAGACACCTTGTCGCCACCGCCAGCGAGCCAGTACGAGGACAAGTACAAGGACTACCTGCCGAAGGCCGCGGGCGGTGACAAGAACGCGACCAGTGGCATCCGGGTCAGCACCGAGGCGCTGAAGGTCTTCTCGCAAAACCTTCGTTTGCTGATCACTCCGCTCCGGGACGTCCAGAGCAAGATTGGGGCCGTGCAGCTCGCTCCCGGTGCGTTCTTCGATGCCCACGAACTGGTCATCAAGGTGACCGGGGGCAGCGGGGGCAAGGGCACGGCGGTTCAGCCGGCCACGCTCGACTTCATCGTGAAGGCGATCCAGGCCATCACCGTCACCGCGGACGAGCTCGACAAGCTCGCTGCCGCCTACAAGTCGGCCGAGGAGCTCAACAAGGCCACTGGTCGCGACCTCGGAGACCACATCCAGAGCGCCAAGGATTACATAGCGAGGGCCACGGGTGTCGCCGCTCCCGCCGCTGTGCCTGGCGTCGTCGCATCCCCAGGCACCGCCCCGCCTCCCGTGGCGGCTCCGGCTCCCGCTACTTCCGCCTGATCTGACCCAGCGACACGATCAGCGACACGATCCGCCGCACCTCGCCCTTCCAGCACTGGCCACCGGCCGCCGACAGGAAAGCTCCGTGACATGGCTGACAGCTCGACAGCGGGATTCCAGAACCAGGATGGTGCCGTCATCGCGACTGGTGACGGAGCGGCCACGACCAGGGCGGATTACGACAGGTGGGGCTGGAAGGAGATCAAGGCCGCGATCTACGGAGCGGCTGCGGTCGGCAAGGGCACCAGACTCGACGCCAGCATCAACCTGTCCGACCCGAGGACGCTCTACAACGCGGGCCTGAACTTTCACATGGCGCAGGAAACGCTCAGCATCGTCGGAAAGCAGGTGAAAGCCCAGGCGGAGGCGCTCGCCGGCGAGGGAGGGCCCTGGCAGGGTGAGGCGGCCAAGTCCTTTCTGGCCCTCATGGACCAGTTCGCCAAGTCCTTCGAAAGCCACGCTCAACAGCTCCGCGGAGGTCCGGCCCGGATCAACTCGGTTCCCGAGCAGCTGCTGCGTTCCAGCGACTACCTCAAGTGGGCGCAGCAAACAGTCCAGGCGATCGACGTTCATTACGCGAACGAAGCCAAGCGGATGCGCCCTCCGGACTGGCTGCGCAGTCAAGGGCAAAGCGTTGTGATGGACAACGGGCTGATCCGGGTGAGCCTGTTCCCCGAGATCGTCCAGATGCTCGACGCGGACATGCGTAAAGTGCTGAAGATTCTGGCGGCCCAGTACGAACAGACGCGATTCGAAACGGAACTGGTCCCCATCAGCACTCCGAACCCGCTGGGGGCGCAGCCCAATCCGCCTGGCCCCGGCCTCGACAGCAAGCCACAGCGGCTGCCCGACCTCGTAGGAAACCCCAAGCCGCTACCGGAACTCAAGTTCAACGGGCCGGAGGTACCGAATCCCAACGGGAGCGGCATCACTCCGCCGCAGCCGTTCGACGTCCGCACGCTGTCCGATTTGAACGCGAACCCGTTCTCGCCGCAGCCGTTCGATGCTTCCGGTGCGCCGCGTCCGGGTTCGCCCGGTGCGTTTGATGGTGGGGGTGTGCCGGAGGGGGGTTCGTTCTCGCCGCAGCCGTTTGACGCTTCCGGTGCGCCGCGTCCGGGTTCGCCCGGTGCGTTTGATGGTGGGGGTGTGCCGGAGGGGGGTTCGTTCTCGCCGCAGCCGTTCGATGCTTCCGGTGCGCCGCTTTCCGGTGTTCCCAGCGCCGCGCCCTTCGTTCCGGCTCCGTTTTCGGCTTCCCTTCCCCCCTCGTCGAGTGGCCTTGGCAGCGGCCTCAACGCGCCCAAGCCCAGCTCTGCCGAAACGGGCTCAGGCATTCCCAAGCCTGGAGACTCCGGCCTCGAACCTGTCGCCCCGTTCGCGCCGCCGGCACTCCCGAAAACGTCGATGCCCGCGGACTGGGCCGCAGGTGGCACGCCTGACGGCATGGCGGCAGATGACCGTCGTGCGGCCGGTGTGCCGGGTATGCAGATGATGCCGCCGATGGCTCCGATGGCTCCGATGGCTCCGATGTCGCCGGGTGCTGGTGCGGGTGCGGGTGCTGGTGAGCGTTCGGATGCGTCGGGTTTGATCGGTGGTGAGGTTGAGCCGTGGCGGGGTGCGGGGTTGGCGGGTGTCGGTGATCCGGTGGTTGGGTCTGGTGTGGACAGTGCGGTGCCTGAGCGGTGGGCGTCGTCGTCGCCGGTGGGTGATGGGGCGTCTGGTGTTGGTGTGCCGGGTATGCAGATGATGCCGCCGATGGCTCCGATGGCTCCGATGTCGCCGGGTGCTGGTGCGGGTGCGGGTGCTGGTGAGCGTTCGGATGCGTCGGGTTTGATCGGTGGTGAGGTTG
>NZ_JBEXJN010000018.1:88893-162971 GCF_040609115.1 Lentzea sp. NPDC004782
TGAGCCGTGGCGGGGTGCGGAGTTGCCGGGCGTCGGTGATCCGGAGATCGGTGCCGCCCCTGGCGCGGCAAGTGAGGACTGGGCTGTGCCAAACCCCGGCACGTCAGGTCTTCCCGTCTCGGAGACCTCAGCGTGGCAAGGTGTATCCGCCCTGGGTACCCCTACCGGGGCGAACACGCCCGTCGGCACGCCTGACCGAATGAGGAGGACCGACTTCTCCGCTCTGCCGGGCGTCGAGAGTGCCGCCTGGGAGAGCGCTCAGGGTCCTGTTCCCGACGACCGTGATCGCGACGAGACGGTCGTGACCGGTGGCGCGGCTCTTCTGCCGGACCACGTGTCGGCACCGATCGACGGGGCAGGAGGAGCAGAATCCGGAACGCCGTTGGATCTCGTCGTGCCGGAGCCCTCGGACGACGGCCGGGTCGCTGTCGTGCGTCCGGACGACGCGGACGAGGACTTCGCCGCCTGGGACAGTGCCGGTGCCACGGTCCTGCCGTGGGCACTGAACTCCGGTGCGGCCGATGCCGAGGAGCCGTTCACGCCCGACTACACCTTGCGGGAAACCATGCCGTGGGGCTGGTCGGTGAACCACACCGCGGCCCGCTCGACGGCAGGCGTGACCGAGACCGTGTACGACGAGGATGACGAGCTGTTCCTGCCGCGCTTCCACTTCGACGACGACGCCCAGACCTGCGGTGGGGACGAGGAGTTCGAGGCTCGTGCGGCGGAGGCGAGGCAAGCGGAGGAGGAGGCACGCGCTGCGGAAGAGGCGGCTGCCGAGAAGGAGAAGGAACGGACGGCTGCCGATCTGCTCAGGCAGGACGACACCGCTTGGGCGGCCGGAGCGATCGCGGCCAAGAGGCCGGGCGTGATCGAATGAGCACGGTCACCGTCAAGCGCGGACCCCGCCTCGCCGGGCCGGAGATGCCCGAGGGCCAGGAGGATCTCCAGGAACCACCGGTGGTGCCGGAGTCGGCGGCACGCGACTACAACTCCGTGCTGATGATGGTGCCCATGGCGCTCGGGCCGATCGCCATGGTCCTGATGTTCTCCAACATGGGTACCGGAGGCGGCGGGTCGCCGCTGATGATCATCATGTCGGGTGCCATGGCGCTGGGCATGGTGGGCATGGCGATCAGCCAACTGGCGCGCGGCGGCGGTGAACGGAAGAAGAAGCTCAACGCCGAACGCCGGGACTACCTGCGCTACATCTCCCAGCTGCGTCGCCGTGCCAGGGAGAAGAGCGACGAGCAGCGCACTGCGGTCGCGTGGAACAACCCCGATCCGTCGTGGCTGTGGAACATCGCCACCAGTGCCCGGCTGTGGGAGCGGCGGGGGAGCCACGACGACTTCGGACGCGTGCGCATCGGTCTCGGTGTGCAACAGGCGGCGATGGAGTTCTCACCGCCGTCCACCAAGCCCATCGAGGATCTTGAACCGCTGTGCGCGATTTCCCTGCGGCGCTTCAGTGAGACATACCGGACCGTCACCGGTATCCCGATCTCCGTGGGATTGCGCAGCTTCACGAGCGTCGAGTTCGCGGGCGATCCGGACACGGCGGCCGGACTGGTGCGTGCCATGATCGCTCAGCTCGTCACGTTCCACGCACCCGACGAAATGCGCATTGCCGTCCTCACCGCGCCACAGAACCAGGCCGACTGGGACTGGGTGAAGTGGTTGCCGCACACCGCGCACCCCGCGGACCGTGACGCCGCAGGCCCGCTGCGCATGCTGACCTGTGAACACGACGAACTCATCGAACTGATCGGCACCGAGGTCACCGATCGCGGCGATCACGACAAGGCGGTGCTGCCGGGTACGGCGGAACCGTTCGTCGTGGTCGTCGCGCACCTCGCCTCCATCCCGGAGCACTCACCGCTGCTCGGACCCGGACTGCGCAACGTGGTTCTCCTCGACGCCACCGGTGCGCTGCCCGGTGGCGCGAAGGTGCTCCGGCTCACTTGCCAGGACGGTGAGGTCACCTACCCGGCTGGAGAGGACACGGGCACCGCGACCGCCGACGCGCTCAGCACAACACAGGCGGACGTGCTGGCCCGGCTGCTTGCTCCCAAACGCACCAGTGGCACGGTCGACATCGTCGACCGTCCGTTCGAGAACGACTTCGAGCTGACCACGTTGCTGGGTATCCGCGACGTGCACACGTTCGACGTCAATGCCCAATGGCGGCAGAAATCCGCGCAACGCTTCCGTCTTCAGGTACCGATCGGTGTCACCGAGGACGGCGAGGTCGTCGAGATCGACCTCAAGGAGTCCGCGCAGGGCGGCATGGGCCCGCACGGCATGTTGATCGGCGCCACCGGTTCCGGCAAGAGCGAACTCCTGCGCACACTGGTGTGCAGCCTGGCCGCGACGCACTCGTCGGAAGTTCTCAACCTCGTCCTGGTGGACTTCAAGGGCGGCGCGACGTTCCTCAACATGGAGAAGCTGCCGCACACCTCCGCGGTGATCACGAACCTGGCGGACGAGCTGCCGCTGGTCGACCGCATGCAGGACTCGCTCAACGGTGAGATGACCCGGCGCCAGGAGATCCTCAGGGAAGCCGGCTATTCCTCGTTGTTCGAGTACGAGAAGGCGCGTCTGACCGGTGGCCAGCTGCCACCGCTACCGACCTTGCTCGTGGTCGTCGACGAGTTCTCCGAACTCTTGAGCGCCAAACCCGAGTTCATGGATCTGTTCGTCTCCATCGGACGGTTGGGCCGCAGTCTCGGCGTGCACCTGCTGCTGGCTTCGCAACGCGTCGACGAGGGACGGATCCACCGCGTCGAAGGTCACCTGTCCTACCGGATCGCGTTGCGGACGTTCTCCTCGATGGAGTCCCGCAGTGTCATAGGTGTCGCCGACGCCTATGAGCTGCCGTCCGGACCCGGCAACGGCTACCTCAAGATCGACACTTCGACGTTGGTGCGATTCAAGAGCGCGTACGTGTCGGGTCCGTGCCTCACCACAGCGCCAGAGGGCGACGCGCCGAGCGAGGAAGCCATCGCCGCGCGTGAGATCGTCCCGTTCTACACCGTGCCGAACCCCAGCGCGCAGCGGCTCCGTTCCACTGCCCAGGACGACTCCGCCGAGCACGAGGCCGAGGAGAAGGCGAAGACCCCGGCCGAGGACGCGCCGAGTCTCGTCGAGGTGATGATCGGGCGTCTCGAGGGTGTCGGCCCCGCCGCACGCCAGGTCTGGCTGCCGCCACTGGCGGAGTCCCCGCCGCTGGACTCGTTGCTTCCCAGCGTGCTGCCGGATCCCAGCCTGGGCATGACGGTCGACGACCCGATGATGCGGGGCCGCCTTCGAGTGCCCGTGGGCCTGGTCGACCTGCCGTACGAGCAGGTGCGAGAACTGCTGGTGGCAGATCTCTCCGGCGCCGACGGTCACGTCGGTGTCGTCGGCGCGCCGATGAGCGGCAAGTCGACGTTGCTCCGCACGCTCATCCTCGGCCTCGCGCTGACCCACACACCGGAGGACGTCCAGTTCTACTGCCTGGATTTCGGGGGTGGCGGCATCATGTCCGTCAGCGGACTCCCGCACGTGGGCTCCGTTGCGACCAGAATGGAGCGGGATCGCGTCGTCCGCACGCTCGAGGAAGTCGTGCAAGTCATGGAGACCCGTGAGAGCGCGTTCGCCGAGCACGGGTTCGACTCGATGGCAGACTACCGCGCTGCGCGGCGCAGTGGACGGGTCGACGACCCGCACGGCGAGGTGTTCCTCGTCATCGACGGCTGGTTCACTCTGCGCCAGGACTTCGACGACCTCGAGACCAAGCTGACCGAGATCGCCGCCCGTGGCCTCTCGTTCGGCATTCACCTCGTGGTCTCCTCCACCCGCTGGTCGGAGATCCGGCCGTGGCTGCGTGACGTGCTCGGCACCCGGTTCGAGCTGAGGCTGGGTGACTCGATGGAATCCGAGGTGCAGGGCCGCAAGGCTGCGACCGTGCCGAGCCAGCCAGGGCGTGGGCTGACCAGCACCGGGTTCCACTTCCTCGCCGCGCTGCCCCGGCTCGACGGATCGTCGGAGACCGAAGACCTGGCAGGCGCCACCAAGTCCATCGTCGAGGAGGTCCGGACGTTCTGGCCGGGCCGCAGCGCTCCGGGCGTGCGGCTGCTGCCCCTGCGCCTCCCTGTGGTGGACCTGCCGAAGCCCGACGGCGACCTGCGGATCTGCCTCGGTCTGGACGAGCAGCGGCTCAACCCGGTGTGGCACGACTTCAGCGCGCTGCCGCACCTCTTCGTCATGGGCGACGCGGAGACCGGGAAGACGAACGCGTTGCGCCTGGTCCTGCGTTCGATCGTGGAGGGCTACCGGCCGGGCGAGGCCAAGATCCTCGTCGGCGACTCGCGTCGCGACCTCGACGGAATGGTGCCCGCCGAGTACAGCATCGGCCACGTCGTCAGTTCCGACGCCCTCACCGACCTCACGACCAAGGCCGCAGTGTCCCTGCACAAAAGGGTTCCCGGCCCGGAGATCTCCTCCGAGCAGCTTCGCCGCCGCGACTGGTGGGAGGGACCACAACTGTTCGTCGTCGTCGACGACTACGAGTTGCTCGACGCCGGCATGGGCAGGGGCAGCGCGATGGACACCCTGCTCCCACTGCTGGCGCAGGGTGTCCACATCGGACTTCACGTCGTCATCGCACGCAGCAGTGCCAACGCCATGCGCGGCATGATGGATCCGATCCTGCGCAGACTGTGGGAGCTCGGCACGCCGGGCCTGCTCTTCTCCTATCCCAAGGAGGAGGGCAAGTTCCTTGGTGAGGCGGCACCACGCACCCTTCCTCCCGGCCGCGCGCAGCTGGTGACGCGACGCGGCGTCAGGCTGATCCAGACCGGACTGGTGCCGGTGGGCACCACTCAGAACGACGCGGTGCCGGGCCGGGCCACAGTGCCCGCGGCCGCGTCGGGGAACGAGGGACTGTGACCGGGACGTCCGAACTCTGCCGCATCACGGTGCACGGCCCGAATGGCCGCGCCGACCTGGCCGTGCCGGTGTCGACCAGTGTGGCGGTCCTGCTTCCCACTCTGGTGCGACACGTGGTGCGCGATGCGGACCGCAAGGCCGATGGCGACGGATACGGGTCGTGGGTGTTGCAGCGCCTCGGCGAGGCGCCGTTCGACCAGGACGGAACCCCGGAGACGCTCGACTGGCTCGACGGCGAGCAGTTCTACCTCGCACGTGCAGAAGACCCGTTTCCCGAACTGGACTTCGACGATGTGGCGGAGGGAATGGCCACCGCGGTCAACCGGCTCGGCGACCGCTGGAGCCCCGAGGTCAATCGCAGAGTGTTCCTCACTCTCACCTCGATCGTCCTCGCCACCATCGCGACGTCGTTGTTCCTCAACGTCGTCACCGCTTTCGCCGCGCTGACAGCCGGCGTGCTCGCGCTGGTGCTGGGAGTGGTCGCGGTGCTGGTCGCACGTACCGTCGAGGACCGAGGGCTCGCGGCGATCGCCGGCGTCGCCTGCTGCGTGTTCGCCGGCCTGGCCGCGCTGGTCGCCAACGCGGGAGTGACGGACGCGTTGTCACTCCCGCCGTGGTCGGTTCTGCTCGGTGGCGCGGTCATGGGCTGTGCCGCTGCCGCATTGCTCTTGGTGCAGCGGCTCTTCGCGCGTGAACTGCCGATCGTGCCACTGGGCTGTGCCGCTGTCTGCGGCTTCGGCGCGATGCTCGCGATGTGGTTGCACATCGGTTTCGAGCTGACCGCCTTGCAGGCCGCGACCCTGATCATGGTCGTGTTCTTCGTGTTGCTGCTGTTCGCGCCGAAGCTCGCTACGCGGGCGGCGCGGTTGCGGGGGCCGCAGCTTCCGCGCAACGCCGACGAGATGAAAATCGACATCGAGCCGATGCCCGCCGCGACGGTCATCGCGCGGACTTCGATCGCGGACCGGTATCTCAGCGTCCTCACGATCGGCTCGTCGGTGCTCTTCGTGGTCGCGTTCTGGTACCTCCTGCGTGAACCCGAGTGGTTGAGCTTCACGCTCGCAGGTCTGCTCTCCGCCGCGATCCTGTTGCGGTCGAGGGAGTACCTCAACACCGGCCAGCGCACGGCGCTCGCGGTCGCCGGGGCATGGGGCCTCCTGCTCCTCTCGCTCGGTGTTCTCGGGGAAGTGAGCGACGCGACGCGGGTGGCCGGCACCGCGACTCTCCTGATCTGTGCACTGCTGCTGGTGATGGCGGCACTTCGGCCAGCACACCGCCGCGTTCTGCCGATCTGGCCGCACATGGTTGATGTGCTCGAGAACGTGGTCTGTCTGGCACTTGTCCCGTTCGTGCTGCACGCGCTGGGCGTCTTCGCCTGGGTTCGCGGTCTGGCGGGGTGAAGCCAAGTGCAGACCAAGAAGGACCACGTCCACGCGTACCAGGCGCTCGTCGGCCGCATGAGCGCCGCATTGTTGCTGGGGGACACCAACTACAGCGAACCACCGGCTCGCCGCGCCCTGCTCGGGCTGGTGCTCGGGCTGGTGCTCGGGCTGCTCGCGGGCATCGGGTTCTGGGTGTACGGCCTGATGTACCCCGGAGGCAACACGGCCTGGGCGAAGCCGAACGTCATCATCGTCGAGAAGGAGAGCGGTACCCGGTTCGTGTACCGGGGAGGCCAGCTCGTGCCGGTGTTGAACCACGCTTCCGCGATGCTGCTGCAGGGAGCCGGGGCGAAGATCGAGATGATCTCGCGTGCCTCGTTGCAGGACCTTCCACGAGCTGTCACGCCGATCGGGGTCCCGAACGCTCCGGACCCGGTGCCTTCACCGAAATCACTGGTGAACACGCCGTGGGTGTCCTGCCTGCCTCCCTCCGAGCTGCGAGATGGGGTACCGAGCATGAGCTTTGACACCGGCCTGCCCATGACCGCGTTCGGCAACAACGAGTACATCTGGGTCGCGTCCAAGGACGGCACTGAGTACATCGTTCGCCAGAGCGGCAAGATGAAGCTGGCGAGCCGAACGATGACTGTCGCGCTCGGCCTGGGCGCGGTGAACCCTCCGGTCGCCCCCGAGCCCTGGCTCGCCGCACTTCCCAGCGGTCCCGAACTCGACGCCGCCGACATCCCCGACCAGAACCGAAAGGTCGAGATCGGTGGCGTCCAGCGGCAGGTGGGCACGGTGTTCAGGCAGAAGGTGGGCAACGGCACCCAGAACTTCACGGTCCTGCGCGCCGACGGTCTGGCCACTCTCTCCGCCACAGAGGCCGCGTTCCTGCAAGCGTCCACTGGAAAACCCGCGGTGGAACTGGATGCTGCGTCGATCGCGAACGCACCGAGGTCGCGAGACACCTCGCTGGTCGGTCGCATTCCCGACCTGATGACGGCGAAAGCGGTGCCCGCGGGAGAGAAGGCGTTGTGCCTCAAGCAGGAGAGCAACGGAGCCGGGGTGCGCAGCACCCCGGTGCTGGTCGACCGCGACCGCGCGCGGCCGGGCGTGACGCTCAAGGGGGGAACGGGTGTGCTGGCTGCATCCGTGCCCGCTCCCGCCGCTCCCGGAGTGAAGCCCGACCGCTTCCTCATCACCGACCGCGGCATGAAGTACGCACTGACTGATGACGACACCGTGTCCGCTCTGGGCTTCGGGGGTGTCTCGCCGCGTCCAGTGCCGAGGACCGTGCTTGACCAGATCCCCGACGGGCCGACGCTGAGCCGGGCCGCCGTGGGCGTGTCCGAGAAGGGACGAGCCTGATGCGCCTGCTGACCAAACGTCAGGGCTCCGGTGGTCACGGGGACCTGGTCGGCCACGTGATCGGGAACGCGCTCGTGGTGCGTCCGAAACACCTGCTGCGCGAAGAGGTCCGTGATCTCGCACTGGGACTCGCCGCCGACGTCGAGCACGAACTGGTCGTCGTCGATCTACCGGTCGACAGTTCGTTCGCGGTGTGGGAGTCGGCCGCGAAGCTGATGCCCCGTAGACGCCGTGGCGTGCGTCTGGTGATCAGCGGCCGTTCGCGTGAGACCACCGCACTGGCTGGCCAGTGGTTGTCCGAACGGCTCAACCGCACGGTGATCGCGCCCGACGGTGCGGTGATGCGCGGCGTCGGCGGATCGTTGTTCGTCGACTCCGGCTGGGGAACGGGATGGGTCCGCTTCCAGCCGGGCAAGCCGCCGAAGGCGGACGGCAAGCGTTTTCCCCGCCCAGCCTGGGAGATCGCCTCGCCGCTGGTGGAGGTCATGCCCACCAGCGCGGGCAGTGTGGCCGAACCGTTGCCAGGCGGTGTGTGGCTGCGTCCCTGTGGCCCAGAGAGCGTTCTACGCGCACACCGCAAGCGTCTGATCGAAGCCATGCCGGCGCAGCCCGATGTGTGCACGGTGGTGCTGGGTTGCCCTGGGGCGCCTCCGATCTCGATGTACGACGTCACCCGGTTCTGGGGCTGGCTGCCCGCTGAGCTGCGCGAGCGTCTGAAACTGGTGCAGTTCGGCCCGTTCACCTTGCCTGGCAAGGACATCGCCGTCGGCCAGGCCATCGCGGACGCTGTAGGTGAGCGGATCACCTGCTACACCGGCATCCCGGTCGGCTCGCGCGCCCGGCCGGACGTGTTCACGCTGCGCGCCGACGGCACCCTGGGCTGGCGCGCGTTCGCCGAGGAACTGGTCTACGCACCATCCGGCGGCACTGCGACGGTTCCGTTGTTGTCGGCTTACCGGGAGCCGATCTTCGGCATCGAGGAGGTCGCCCCTGCCGTCTACCGGTACGCCCCCGGTGTGGTGCTGGAGGTCGTGCCAGCTGGCCTGTGGCTGCGTCCGGACCGTGAACTCCCGCACGCGCCTGCGGTGCGTTCCGCCCTGCCCGACTCGGAGCAGCACCTCGTGCTCTTCGAGGACAGCCAGGGTGAGGTGATTCGTGAAGTCGCCACGGACGTGCTCGGCAGACTGGAGGCCGCGACGCGCCGCCTGAGCGGTTTGGTGCGGGCCGATGCCGTCCTGCGGTCTCGAGCCGAGGTAGCCGGCGCGGCCATGGCGGCGATCGATCCGCCCGCGACGACGCGCGAGCTGGCCGCGGACGAGCCGGTCGAGCCGGATTCGCCGGCGGAAATGACTCTGACCATGCGGTTCGATGCCGTCCTGCCGGACGCCCTGTCCCCGATGACGGCTGCCGAAGCGGACGTCATGCGACCCTCGTGGGCACTGGAGGCCGCCGGAGCCCACGAGATCGTGGACGGGATTTCCCCCGCCGTCCTGGGGGCGGGCTTGCAGGACTACTCCGCCGTCTCCCTTGGACTCGCCGACGAGCCCGAGTCTGCGCCGGGCACACCGGAAGTCACCGACGCCCCACTTCCCACCGCCGGGATGGCGGGCGGTGCCATGCCTGCCACCCCTGTCATCCCGGCGGTGGCACAGGCGTCGGTCGCCCACCTTCCTGGCGGGCAGGGAAGTCCGCCTCCCACCCTGGTCGGTGGGCCGGCCTCCGAACGCGACCTGCCCGTGGCGACTCCGTCCGCGTTGGTCGGTGGTCTGCTTCCCCCGTTGCCACCAGTCGCGGAGGTCATCGTCGCGGGTGGGCCGGAGGTGACCGGAAGTGCGGGACCGGTTGTGAGACGCAGGCCGCGCGGCCGTTCCACCAGGTCGTCCACCACCGCGTCTCCGGCGGTGACCGAGCAGCATCCTGCCGTCGGACCGCGTTCCGGTACCGCCCAGCCCGCAGACGCCGCGCCGGAGGCGCCGCCGCTGGTCTCCGCCACCCCAGCCCGGCCGTCAGGTGAGCCGAGGGTCGTCAGCCGGATCCAGCCGACCCCATCCGCCGCCGCCGCCGCGCTGATGCCGCAGCGTGGGCTCGACGAGGAGCGCGGGTGGCTTCGGCGCACGCTGGCCCGTGAGTACGCCGCGGTGGCGAACTCGGTCAGCCGCATCATGTCCGAGCATCCCGGGTTCCACGGGGCGGTGCAGCGCAGCGCCGGGGTCCTGACCGACGCGGTGGCAATCCGGCTCTATCTGTCCGGTGAGGGCGACCAGCTCGACCTGGCGCTGCGAACGGGAGCAGTAGGGCCGCACGTTCCGTTCGCGCGATGTGTGGTGTCGGGGTTGAGCAGGCTGCCGTCACACCGGGGCGCGGCGGTGTTCGCCACATCACCCACCGAGAAGGAGTGGGAGCTCTACCGGAGCAGGAAGCTCTTCACCGAATGGGGTTTCGTTCACGCCTTGAGCCAGCCCTGCGTCACGCAGCGCGGTGCCAACGAGGTCGACGTCGTCCTTTGGTCGATGACCGCGCGGCGGACCAGGCTGCTCGAACCCGAGCGGCATCCGACAGCTGACCGCGTGTTGTTCGTGCCAGGTACGAGCTTCAAGGTGCTCGATCTGGTCGAGCCGAAGGACGGCGGACGCGGGCAGGTGCTCCTGCGCGAGCTCGCCGCCGGTGAGATCGACTCGTCCGGGCGGGTCGCCGAGAACCGGGCCTCGCTGGACGAGCTCGCCCTGAACTCGCTGCGTCGCTCGATGGAGTCCTGGAACAAGGCCACGCCCGAAACACGGGTCCCAGAGGCTTCCGAAGGCAGGTTCAGCCTGCTGCCCGGCCTGGTGCGAACGAACGAGGAGGAACGATGAACCGCCAGCTGCTGGTGGTCGGTTCGGACCGGCCCGGTGGTTACCCGACGATCGGTGCCGCCCTCCGGGAGGCGCGCGACGGGGCGACGATCAGCGTCCTGCCTGGCCGTTACGACGAATCCTTGGTCGTGACGCGGATGGTCACCATCACCGCCGAGGAGGGACCCGGCACGGTGGAGGTCGCGTCCGGCACCGGAAGCGCGGTGATCGTGGCGGCGACAGCGGCCCGATTCTCCGGATTGATCTTCCTCGGCGAGGACGAGTCGGTCGCCGTGCTGGACGTCCAACGCGGCGAGGTCGCCCTGGATGACTGCGAGGTGCAGGCGACGGCTTGGGCCGCGGTACTGGCACGCGGCGAGGGGTGTGTGGCGCTGCGTGGTTGCTACGTCACGAACACCACGGGTGCCGGTGTCGTCGTCATGTCGCCGCTGCCCAGCAGCATCGAGGACACCGAGATCGCCGACGTGGAGTCCTCGGGTGTCGTCGTGGCGCAGGACGGAGTTCTCGCGCTGCGCCAGGTGCAAGTGCGGAATGCCACAGGGAACGGTGTCTGCGTCAACGGCAGCGGACGCCTGATGGTCGAGGATTGCGAGATCTCGGAGGCCACCAAGCCCGCCCTGGTGGTGGAGCAGGAAGCTAGTGCCGAGGTCCGAGGCCTGAAGGTCGTCCAGAGTGCCGGCCTCGATCTCTACGTGCGCAGCACGGGCGAGGTCCTGGTCGAGAAGTCCTTGTTCACCGGGGCGGGTGTGCAGTCCGCGCACATCGCGGCCGGTTCCGGAACATTGCTGCGCGACTGCCGCTTCGACGGCGCCGGCCGCAACGCGGTCTACGTCACCGGCGGCGCGGAGCCGCGGTTCGACAACTGCGCCATCACCGCGAGCCCGGTCGGTGTGATGGTCGAGGGGGCGTCCACTCCGGTGTTCGTGGCGGTGTACATCGAGGGCAGCTCGCACGGCGCAGTGCTGGTCGATGGCGAGTCGTCGGTGCGGTTCAGCGAGCTCCACGCTGTACCGAAGTCCGGTCCGGCGGTGACGGTCCAGGGGCGTTCACGTCTGGCGCTCACCGATGCGGTGATCAAGGTGTCCGGCGCCGCAGGGCTGTCGTTCCTGGAGGACTCCCACGGCGAGGCGAACGACCTGCGTGTCACGGGAGACGTACCTCACCTGGTCACGCTCGCCAGCGGAGCACGTGGCGAGTTCACCTCGATGTTTTTGCGCGGCGGTGGTGTCGGCATCGAGGACTCCGTCGTGTCCATCCAGGACAGCGAGGTGGTGGAGGCGGAACAAGACGGTATCAAGGCAGGTGCGGGCAGCGTCCTGCAGGTCGTCCGATGCCGGGTCCGGTCGTCTCGGCGGCATGGCGTGCATCTGCTCAGCGGTTCACGTGGCGAAATGCGCGGATGCGAGATCACCGGCAGCGCCGGGGACGGGATGCTGCTGGACACCGAGGAGGCCGTGACCGTTTCCGACTGCACGAGCACCGGCAACGGAGGCAGCCCGGTACGCGTGGCCGTCGAGCACGAGCGGCTGACGGTCACCGGCCTGGTCACCGATCCAGCGCCGCAGACCTCGGCGCGGCCGAAGGTGGTCGCGGTCGACGCCCATCGTCCGCTCGACGACCGGCCCACGCTGGAGGGCGCCATGGGCGCGGAACTCGAGGGCCCGCTCGCCGAGCTCGACACGCTGATCGGCCTGGAAGGGGTGAAGCGTGAGGTCCTGGGGCTGATCAACCTGATCAAGATGGCGCAAAAGCGTCAGCAGATGGGCCTGCCGATGCCTCCCATGTCGCGGCATCTGGTGTTCGCAGGACCTCCCGGCACCGGTAAGACCACGGTCGCCCGTCTCTACGGCGCTGTGCTCGCCGAGCTCGGCATTCTGGAGCGCGGCCACATGATCGAGGTCGCGCGGTCCGACCTGGTCGCTCAGTACATCGGCGCCACCGCGATCAAGACCACCGAGGTCGTCACCAAGGCGATGGGTGGTGTGCTCTTCATCGACGAGGCGTACACGCTGTCGAGCGGATCCGGTGGCAGCGGTCCTGATTTCGGTCAGGAAGCCATCGACGCACTGATGAAAATGATGGAGGACCATCGCGACGAGATCGTGGTGATCGTGGCCGGCTACTCCGATCTGATGGAGCAGTTCCTCGCCTCCAACCCCGGTCTGGCCTCCCGATTCTCCCGCACGATCGAGTTCCCCAACTACAGCGTCGACGAGCTCGTCACCATCACCACGAACCTCTGCCGCAAGCACTACTACGAACTGACCGACGATGCGGTGGACGCGCTCACCGAATACTTCGAGCGCGTGCCGAAGAACGACACCTTCGGCAACGGTCGTGTGGCTCGCAAGCTGTTCGAGGCCATGGTGAACAACCAGGCGTCACGGCTTGCCGTGGAACCACCGGACAAGGACACGGAGTTCAGCAGACTCACCGGCAAGGACCTCGCCGCGGAGATCTCTGCGCTCGGCGAGGCCGCGCCTCGCGCGGTCACACCGGACGCCGCCACGAATCCCGTGGGCGCGGTCGAGGCAACGCTCGGGTGGCAGCGCATCCTCGGGCTTGCGGGACTGGACGGTGTGCGCGAGGCCGCTGGACGCACGCTGGTGGACCTCTGCGGCCTCAAGGCGCGGAACAAGGGACCTGGTCGCCGCGCGAACGTCGTCCTGGCGGGCAGACGAGGCATGGGGCGGAGTGCTGTCGCGAAGCTGTACGCGCAGAGTCTGGTGGAGCTGGGCATCGTGCGCACAGGCCACGTCACGACGTTGTCGCTGGGCCGGGATCTGTGTCCGCGCTGGCCTGGACAGGCACAGAGTCTGGTCGGCAGCGCGTTCGGCGAGGCCAATGGCGGTGTGCTGCTGCTGGAGACCGACGGAGACTGGGCGGCCGACTCTGCGGACCAGCGCGCCGAGGCCGTGGACGCGTTCGTCGACGCAGTGCGGCGCGGTCCGTCCGGCCCGGTCGTCGTGATGTCCGGCGACCTCCGATCGCTGGGCCGCCTGTTCGACGTTTCGGCGTCGATCGTGGAGTGCTTCTCGGAGCAGTGGGACCTCGGGGACTACGAATCGGATCAGCTGATCGAGCTCGCCGTGCGACAGTTGGTCCGCTGTGGGCACGAAGTGCCTGCCGCCGTGGCCGACGCCCTGTACGGCCTGCTGGCAGATGGCCAGCCCACTGCGTGGGAGGCACACCAGCTGGCCCAGCGTCTCGCCACCACGGCCGCGTCGCGCACGCTGACTGAGGCGGATCTGCACGCGGTTTCCATGTTCGCGGGGCCTGCTCTGTCACGGGATGAAGGTCTCGCTTCGGTCAAGTGACGTGGCCCGGGACGGATTCCACCTGCTGTCGTGAACATGGCGAACTGCCCTCGTGTTCACGACGACTGATCAATGGAGCAGAAAAATGGTGTGACGGACCCTGATGATTCCGGTTTTCTTCCACGTCAGCGGCGCGAGGGCTACCGTCAGGTCAACCTGGCCTTCGCCCACCGTTTGGGGAGAACCCGTGACAGCGTTGAACCAGCCTGACGCCACCGGTTTCGGTGCCTCGGAGTGGACGGTGAGCGAACTTGGTGCCTCTGTCTCGCCGGTGATCGGGTTTCAGCGCCGCAAGGCGGGGATCGAGCGCGTGGGGAGCGCGGATAGCGTCACGGCTGTCGTGACCCCGATCGATGATGTCCACGAGCTGATGACGGTGCTGGACGGGAGATTGGGTGTTGTCACCACCGGCACGTTCGGGAGAGTGGTCAGCCACGCCGATGCTCGTGAACCGCGACTCGATGTACACATGCTGGCCGACGAACCTACGACTTTTTCGTTCGCGCACAACGATGTCAGGCTCGGGGACGCGGCCGCGGTCCATTTCCTGGACGAGTCCGTTCTGGCGAGCACCGCCCTGCTCACGGCCGAGCACGGGCATGACACGGTAGACGTCCGGTGCGTGGGGAGCGCGGCAAGTGCCCTTCACGACCTCCACTCGGTAGCTGTCCGGGCAGGGGTGGCAGGAGGCGCGACGATCTCCGCCCAGTTCGGCGGGTCGGCAACGACCCTGGCCGTGATCGACGACCTGGGAGTGCGGGTGCCGCGGGGCGATCGGGCGGAGGTGTTCACGGCGAACGGAGAGACCGTGTTCCGGCTGGATCCGTGCGCGAACCTCGTCGAACTCGCTGGCTCCGCAGGTACCGCGCGAGTGGTGGCGGGCACCGGAGTCACGATCGATTGCGTTCGCAGCGGCTGGCGCGTTCTGATGACGGAGTGGCTGGTCACGGTCGAGAGCGATGCGCGCGGCCAACGGCTGCTCTGGGACCGTGCGACACGACAGGTGATCGCCACCGAGGAGCTGCGACCTGGCGGCCCCGTCACGTTCTGGTCGGATGGTGGATTGCGGGTGGACCTCGGCGGAGGTTTCGTCGTCGAGATCGCGGACCGGGTGCGGATCGCATGGGCGGGCAAGGACTTCGTGATCTCCACGGGGCGAGTGGTGGTGGCCGACGGGCACGAGGACTGGTATCTCAGTGCGGACGGCAAACTCACCACCACTCGATGCGTGGTCAGCGCGGAACAGGCTGTGGACGGCCATCCCGAGGTGTCGGTGCGGTCTGTTGAACATGAATGGTTTGCCACCGTGTGGCCGACTGGTGCGATGGTCGATCACGGCGGCGACCTGCGGACCGTTCTGAACGCGGATGGTGCCGTGTCGGCGCACGTTGCGCGTGCGGACAATTCGGTGATCTCAAAGCGAGGCGGGGTGACGGTGCTCGCCTCGGGCCATGCTCGCGTGGAGGTGTCCGGCAACGGAGAGACACGGCTGAGTTCTGGTACCGCCGAGTTGCGAGTCGAGCCCAGACAGGCGGACGGCGTACTTCGGTCGACCATCGACCACGACGAGTTCTACTCAGTGGTGGTGACCGACAGCGAGGCCGACGGCCTGACCTGCCGCACCACACATCGGCGCAGCCTGGTCAGCCATCTCGTGCGGGGGTCGGACGAACTCGTGGTCAGCAACTCGCCCAGTGGTGCCGACATCATCGCCACCGCCGAGGAGGTGCGGGTGATTCCCCCAGGCAGCGGCCGGGAACAGGTGATCACCGCGTGAACAGGACATCGTGACGGCAAGGCGGGCAAGCGTTGGAAGAACACTTCGGCTGACATGCGTCCGTGAACCCTCGTGAGGTGCTCTTCTGCACGAGCACAGCACTGCACTTCAGATCGCGCCGATTCGCACGGCGTAGGCGACGGCCTGCACGCGGTTCATCAGGTCCAGTCTGGAGAGCATCCTCTGGATCGTGTTGTTGACGGAGGTGGCGGAGCACGACAGCCGGGCCGCGACCTCCTTCGTCGCCATTCCCTCGGCCAGGAGACTCAGCACAGCGACCTCCTGTGCCGCCAGAACGTCGTGAGATTCCTGGTTCTCGTCGGTGAACGGATGCTGTGCTTGCAGTCTTTCCACGCGCTGTGCGAGGTCATAGCGTTCCAGGACGTCATCCGCCTTGAGCGCGTTGACGACCGTGTCGGCCAACGTGGTGCCGACGAGCGAATCGCGGGAGAGGATGCTGTGGATCCGCGCGGCCGCCAGGTCTCGCAAGGTGGATGCGCGGGCTGGCCCGGTCACCAGGAGGATCGGCGCTGTGCTTCGGCTGGTGATCCGGGCGAGCCGAGTAATCGTGTCGTCATCGACGGATCGCGCGACTACGACGGCCACATCGTACTCACCGACACCGTTCGCGGTCGTGACTGCGATTATTCGTTCGTCCGCCAGCATTGTCTCAATGCCTACCTGGATCAGCTGGTCATCTGCGAAAACGATCGCGCGAAGGCGTTCCAATGGAGGGTTCTCGATTCTGGTGACTGGGAGCACTTGAGCATCGCTGGGCACTTCAGCGAGTTTGGGAAACTACCACCTTACTCTTGGGCGGAGCGCGCCTGGGGGTTTTCGAGTGTGATCTCGATCTGGTCTGGCGGCCATCCTGATGGTCTCGGCTTGAGTGTTGCACTCGCGGTGCACCTTTAGACGTTGTCGGCTCGTCTGATGGGCAAACTAGTTTGCCCGTCGCCGCTCAGAAACGGTTGCGCCGTAGATTTCACCCTTGCGGACGATACTTGCCCTACCCGGGAGGAATAACGGGGGAACGGTCTCGGCTGTTGTATGCGGGTGTCACCTGTGGTGATACCACAGGTGGTGCATTCACGGGAGTCAAAATTCCTGGCAGCGTATGAGCTCGGCGACTCCTGATTCGGGCTTCCTGGCGAAGTGGACGTTCGGTCCTGTTTTGTGGTCAATCGGGGCAGAACTGCTCAGTCCTGCTGATGAGGGCGTACGGTGGTCCCCGGCCGGCACCCTTTGTGTCGGCCACATTCCGCGCCACGGGATGCGTCCCGGGTTCGAACCGAGCCCGGGACGTGCTGTGGCGCTCACACTGTCACGTGTGCTTCCTGCTGTTCTCTCGGCGGCCGGTGGGAATTCCCATAGGCGGCCTTGCCGCACCGCAGATGGTCGGTGCTCTGCCCCGCTGGTGGCCAGATACCTCCTCGGTGAGCAGTTCAGGCCACCAGCTACAAGAGTCTGCCGGCGAAGCGGGCAGAGAGATCATGGAGACTGGAGGCACACGACCTCATGGGCAGTACCCCGCAACGGCCGCGTTGGCCGGGTGCGATCACCACACCGTGGACCGCTGCCTGCAGTTGCGCGAGGCACTCCCGCCAAGTCCCGGAAATCCTCCACACCCGGCCCCGGACGACCCCGCGGCCGCACTTCCACCCCCGCACCACACCACCCCGTCAACCGCAAACGCCCCAGCTCACCCAAACCCAAGCCACACAACAAGAAACGGGCCGCCGCTGACGCGACGGCCCGCTGAGGAACTCACCCGACGTTAAAACACCAGATTGATGATGGCCCTCTCCAACATCGCGTTCGCCATCGCACCGCGCAGCCGCGGCATGGACCGACTCGGCCTACCGGCTCGCGGTCGTGATCGGAAGACGCAGGTCGCTACGACGGCTCGTGACAGGTGTCAAGGGGGTACGACGGCTTGCAGGCCTGCGCGGCTGTATCAGCCGTTCTGTGGTTCATCTCGATGAACGAGTTGATGCTGCGCTCGAATGTCTGTCCCGCTGGGAGCCTCGCGCTCAACAGCGGCTTGGTGGTCTCCCTCATGATGACGACGGCGTCCGTCATCGCCCCCGTGCGAGAACTGTTCCGCGTTCTGCATCGTTTCGAAGTGTGGTCGTTAGTCGCTCTCCGGTGCGTGCAGACGGATCTTCTGCTGGAAGTGCGGAATTCCGGCGTGTCGTGGTCCGAGCGAATGTTGTCGGCCCCGGAGCTCTGGCTGCTCGTCTTCATCGCCGCGTTGTCGCTGCTGCCGTGGCTGCGGGGGTGCGGCGGGTGCCGATCGAGGTGACGCGCTCGCCGGGACGTGGCGATCGTGCGTCTTGGGCGAACACGGCGCCGAGGCGGCGAGACTCGTCGCGGGACCGAACGAAACGCTCTGCCCCGCGGCAGGACTGCACATTCCCGGAGGAGTGCCAGGCGCGGCGTTTTTCCTGGACCGCACTTCAGCCCGCGGGACAGGCGCGCTGATCGATCGCGAAGTCCAGCTGCCGGCGCTGAGCGGTCGTGCGGAGTCAGCTGGTCAACGGGATCCGGCCGATACCTGTCTCCGCAGGTGTCGGACACATTCCCTGCTGAGGTCACGCCGCTCCCGCACGGCCGTCTCCCACGTTCCCGGTGAAGTGGTAGTCGGCGCGCCGGAGTCTGCGCAAGCGCCACTGGTACGCCAGGGTCGAGCCGGGCCACAGAACGGTGCCACCCGGTGCCGGGCTTTGGTACCAGTTGCGGCAGTGTGCGTTGTGCCAGACGGTGTGAGCGAACCGTCGGCGCAGCTCGATCTGGAACCGCTCGGTCGCCTCTGCGCGGACGTGCAGGGCGCGCGCACCGGCCGCACGGATCGCCTTGACAACGTATCGTGCCTGCGCCTCGATGTTGTGCACGGCTCCGGTGTAGGGCGCGAAGCCGTTGGGGCCCAGCAGGATGAACATGTTGGGCAGACCGGGGACCGTGACGCCGTTGTACGTGAGCGGACCTGTGCGCCAGACGTCCCGCAGGCGCTGCCCGCCGATCCCGCGGATGTCGATGCGGTCGAACGACCCGGTGAGGTCGAAGCCGGTCGCGTAGACGACGACGTCGGCCTTGTGTTCGGTGCCGGTGTCGTCGACCACCGTGCCGGGGCGCAGCGCCGCCGGGCTACCCGCGACCACGCGGACATGGGGTCGCGCGAGTGCCGCATAGTAGTCGTTGGAGAACAGGACTCGCTTGCACCCCAGCTGATACGTCGGTGTCACCAGCGCGCGCAGAGCGGGGTCGGTGAGGTGGTTCTCGATGTGCCGCAACGCGATCGGCTCTGCCACTCGGAGCGCGTCCGGTTTGCTGTGGAAACCAAGGCCGCGTCGTTCCCGGCGGAGGTACAGGCGCAGCCGCTGCCACGACTGCGTGATCGGCAGCAGCCGGAACAACCGTTGCTGCCAGGCGGGCGTGGGGAGGTCGGCCTTGGGCAGCACCCATGGCGCGGTGCGCTGGAAGATCGTGAGCGAGGCCGCGCGTTCCGCCAGATGCGCGGCCACTTGGACGCCCGACGCGCCGACTCCGACGAGTGCGACGTGTTTGCCGGTCAGATCTTCGTCGTGGTTCCACTGCGAGGAGTGCCAGGAGACGCCTTGGAACTCCGCTGCGCCGGGCAGCTCGGGCACGCTCGGCACGTGCAGGCCGCCGACCCCGAGCACGAGAAAGGCGCTCACGTGCAGCTGACCGTCTGATGTGGACGTACGCCACTCTGCGCGTGCCTCGTCCCACTCCGCGTGGGTGACTGTCGTGCCGAAGCGGATGCGCGGACGCACGCCCCACTTCCGTGCGACCTCGCCGAGATAGGCATGGATCTCCTGCTGCCCTGCATACGTCGAGCCCCACCGCGGATTCTTGGTGTGTGAGTATGAGTAGAGGTACGACTCGATGTCGCAGGCCGCACCGGGGTACGTGTTCTCCCGCCACGTGCCACCCAGATCGTCGGCTTTTTCCAGCACCACGAACGAGATCCCGCGCCGGACGCACTCCACGGCCTGCGCGATGCCGGACATGCCGGCGCCGATGATCAGTACCTCGGTGCGCGTGGTCATCGCGTCTCCTCCAGGAGGAAGCCGACGACGTCGGGCCAGATCCCGGACCACACGGGGTCCTCGTGGTCGCTGTCGTGCGCGAGGCCGGGTTGGACGAGCAGCTGAGCCGGGCGGCCTGCGGCGGCGGTGTGTGCCGCGAGCGCGTGGGCCTGCTCCACTGGCACCACTCGGTCCGCGTCACCGTGCACGACCAACAACGGCGCGGTGATCCGGTCGAGCAGCTCCATCGGCCGCCTGTCCGGCACCGCGAAGTGGGCTTCGACGTCTGACGCCGCGAGCTCCGGCCGTGCGGGCAGCAGGGAACCGGGCTCGGCCAGTTCGGCGGCCACCAGCTGGTCGGGATCGTAGAGGCCCATCAGCAGTGCGGCTCGGTGCCAGCGCCGCGGTGCGCGGGCGAGAGCCAGCAGTGCGGTGTAGGCGCCTCGACTGGTTCCCAGGACGCTGATCCTGTCCCCATCGATGTCGGGCAGCCCCTCCAGGTACCGCGCGGTCGCGATCACGTCGTCCACGTCCCTGTCGCCCATCTCCGCCAGCGCGCGGAACTCCGGCCCGTGTCCAGGAGCGCCGCGCTGGTCGACGGTCAGCACGGCGAACCCTGCCGCGTTGAGAGGGGCGTGCGCGCCGATGTGCGCGTACTCGCCCTCGGCGTTCAACGCTCCGCCTTCACCCGCCGTGCACACCACCACGGCGGGGTGGGGACCGGGACCGGAAGGCACACTGAGGTGGCCGTACACGACCAGCCCGTCTGTGGACGTGATCTCGTGGACGGTGAGGGACACCGCCGGTCCCGACCGCACCTGATCCAGTTCGTCGGCCAGCAGTGCGCTCAACGCGTCGACGGTGAGACCGCGCTGCAGCCGCACCGAGGGAACCGCCACGCCGAGTTGCTTCTGCAGCAACACGCGCAACTCCACGGCGGTGAGGGAGTCGATGTCGACCACCTCGGCGCGCACCTGCTCGTCGTCCAGACCGGTGACCCGTTGCAGCAGCGGCGCGACGAGGTCCGGCAGCATCGTCACCCGCTCGGCAGCGCTCGCGTCCCGCAACCGCACCGCCACCGCGTCGTCCGCTGCGCCGTCCGCGCCGTCGGCGGGGACCAGGCCGCGGAACTTGGGCAGCGCCGCGAGCTGGGGGTTGGCGCGGGCCCAGCGCGGCCAGTCGATGTCGGCCACCGAGACCTCGGTGGGATTGGTGCGCAGCAACGTCTCCAGCTCACGGAGGAGCCTGGCGGGCGCCATGCCCGCGTGGCCGGTGCGGCGCAGCACGTCGCCGACGTAACCGCCCCTGCTCACCGCGACCCCTACATCGTCGACCATGCCCCAGCCGATGCTCGTCGCGGGCAGTCCGCGCGCCCTCCGGTACCGAGCCAGCCCGTTGAGGAACTCGTTCGCCGTCGCGTACGCCCCTGCGCCGGCCGCGCCGAGCTGTGCCGCGACCGAGGAGAAGAGCACGAAGAAGTCGAGGTCCCCACCTGCCGTCTCCTGGTGCAGGTGCCAGGCGCCGTCGGCTTTCGGCCGGGTGGCCCTGACCAGCCGCGAGGCGTCGACGTCCGCGAGCACCGCGTCGTCGAAGTCCGCGGCGCAGTGCACCACTCCTCTGATCAGCGGCAGTTCGGAGGTCGCGAGGGCGAAGAGCGAACTCACCTGGTCGGCATCACCGACGTCGGCTCGCTCGATCCGGACGTCGACACCGCGTGAGGTCAGCTCGGCCACCGTCCGTGCCGCTTCCTCGGTCGTGACACCGCGCCTGCTGGCCAGGACCAGGTGCGAGGCACCGTGGTCGGCGAGCCACCGCGCGACGGAGAGCCCGAGTCCGCCGAGTCCTCCGGTGACCAGGTAGGTCGCGCCTGGCCGCACCGGTACGTCCGGCAGCGAGGAGGCGGGCAGCGTGATCTGTTCGCCGACCATTCTGATCACGACCTTGCCGTGGTGCTCGGGACTCGCCATGGTGCGGAACGCCCGGTCCGCCTCGTCGGCGGAGACCTCGGTGACGGGCAGGGGAGCGATCGCGTGGCGCTCGTACAGGTCGGCGACCGCCCGCATGCACTCCTGGACCTCCTCGGGACGCAGCGCCATCATCTGGTCGTAGTCGAACGAGTGGAACGACAACGCCCGTTGCGCCGAGGCCAGGCGCACGGCGTGATCGGCTACCGCGCCGGGCTTCCCCAGCTCGACGAAGCGCCCGAACGTGTTCAGCACCCTGAGGCTGTGCTGGATCATGTCGCCGGGCAGCGAGTTGATGATGACGTCGACGCCGGCGCCCGCCGTCCACTCCAGCACGTCGTCCGCGAAAGAAGCCGACCGGGAGTCGGTGACGTGGGTGAACCCTTGCTGGCGCAGGAAGTCGCGCCGGTGCTCGCTGCCCGCGGTGAGGAGCACTTCGGCACCGAGCCACGTCGCGATTCGCGCCGCCGCCAACCCGACCCCGCCGCCGGCGGAGTGCACCAGAACCCGGTCACCCGGCTGGACGCCGGCGAGGCGGACCAGCGAGGCGTGAGCGGTGACCACCGGCAGGAGCGACGCGGCCTCCGCCGCCGAGAGGTTCGAGGGCTTCTTCACCACGCGCACCGCGTCCAGGGTGACGTGGGAGGCGAACAAATCGCGGCTGTGCGCGAACACCTCGTCACCGGCTCGAAGGCCGCTGACTCCCGCGCCGACCTCGATCACGGTGCCCGAGCACTCCAGTCCCAGCGTGTCGCCGGAATGGCTTCCCTTCAGCGCGTTCGGAGAGATCAGGCCCGTCTGCTTGAGCACGTCCTTGAAGTTGAGCCCGACGTGCGAGACCGCCAGCTCGACCTGACCGGGGCCGGGAGGCGTGCGAGTGGCGGCGACGAAGCCCAGGCCGGAGCCCGCGCGCCGGGGTGGGGCGAGCCGTACCGCGGTGGCGTCGGTGGTCACGGTGACGTGATCGATGGCCGAGCGCTCACCGACCGGGCTCAGCTGCCGCACGTACCGCCCGTGGTGCCGCAATGCGACCTCGTCGAGGTTGTCCTGGGCCAGCTCGGCGAGGAGTGCCTCAGCGGCCTTTTCCTCCGACCATGCCGCGGCGGGCGCGAGGTCCACCAGACGGCAGCGCAGCTCGGCCCTCTCGGCGGCGACCACGCGGCCCAGTCCCCACAGCGCGGCCGCGGCCGGAGCGGTGGTCGGGTCGTCAGCGGAGACGCTCTGCGCCCCGGTGGTGACGACGACCAGCGAGCCGGAACCGCTGGGCAGCGCCTGGACGAGCTGTACCAGCGGTGCCGCGGGCGCACAGGCCGACTGGAACTCGGCGGCCACCTCGTCGAGGTAGATCACCGCTCGGCATCCGTCCGCCGCGGCAGCCACGTGTTCCGGCCACCGGTCGTCTTCGCGTTCCACGTGCAGGACCTCGCCGCCGAGGGCTTCGATCCCCTGTACGAGGTGTGCGCCGGCCACGGGTGTACCCACCACGATCCAGCGTCCCTCCAGCTCGGCGGCCACGTCGATCGGTTCGGGACGCCACAGGTGCTCGTAGCGAAGGCTCGGCCGATCCTCGTCGGCCTCGGCCAGTCGCCTCGCTCGCAGCCCGCGCACCTCCGCGACGATCTCACCGCCGTCCGTCACCAACGTCAGGTCGCACTCGATCTGCCCCTCGGCAGAGCTGTTCCTGCCCTGTCCGCTCACCCACAACCGGGTGCCGGGGGAGCGGAAGAACCGCAGCGCATCGATCGAAGCCGGGACGTAGGTACCGGAACCCGCCCCGTCGGCGCCGATCAGGTGTGCGCCCGCGATGACCGCCTGGAGCGCGGCGTCCAGCACGACGGGGTGCAAGCGGTGGCCGTCCTGGTCCGTCGTGTCCAACCGCAGTTCGGCGTGGATCTCACGAGTCTCGTGCCGGACCCACAACCGTTGCACGGCGCGGAACGCGCGACCGTAGTTCAGGCCGGTGCCGGACAGCATGGCGTACACGTCGTCGTGCTCGACCGCGGGAACCTCGCGCGTCCAGGACACGTCCACCGGCAGAGGTGGTGGCGCGGTGACCTTGGGTAGGTAGGCGCGGTGCAACTCGGCGTGCAGCGTCCACTCCGCGTCATCTTCCTGACCCCGGCTGTGCAGCGTGAGCAGCCGTCGGGCCGGGTCGTAACCCGCACGGAGAACGGTGACGGCAGGTGGCGTGAGCACGAGTGGCCGGTGGAAGACGACGTCCTGCAGCTCGCACGGCTCGTCCTCGGCGAAAGCGGCGAGAGCGGCCTCCAGGTAGCCGGAGCCGGGGAACACGACCGAGTCACCGATCCGGTGATCGGCGAGGTACGGAAACGCAGATCCGGAGAGCTCCACCTCCCGCACGGGCGTGACCGAGACGACGGCCCGGCCGCCCAGCAGAGGGCCGGCGGTGCCCAGCCTGCGTGTCCTTGACGCGGCGGACTCGAGCCAGTGCCGGTCGCGTTGCCACGGATACTGCGGCAAGTTCAAGTACGTGCGCGGTTCCGGCTGAACTCGTGTCCATTGTGGATCGAATCCGGTCACGTACAGCCGGCCGAGCGTCGCCAGCAGGTGCTGCCGCTGGGGAACCTCCCGGCGCAGGGATGCCAGGCGCACCACGGTGTCGGTACGGGAGCTGAGGGCCTCGTCGATGGCGGAGGCGAGCACGGGATGCGGACCGATTTCCAGGACCGCGCCGGGTGACCTGGTGAGCAGGCGCCGCAGCGCGTCCGCGAAGAGCACCGGCTGACGGACGTTCCGCCACCAGTAGTCCGCGTCGAGCTCGGTGCCGTCCACCTGATCACCTGTGACGGTGGAGAACAACGGAATCCGTGCCGTGCGCGGCTGGATCGTCGTCAGCGCGGAGACCAGCGGTTCGTGAATCTCCTCCATCTGCGGGCTGTGGTAGGCCACCTCCACCTGCAGGTGCTTCACCGACGCGCCGGCCTCCGTCAGACGCCGTGCCGTGATCTCGATCGCTTCCGCATCGCCGGCGAGCGTCGTGGCGCACGCGCTGTTCACCGCTGCCACCGAGACTCCTTCGGCGAGCAGCGGCACCACCTCGGCGGCGGGCACGTCGACCGCGATCATCGCGCCGTGCCCGGCGAGACGGGCCTGCAGCCTTGCACGGTGGTAGCTGATGGTGAGCGCGTCCTCGAGCGAGTACACCCCCGCCGCGTGCGCGGCGGCGACCTCGCCCACGCTGTGTCCCACGATCATTGCGGGGGAGATGCCCCACTCCCGCCAGAGTGCGGTGAGGCCGGCCTGCACCACGAAGTTGGCCACCTGCGCATACACCGTGCTCGTCAGCCGTGATGTGGCCTCGCCGCGACGCAGTTCGTCGCGCATCGACAGCCCGAAACGTGCCAGCACCTCGTCGCACTCGTCGACCACCCGCGCGAAAACAGGTTCGTCGTCCAGCAGTTCGCGGCCCATGCCCCACCACTGCGGGCCCATTCCGGTGTAGACGAACGCGACCGCGTTCCGCGTGGCGGCCACGGCCTCCACCTCGAGCGCGCGCAGTTCCTTCGCTGCCGCCGCCGGGGACGAAGCCACCACGAAAGCACGGCACCGGTGGTGATCGCGCTCCAGCGCGGCTGCCCGGCACACCTGACCGAACGCAGGTGCTCCCGGCTGCTCCAACCACGTGGCGAACGATTCCGTCAGTGCGCGCAAGGCTTGCGGGCTCCGCGCGGACAACGGCAGCAGCTGCGGCCGTTCCCTTTCGTCCTCCGGCTGCACGGGACGCGGGGCCGTCCACTCCTCGAGAATCGCGTGAGCGTTGGTCCCGCCGAACCCGAACGAGTTGACGCCGGCGCGACGCGGCCCGTCCATGACGGGGAACGGCACCATCTCGGTGGGCACTCGCAGTGGCAACCGGTCGAAGGGAATACGGGGATTGGGCTGCTCGAAGTGCAGGTTGCGCGGAATCGACCCGTGGCTCAGGCACAGTGCCGCCTTGATCACGCCCGCAACTCCGGCCGCAGCCTCCGTGTGGCCGAAGTTCGACTTCACCGACCCGATCCAGTGCGTCCGCTCCGAGTTTCCGAGCACTTCACCGATCGCGGTCGCCTCGATCGGGTCACCCACCGCGGTGCCGGTGCCGTGCGCCTCGAAGTAGCCGACGGACTCCGGCTCGACGCCGCCGACCTCGCAAGCGCGCCTGATCAGCGACTGTTGAGCGGCAACGCTCGGTACCGTGATGCCGAGCGTGTGGCCGTCCTGGTTCACCGCCGTCCCCCGGATCACCGCGTGCACGAGATCACCGTCACGCATCGCCGCGGACAGCGGCTTCAGGAGCAGCACGCCCGCGCCTTCACCCCGCGCGTAGCCGTTCGCCCTGTGGTCGAAGGACTTGCAGCGCGCGTCCGGTGACAGGAACTGTCCCTTCGACATCAGGACGGTGGTCACCGGATTCACCATGACGTTCACGCCGCCCGCGACAGCCATGTCGCACTCACCCCGCGCGAGAGCTGTGCACGCGTGGTGCAACGCCACCAGCGAGGAGGAGCAGGCGGTGTCGATCGTGAGCGATGGCCCGCGCCAATCGAACACGTACGACAGTCGTGCTGCCAGCATGGTCATGCTCACGCCGGTCGGAGTGGACGAACTCACGAGGTGCTGGTTCGTCTCGGCGAGCTGCAATGTGGCTGCGTCGAAGGTGAAGCCACCAACGTAGACCCCGACCTCGGTGGCGGCCGTGGAACTCGGCGGGATGCCCGCGTTCTCCAACGCCTCCCAGGTCACCTCCAGCAACAGTCGCTGTTGCGGGTCCAGCGCGGCGGCCTCGCGCGGCGACATGCCGAAGAACCCCGCGTCGAACGTGTCCACCGTCCTGTCCAGGAAGCCGCCCTGCCGCACGAACATCCGTGCCGGAGCAGCCGTGTCGGCGTCGTAGAAGCTGGTGAGGTCCCACCGATCCGATGGCACGTCGCCGATCGCGTCCGCGCCTGCCTCCAGCAGTTGCCAGAACGTGTCCACGTCCTTGACGCCACCGGGGAAACGACACCCGATGCCGACAATCGCGATCGGGTCAGAACGGTCCACAGCCATCAGTTGCCCCCTCGAACGTCCGTTGCCGTAGGACTGTCCGGTGTCGGGGCCGAGATGACCACGGCTTATGTTGGTAAGGGCAAGCAGATGTGACCGATTGTGCTGCTGCTGCTGGTGCTGGTGCTGGTGCTGGTGCGAAGGGTGAGTTCCCTGCCCCTCCTGGCGATCGGGCAGCCGCACAACGCCGAGCCGATTCCGGTGTGGTGGATTGCATCGCCCGATCTGCTTCGCGTGAGAATGAATGTTTCTGACACAGAAGTGCCCGATTGGACGCCTCTGTTTTCCTTCGTTGCCTCGTGGGTGCTGCTCGGCCACACACGACTACGATGGTGGAGCGCCTCGCTGATGGTCTCGAGCAACGAGGCGGCTCGTTCGCCGAGGCAGCGCAAATCGTTGCGGGCGTGCGCCCTGTGGGAAAACGGGCAAAATATTCTTCACCCGTCGCCAGACCGCTCGCCAGGATGGAGCGGGACCTGATTTCATCTTGCCGGTGTCGATGTCATCTTCGTTGGACTCGCGAGTCGGTCCGCTGCGACGTGATGCGCTCTTTTACGTTGCAGGCCATCGTGGGCTGGTCGGCTCAGCGGTCTACCGCGCATTGGCCGCCAATGGATTCAGCCGGTTGCTCGGCAGAACCTCCGAGGAGCTGGATCTCCGCGATCGGTCCGTGGTACGGGCGTTCTTCGCGGAACAGCGTCCGGAGTACGTGGTGCTCGCCGCGGCCCGTGTCGGTGGTATCCACGCGAATGCCACCCATCCGGCCGAATTCCTCAGCGACAACCTGCTGATCCAGGTGAACGTGCTCGACGCGGCACAGGAGTTCGGCGTGAAGAGACTGCTGTTCCTGGGCTCCTCGTGCATCTACCCCAAGTTCGCGGAGCAGCCGATTCGCGAGAACTCATTGCTCACTGGTGGGCTCGAGCCAACCAACAGTGCCTACGCGATTGCCAAGATCGCCGGGGTGCTGCAAGTGCAAGCGTTGCGTCGTGAACGTGGCGTCTCGTTCATCTCTGCGATGCCGACGAACCTGTACGGGCCGGGTGACAACTTCCATCCCCACGACAGTCACGTGCTTCCCGGCTTGATCCGGCGCTTCCACGACGCTGCACGGACTGGGGCTGAGAAGGTGGTTTGCTGGGGTAGCGGTACTCCGAAGCGAGAATTCCTCCACGTCGACGACCTGGCGGCGGCTTGCCTCGTGCTGATGGAGAACTACGACGACGCGGAGCCGATCAACGTCGGATTCGGCACCGACGTGACGATCAGGGAGCTCGCCGAGACGGTGGCCTCCGTCGTCGGGTATGAAGGCCGGATCGAGTGGGACGACAGCCGGCCTGATGGCACTCCGCGCAAACTGCTCGATCTGCGGCGGATTCACGCGTTGGGCTGGCGTGCCGGCATCGGCTTGCGTGAAGGAATCGAGTCGACCTATGAGTGGTTTCGCCGGGAGTGGTCGCACGAGCAGTAAGGGAACGAAAGCGCGGCGAAGATCTGGGAATGGCGCCGTCGCCGCTGAGCTGTGCGATGACGGATTACGTGAGCCTGGCGTCCGGCACCTGTCGGTGAGTTGCCACCTGGACAAGCATTTCCAAATTTGAAGGAATTAGTCTCCTCATGCGAACCGCGCTAATTACTGGTATCTCGGGGCAGGATGGAGCGTATCTCGCCCAACTGCTGCTCGAGAAGGGTTATCTGGTCTACGGTGCCTACCGGAGGACTAGCTCCAACAACTTCTGGCGCATCGCAGAGCTCGGTATCAGGGATCATCCGAACCTGCGCCTGGTCGAACACGATCTCGCCGACCTCGGCAACAGCATCCGGCTGCTGGAGACGGTAGGCGCGGACGAGATCTACAATCTGGCTGCGCAGAGCTTTGTGGGTGTGTCGTTCGACCAACCCCTGGCCACCACTCAGATCACCGGAGTTGGTGTGCTGAACCTGCTCGAAGCCGTGCGGACGGTCTGTCCTCGCGCGAGGTTCTATCAGGCTTCGACGTCAGAGATGTTCGGCAAGGCTCAATGTGTGCCACAAAATGAATGCACATCCTTCCATCCGCGTAGTCCGTATGGCGTGGCAAAACTTTATGCGCACTGGATCACAGTGAACTATCGCGAGTCGTACGACCTGTTTGCCACGAGCGGGATTCTCTTCAACCACGAGTCGCCGTTGCGGGGTCGTGAGTTCGTGACGCGGAAGGTCACCGATGCCGTCGCCAAGATCAAGCTTGGCCGGCAGGAAGTGCTGGAACTGGGCAACCTGGACGCGATGAGGGACTGGGGTTTTGCCAAGGAGTACGTCAACGGAATCTGGCTGATGCTCCAAGCCGACGTGCCTGACACCTATGTGCTCGCCACGAACCGGACGGTGACGGTTCGGGATTTTGTCACGTGGGCCTTCAAAGCAGCTCAGATCGAGCTGGTCTGGAAGGACGGCAGCAGCGCCGAGAAGGGGGTGGACATGGACACCGGCCGAGAACTGGTACGGATCAACCCGCGCTACTACCGCCCCGCAGAGGTGGATCTACTGCTGGGAGACGCTTCCAAGGCTACGGAGCTTCTCGGCTGGGAAGCGAAGACCACGCTGGAGGACCTGGCCTTGATGATGGTCCAGGCCGACTTGGAGAGGAACGAGCGCGGCTCTTCGTGCTGAGCGCGTCCGGACAATCTTTTGGATTGAGGAAGATGTACGTTCTGTCATTGCTCGGAGACGAACGATGTGCCCCGCCGATGTACTCGCTCGTGCCTGCGTTGGAGGCGGAGTCGTTCAAGGCTGTGACCGTTGATGCGGTGCCCTCGCTTCCCGCTGGGGCGCCATTGGTGGTGTTGGCGCATCGGCCGTCCGAGCTGCACGATCTGCCCGCGACCAGCGCGGTCGTGATGCCGTTCCTGTGGGATGTCTGGCCTAGGGAGGTCTCGGGGTACCTGGCCGCACTTGAAGAGTGCAGGCCGGAGCTCATTTTCGTCACCAACAGATGGTCGGAGCGGGCACTTCAGAAGGATTCTTCGCTGCCGCCTGTGATGTACGTACCCGAGGCGGTTGACTTCGGCACGTACTACTGCACGGATCCGCTTAACAACCGCGCCGTCGGCGTTCTGGAGTACGGCAGGAGGCACTCGGAATGGCATGACACGATCGCGCCGTCGTTGGTGGCTGCAGGCGTGGTTCATCAGTTCTCGCCAAGCTCGCATGATCTTGGCCGCTACCATCTTTTTGAGACTCGCGATGACCTTGTGAGGACACTGCGGGACTCCGTCGTGTCCGTCTGTTTTCCGGCGTCCATGACCGATCCGCGTCGAATGCGCGGGGTTGAGGCCTTGACAGCAAGGTATTTCGAGTCGATCGCCGCTGGTTGCCTGATCGTCGGACACTGCCCGGAAGAACTCGTCGCGCTTCTCGGCTACAACCCGGTGTGCGAGGTCGATTGGTCCGATCCGGCAGGGCAGCTGCTTGAAATTCTGCGAGCTCCTGAGTCCTGGCAGGCCGACGTTTCGGCGGCACAAGAACGCATGCACCGCCTCGGCGACTGGGCAGAGCGCGCGTCCAGGATCTCCGAAGCCGTCAGAAATGTGGTTCTCAAACGGCGTTGAGTTGGATCAGCACGGGTTCGCGGGGAGGAAGCGCAGATGAAGGCACAAAGAGCGGCAGTTCTGGTGGTGTTCGCGCTCATCGGAGCGGTGCTCGGTTCTTGGGCACCCCGTGTGCCCGCGTTGGCCGAACACGTTCGGGCCGACCCGGCGGCGCTGGGGATGAGCCTGTTCGGGGCAAGTGCAGGGGTGTTCGTGGCTTCCTCGTTCTCCGGGCGGCTGGTGGAACGCGCCGGGGTTCGAGCGACCATCGGTGTGTTCATGGTGCTGGCCGCGGTGCTGCTGCCATTTGTCGGCTTTGCCGGCTCGGCCACAGCGCTGGGCGCGGTGTTGTTCCTCGTAGGACTCGCGATCGGTCTGGTCACCATCGCGGCGAACCTGGCGGCCGTCGCGTTCGAGCGCCGAACGGGCAGGCCCTCGATGCCGCTGTTCCACGCCAGTGCCAGTGTCGGCGCGTTGCTCGGCTCCGCGACGGCCGGACTCGCGGCGGAGTACGACATCCGACCGGCCCAACACTTTTCCCTGGTCGGTCTCGTCTCGGTAGGCCTGCTCGCGGTCGTCCTGTCCCACGTGCCCGGACTGGGCGATCTCTCGGCCGCGCCCAATAGCCGACGCACCGGCGGGGCCCCGCCGGTGCACAATCCCGTACTTCGCAGGCTGGCCACAATCCTGCTCTGCGCGGCCGTGATCGAAGGTGCCGGCGCTCAATGGTCCGCACTACTGCTGATCGAGGTGCACGGGGTCACCGATGCCGGAGGAGCGTATGCGTACGCGGCCTTTTCGATGGGGATGATCTTGGCCAGGCTGAGTGGTGTGGTGTGGCAACGATGGTGGTCGGCGTCGGTCATCCTGGCAGCAGGTGGCGTGCTGGCCGGTTGCGGTCTGGTGGCGGCCGCGCTCCTCACTCCTCCACTCGCCGGTTATCTGGGCTTCGCCCTGGCCGGCATCGGCTGTGCGGGCGGCTTTCCGCTGACCTTGGGGCTGGCCGGCGATCAGGGCAGGCGGGCCGATGGCGGCGGCGGTGAGCGGGAATTGGCCTTCGTCGGCACGGTCGGCTACACGGGTATGGCTGTCGGGCCGCCCATCATCGGCTTGGTTGCGGCGCAGACCTCCTTGTCCGTCTCCTTCCTGTTGGTGGCCCTCCTTGCGTTCGCGATCGTTCCCCTGACTTGGGGTTTGAGCCGCAGCGGAACAGTGGTCAGCGTCAAGCCGTGATGTGCCAAGGGCGTGAGGCCGGAAGGATCGACTGTCCACCGTGTTCAGACTCCTTCACGGTTCCTGCCGTACGGCACAACCGCAGGCTTGAACATCACCAGACGAGCATTCGGATTCAAGCGCCCCGATGCCCTCATCACCCTGGCCGTGTTCGCCCTCGATGGCCACCGACTCGCAGACCTCGCGGTCGGAACGAGAAGAACCGAAGGAGAAGATGTGCGTACCAAACAAATCGCGGCCGTTCTGAGGTTCGCGGCGATGACAACGATCGGTCTCCTCGCCGCGGCCGTCCCGGCGGCGGCCGATCAGGTACCCGATCAGATCAAGGTACCAGCCGGCAACAAGCGGATCGAGGTCCTGTCGGCGCATGGTGTCCAGACTTACCAGTGTGCCAACGGTGGGTGGAGTTTCCTGGAACCTGACGCGATTCTGCAGCGCCACGGTCAGGCGGTGGTGCTCCACACCAAGGGTCCTGTGTGGACTTCGGTCGAGGACGGCAGTTCGGTCACCGGGGCCGCGGTGGCCAGCTCACCGGTGTCCGGCGCCATTCCCCAGCTGCTCCTGAGGTCGACAGGAAACCGCGGTTCCGGTCTGCTCGGCAATGTCACGTTCGTCCAGCGACTCGACACCACCGGCGGCCTGCCGTCGTCCGGCCAGTGTCAGGACGGTGCCATCACGTCGATTCCCTACACCTCTCGCTACGCGTTCTGGGTCGCCGACCACAGCTGACACGGCGACGTCATTCGTGCAGAGCCACGGAATGTCCGCTAACAGTGAGGTGCCGAGCGCGATGGACAACCCTGGTTCGCGATAGCGCTTGCACTGCCTCGGGCACCGGGTTGGCACATCGTCACCGACGTTGTCGTGAACTGCGCGGGGATGGTCGCTGCGGCCATCGCCGCGCACGTCGGACTGCGCTTTCAATACCGATCAAGGCCGGTGCGGTGTCTTCACCTCCTCGGCCGTGTATGGGTGTGGCCGGGCGGCCTGTTGTTGTCGCAGGCAGAAGCGATGACAACGAGGCGGAGACAAGTACTCGCGGGTGGCGAAGTCGCCGAACTTCCACTTCGCTGTGTCGCACAACGCCGTCACCCTGAGCGCGCACGTGGGCGACCTGGTAGCGACCGAGTCGGTTCTCCACCGGTTCGAACGGCGGTGAACTCGCTCCGAGGAGATCAGGTCAACTGCAGTTGAGGGCGGCACAGGTCGATCCAGTGGTAGAAGTCGAGGAGACGGTCGAGTGCTGAGCGCTCGCTGAAGGACATGGTTGCCGGATCCAGCCCGGTCATCCGTTGTGCCCATGAGCGGTCCGTCAGGTCGAACAGCTGATGACCCGGTTCGGTGAGGACTTCCTTGACCTGTTGCTGGAGGGTCGCCGCGTACGCTGAATCCTGAACACAGGGATAGGCGCTCTTGCTCCGCCGGCGCACCGACTCCGGCAGAACATGTCTCGTCGCGCGGTGAAGAAGGCTCTTCGCGCGCCCGTCGAAGGCCTTGAACGACCACGGGGCGTTGTAGACGTACTCCACCATCCGGTGGTCGCAGAACGGTACCCGAACCTCCAGCCCCGCTGCCATGGAGGCGCGGTCCTTGCGGTCGAGCAGCAGGCGGTTGAACCGCGTCAGCGCGAGGTGGCTGATCGTTCGCATCCGCGCCTGTTTTCCCTGCTCGCCGTCGAGGTGTTCGATCTGTGCGACTGCGGTCGCGTACTGGTCGCCGACGTAACCGGGCAGGTCCAATCTCTTGACGAGGCTCGGATCGAGCATCCGTGTCCGTTCGCTCAGCATCGTCTTGCGGAAGGCGAGCCACGGGAACGTGTCCGTCCACACGGATTCCTCGTCGTGGAACCAGCGGTAGCCGCCGAAGAGCTCGTCGGCCGACTCTCCGGACAACACCACTGTGGACAGACTCCGGATGGATTTGCACAGCAGGTGCAGAGACACGTCCATGTCTCCTGTTCCGACAGGAATACCGCGTGCGGCGAGCAGCGTGCGACGGACCTCGGGATCGCCGAGCTCGGCCGCGGAGAGCACGGTCTCGTGGTGTTCTGAGTGAATCCGTCTGACGACGTCGCGGATGTAGGGCGCGTCGGACTCGGGATGCATCGGATCCGGCTGGAAGTTCTCCTCATGGCCGACGAAGTCCACTGAGAACGTCCTCAGTCGCTCGCCCCGGCCGGCTATTCGTGATGCGGCCAGGCCGGAAAGTGAACTGGAGTCGACGCCACCGGACAGCAGGACGCCGAGCGGAACGTCGGCGACGAGCTGACGCTCGACGGTGTCGGTCATCAGCTCCCGCACTGTGGCGATCGTCGTCGGAAAGTCGTCGGTGTGCGGTCTCGGTCCGAGTTTCCAGTAGGTCCGAGTGCGGATGCCCTTTCTGGACACCGTGACCACGGTGCCGGGCTCGACCTCCCGCATACCGCGCCACATCGCCCAGCCGGGTGGCTTGCACAGCGCGACGAGTTCACGCAGTCCGTCGAGATCGACGACACGGTCGACCAGCGAATTGGCGAGAATCGCTCTCGGTTCGGAGCCGAACAGCACTCCGTCACGGGTGGGATGGAAGTAGAACGGTTTGACACCCATGCGGTCCCGGATCATCAGGAGTTCGTCGGTCCGCTCGTCCCATATCGCGAACGCGTACATGCCGTTGAGGCGGTCGGCCACGGCCTCGCCCCACTGCAGGTAGCCGTGCAGGACCACTTCGGTGTCGCTGGTGGTGCGGAAGAGGTGGCCCAGCCCGGTCAGTTCCGTGCGCAGCTCGGCGAAGTTGTAGGTCTCACCGCTGTAGACCATGGCGATCGTGCCACCGGGGGTGCGCGTGCACATCGGTTGGCTGCCGCCTTCGATGTCGATGACCGACAGCCGCCGATGCCCGAGCGCGACATTGCGCCGGATCCACGTCCCGTAGTCGTCCGGCCCACGACAGGCCATCGTCGCGGTCATGGCCTCGATGCTGGTCTGCCGCCGGGTGAGATCGCAATCGTAGGAGACCCACCCGGCGATGCCACACATGTAAACCTCCGAGGTGCCGTATCTGTGTCGGTGAGAGCGGCGGGCGGTCAGGTCAGGAGTACGGGCAGCGACTCCAGCCGGCGCTGGAACTTTCCCGGTTGCCATTTGGCTTCGTCTGGTGGGGTGGCGAACGTGGTTTCGGGGAAGCGCTCGAAGAACAGCTGGAGCGCTGTGCCGGTTTCCGTCTTGCCCACCTGTTCGCCGAGGCACCGGTGTCTGCCGTGTCCGAACCCGAGATGGCCGGTGGTCGTCCTGGTGATGTCGAAGGTGTCCGGGGCGTCGAAGTGGTCAGGGTCGCGGTTCGCCGCACCGAGGCAGATGAGAACCAGTTCGCCAGCCGGAATCGTCACTCCGTTGAGGTGCAACGGCTCGGTGGCGACCTTGGGTGCGAGGAAGCGGTAGTTGGACTCATAACGGACGATCTCGTCCACGCAGGTGGTGAACAGGTCCGGCTGGGCGAGCGCCTTGGCGAGCTGATGGGGATGGGAGAGGAAGGTGAACACGCCGTTGCCGATCGTGACGGCCACCTGCATGATGGCGACGACCAGCAAGATGTACGTCGACGTCAGCTCGGTCTTGGTCATCTTGTCTTCGTCGTGCAGGCTCAGCAGCATGGTGAACGCATCGTCGCCCGGCTCGTTTCGCTTGACTTCGATGAGCTCGGTGGCCCAGTCCACCAGCTGGACAGCCATCTTCTCCATCTTGCTCCGCGACGGGGATGTCATCGACTCGACCGACAGCGTCGCGGTGAGCACGTTCCGCTCATCGTCCGGAATCCCTGCGATCGCGCACGCTGTCCTGATGGCAATGGGATATGCGTACTGATGCATCAGTTCGATTTGCTGGCCGGGGCGGAACGTGTCCAGGATGCTTTGAGCAGTTTCGTGAGCTTTTCTTGTGAGCTCTTCCGCTTTTTCGTGAGACAGGAAGTTCTTCAACGTTGTGCGTACCAGATGATGGAGGTCGCCATCTTGGTAGAAAGGGCTCCGGTTTGCGCCGCGGGGGATGCGCGGCAACGCATCGGCCCTCACCACGCAATTTGAGGCACTGATGGCGGCTGAACTGTCACCGGGAATTCCGTGCTTGACGCGGTCGATTTCAACGCTTGGGTCGGCCAGCACCCTGCGTGTGTCCTCGTAGCGGCTGATGACCCAGCAGCGATAACCACTGCTCTCCACCGGGAACGCGGCGGCGGTCTCGCGGAGCTGCGCGAAAGCCTTGTGAGGGCATGATGTGAATTCCGCGGTGGGCAACTTGTTCAGCGTCTCAGGAATTGAACCCTGTAGTTCTGAGATGCTCATGAATATTACTTCTTTCATTGTCTCGTCAGCTTTGTGGGGATCGTTTTTGGGCTATGCGTGAAGCGGGTGCCATGCAGGGGAAGTGGTGCAGATGCTGAAGTTTCATCGTGGTATGACGGGGAGGGCTTCCAGTCTGCGTTTGAATTTTCCCGGTTGCCATTGAGCTTCGTGGGGCGAGTGAACGAGTGTGGTGTTGGGGAAGCGTTGGAAGAATGTCCGCAAGATGGTGGCGACTTCGATTTTGCCCAGTTGCGCTCCGGGGCATCGGTGTCCGCCGTGGCCGAACGCGAGGTGTGTGGTGGTGCGGGTGATGTCGAAGGTGTCGGGGTCGTCGAAGTGGTGTGGGTCGCGGTTGGCCGCGCCGAGGGAGATGAGGAGCATTTCGCCGGCGGGGATGGTGACGCCGTCGAGGTGCAGGGGCTGGGTGGTGATGTGGGGGGAGAGGAAGCGGAAGTTGGTTTCGTAGCGGACGATTTCGTCAACGCAGGTGCTGAACAGACCTGGCTGGGCAAGAGCCTTCGCGAGATTGCCGGGATGGGTGAGAAGAGTGAAGGCGCCGTTCCCGGTCGCGATGACTGCCTCCATGCCGCCGATGAGCATGAAGACGTAGCTTGAGGTGAGTTCATCGTGGGTCATCAGTCCTTGGTCGTGGAACCGGAGCAGCGTGGTGAACACGTCGTCGCCGGGGTGGTGCCGTTTGATGTCGACGGTGCTGGTGGCCCAGTCGGCGAGCGACTGGGCGCATCGCTCCACCGTACGGATCACCGGGCTCAGCAACTCTTCGGCGGCTCGCGCTGCCTGGACGTTGCGCTCGTTGTCCGGTATTCCGGCGATCGCGCAGAGGACTCTGCCGGCGATGGGGCGGGCGTAGTCGGCGAGGAAGTCGATCGGCTGGCAGGGCTGGAACGTGCCGAGGAGCTCCTGGGCGGACGTGCTGGCTTTGCCCGCCAGTTCGTCCAGTTTTCTGGGGGTGAAGATGCTGCCCAGTGTGGCGCGTAAAAGGTGATGACGCTCTCCCTCTACGTAGAAAGGGCTCTTTCGTATCTCGTGCGGTATGCGGGCACGTTTGAAATTGGTGTCCACCACACACTGCGAGTTGATTTGGTTACCGTGCTTGTTGCGGTCTCGTTCAATGCTGGGGTCGGCCAGCACGCGGCGGACGTCGTCGTAGCGGGTGATGACCCAGTAGCGGTAGCCGCTGCTTTCGATCGGGATCGCGGCGGCGGTCTCGCGGAGCTTCGCGAAAGCGCGGTGCGGGCAGGACGTGAGTTCGGCGATCGGAAGCTTGTCCAGTGTTTCCGGGATTTCTCCCTGCTGCTCAATGATGCTCATCGATCGTTCTTCCTGCTAGTCCTTCAGGATGACGGGCAGGTCGGCGAGCCGGCGCATGAACTTGCCGGGCTGCCAGTGGGCCTGGTCGGCGGGTTCGGCGAGGCTGGTGTGCGGGAATCGCTGGAACAGCGTCCTGAGCGCGATCGCGGTCTGGACGCGTCCCAGCCCGGCGCCGAGGCAGCGGTGCGTTCCGTGCCCGAAACCGAGATGGCCGCTGGTCTGGCGTGTCATGTCGAACTCGTCGGGTGAGGGGAACCGTGCCGGATCCCGGTTCGCCGCGGCCGGGGAGATGAGCAACAACTCGCCGGCGGGGATGGTCACGCCGTCGAGCTGCAGCGGTGCCGCGGTGTAGCGCGGCGGCACGAACCGGAAAGGTGACTCGTAGCGCACGATCTCCTCGACGCAGGCGGGGAACAGCTCGGGTTCGGTGATCAGCCGCGCCAGCTGGTCGGGATGGCTCAGCAGTGCCAACGCGCCACTGCCGATCGAGCTCGCGGGCTCGAAACTCGCGATGATCATCAAGATGTAGGTGGAGGCCAGCTCGTCCGCGCTCATCTGGCCGTCTTCGTGCGCTCGCAGCAGGCTGGTGCACAGGTCGTCACCGGGCTGTACTTTCTTGATGGCGATGAGCCGCTTGGCGTAGTCGAACAGTCCCTGTGCGGCCCGTTCGATCTCGTCGATGTCCAACGACCCGATCATCGCCCTGGACATCGCGGCCAGCTCATCGCGATCGCCGGCCGAAACGCCCAGAATCTGCAAGCCCACCGTGCCCGCGAGCGGGATGGCGAACCGCGAGACCAGGTCAACCGGCTCACCCGCCGGCAACGTCTCCACCAGCTCTTTCGCCACCCGTTCGACCTTCGACCCCAGTTCCTTCAGTCTCGCCGGGGTGAATGCTCCGCCAACCAGTGCCCGGAGCCGGTGATGGTCGTCTCCGTCGCGGTCGAACAGGCTTCGCCGTGAGTCGTGCGGCAGATGGGCCTTGCGCATGGGGCGGACCATGCAGTGGGCGTTGATCTCACGCCGGTGCTCGACCAGGTCGCGCAGCACCGAGGGATCGGCCAGGACCCGGCGGACGTCGTCGTACCGCGTGATCACCCACATCCGGTACCCGACACTTTCCACCGCAAAAGCCGCACTCGACTCCCGAATCGCCGCCAGCGTGCCATACGGATCGATCACCAAATCCCGCATGCTGATCTTCCCAAGAACATCGGGAATTTTAGAGAGGTTCTTCACGGTCACCACTTCTCTCCTTTTGCTGGGAGCACCGTGACTAAGGGTAAGAATGAGAATTCAGCGCGTGTTCAAGCGGCCTGGGCGGCGGTTGGCCGATTTCCGTTGCTCGATCTCGCTAATGATCACTATCGGGTAAAAATGTCGAGCATCGTGCTGGTGGTGTGGCTCGGAGGTTGCCGGGGGAATTCGCGTTCAGACGGGTGGATCGTGGTGCCGCCCTCACGTCGTCGTACTGGTTGTACGGGGGCGTGGGGGCGGTGCCGCGAGGCGCCCTGCTGAGCGTGGATTACCTCGCCAACCTTCCGAGACGCGCCACTAGGTCACCGGTGGTGATCAGTTTCGCGGTGAGGTGTCGTGAACGCACGCTAGTCCAAGCGCGGTGGAGTTACATCCGCCGTCCCGCTGGACGGAACGCTCTCGACCGCGACAGGCGGACGTGAGCTCGGAGAGCGTCCTCCTGACGTGCGGAACGACCGTCGCATGTGCAACCGATCTTGGACCTCAGGTCACCTGTTCGCGGTGTCGAACGGGTGACCGTGGCAGCGGCTGCGCACCCGGCCCGACATCGTGACGTGCCCCTGAGACTCCGTTGGCGCCGCACCGGTTGTTGAGCGTCATCGCCTTTCGGGTGATGGGTTGCGCCGACGGGAGCAGCGCGACCGAAGATGCGGGCCCATCACGTCCGGAAGGCCGTACAAAGCGTTCCATCTGCTGGAACATGGCGGCCCGCTCAGCGAAACCAACGCCATAGCATCCCGACTGCTCGACCTCGGCGAGGCCTAGCTGTGGTCGGGCAGTCGGGACAGAGCGCATCTGGAGAGTCCATGTCGTCGGTGCATCGTCTCACCCTGCCGACTGGCCTTCGGGCCGGCCTCCTCGGCCGTGCGAACGGACGGGCCGACATCGTTTGGTCCCATGAAATCCCGGTTGGGCTGAAGCCGTGCAGGACCTTCGCCGACTCCCGTTTGGACGGTGGTGAGGTCCACGTGCGATCACTGGGTCCGGCCTGCTGGTCAGACTTGCCGGCGAAGAGTCCGGGGCGACCCAGTGCGATGACGCCCTGTCACAGCTCACCGCCGGGCAGCGAGCGGGCCTGCCGCTGGACGTCGTGCGGGTCGCGATACCGGCCCTGGGGATCGGGACTGGTCGTTGGACACCGATGTGGCTCGCCGTCGAAGCCGTCGACATGTTCACCGCTCAACGAGAGGTATGCGCATGAACTCCAGCTCGCCAGCGCTGTCTCTGACGGTTGCGCGGCGCAGCGTCGGTTTCCTGCCGTTGCCGTTGCCGGACAAGCCGTTCGCGTCTCGAAGCACCGGAGTGAACGCCGACTTGACCAGCTGTCCCCTGCCGCCGCCGGTGGACGAGGTGGAACGTGCCCACCAGCGCTGGCTGCTCGGCCATCACGTCACGTTCTGCGTCTGGCGGAGGCTCGCCGGGGTGCTCACCCGGATGAGAGAGGAAGGCGTACAGGAAGTGGCGCTGGACGAAGCAGCCGCGTGGTTCGACCGGTATTCGGCGATGTTCGTCTACGCGGGCAGTTGCGGTGAATCGCTCTACCGCACCGCCATCCGCCCGAGCATGGCAGCGGTGCACCCCGCCTTCAGCGGCGTATGGGCACGCGACTTCACGTGGGTGCGGCGGCTGCTGCACGAACTGGACATCCCGCCGGGCAGCTCGCTCATGCTCGCCATCAAGAGAAACCGGCTCGTGCACATGAAAATCGCCAGAACCCTTGTGCCTGAAGGTGAATCGTTGCTCAAAGACACCGGACGACGGGCGGCGGACGGTGTGCTGCCTCGCGAGGAGGACCTGTTCGACCGCTACTTCCTCGTCGATCGTGTCTCTGTCCCCGAGGTGGGTTTCGAGGCACACGCGGCACGTCGAGCAGCCGCGGTGGTGCACGATCTCGAGCGGTATCCGGTTCACCTGCCCGAGTTCGCAGAGCTCTTGGATTTGCTGCCCGCGGATCTCCCCTCACTGGCGAGGGACGCCGCGTCCGCCTTCGCCAACACCGGCAGGGGACGCGTGGCATGATCCCTGCTGAACACCCCCGTTGCGCCGCGGTACACCTCGGTCCACCACCAGGTCGATGCGAGCGCATCGTCAGTGCCCGTGGCCGCGCAAGCCAAATGGGTTGAGCGGCGGGCAGAAGAGTTGCGGCCCGTCGGCGTGGTGGTATTCGGCTACGAGCCTGACCCGCTCGTGTGGGCCGTGGGCGACCGGTACACGGATGACACCTGCGAATGCGACGCTCACGGAGGGAAGGAGCGCTGGCCTGCGCAGGTCGATGCGGTGGTGCCGTGGGTGGTCGGTCTTGTCGCGGGGGATGAGGACCGGCCGGTCAGGCCGTCGCGTCGTGGACTGCTGAGTTCGACGTGTCGTCACTTTCCGGTTGCGGCACGGCCAGTGAGGCGGCCAGCGTCATGGTGAGGTCGTGGGAGTGGTGCCGCAAGAGTTCCGTTGCGCGTCGTACGTTGTATTGGCCGATCCGCGCGCAGACGGACAACGCCACCGAAAAGCGGAACGTCGTGCCGTTGCTGTGCAATGGGACGGCAACGGATGCCACACCGCGGTGGGTGTCCATGGAGTGCGCGGTCCCGAGTTTGCGCACTTCGAGGAGCTCCTGCTCGACTCGGTCGCTGGGATCCCATGCCGTGCTGTAGGCACGCAGTACCCGTTCGACTGTGGTGCAGTAGGAGGAGCACGTAGTGATCTTCAAGCCCCTGTGCCCGTAGATCTGATTGATGTGGCGCGGGCCGGTGGCGGACAGCACGCTCACGCTTGCGGTCGCTCCAGTTGCGTTGTGCAGATCGACGAGGAAGGGCGTCGATTCTTGACGTACCAGCGCTGAGAATCGGCGGATGTTCTCCAGATCCGATGTCTCCCAGGGTCTGCTGGCATGGGAGAAGTACTGGTTGCGGGTTCGTGTCGCCGCCTCGTAGGCACACAGCACGCCGAGCAGGCGGTGCACTGTTGATTTCGGCAGGCCGGTGCGACGGCTTAGCTCAGCCAGTGAGAGCGGTCTCGTGCTTGAGTTCAGGGCTGCCAGTACCACTAGCGCTCTGGCCACGGCGCCGGTCGGAGAGTTGGCATGATGCGGCATGTCGAAGGGTGTTTCCAGTGGCATGTTCATCCGGCCACCTCCAGCTGTCATGAATGCTGCGGTGAGATCTTTGCTTGCTTGCATAACACCTTGCCTCGTCTCCGAGAATATAGACTCTGAGGCCCCGTACCGACAGACCAAAAAATTATTTGCCCAGAAATGATCGTGCCTCAACGGCCTGGCTCGCGGCGTGCATTGTCCTATGTGGCCATTGCCCTGGGTGCGGCAGCGCTGCTGACCTCGGATCCGAGGTTCGCGTGCCTCGCTGGAACCTCAATGAGTGCCGATCCCCCATGGAAAACGCCTGAGCTCGGTTTTACGTCGGCTTGCGAAACTTGAACTCTGGGAATGCGCCCGTGGTTTGTCAGACGGCGTACCAGTAGCGTTCCAGTCGCTTGGACGACCCGATAAGATCTGACGGGGCAGACAACGAGCCGTGCAAATCGTCTCAACCTGCCGCGTTCAGTACGGCAGATCCAGTGACATGCGCCGTTTGCTGATTCGCCAAACGCCGTCCTGCTGAGTGAGTTCGTCGTCGTGCTGGCCGGTGGAGAGCGGATGGATGGCACCGCCGCGGATCGAGAAGATGGTGAGGTACGACGTCGTCGTGGCGCGTCCTTCACCGACGTGGTCGACGATCACGTTGGTCAGCACGTGCCGACGTGGATCCTCCTGGTGGTGCCATGTAGCTCTGGCGAGTTCAAGGATCGCGGCGCGTCCGGTGAACGATCCGCTGACCGGCTCGCCGCCTACCGACATCGTGAGTTCGGCATCTTCGGTGAGACAGTTGGTGAGCATCGTGGCGTCCTGGTGGTCGTAGCCCAGTGCCCAACGGTGCAGGGTGTTCTCGATCTCGTGCCGGTGCACGGCGGTCAGCATCGAGCTCTCCGAATGCGTGTGGAAGGGACGCGAAGTCAGGCGGCAGCGTTGTGAACGAGCCCGGCCTGCAGTTCGAGTCTGCGGGCGTGCTCGTAGCTGGCCGCCGCGATCGCCAGCTCCTGCGCCGAGTCCGGTCCGCCGGACCGGCCGATCAGCTCGTGGATCCTGCCCTTGGCGTGGTACCAGGCCACCACTGCCTCGGTGGGAGTTCCCGGTCCCGGCCGTTGCTGATAAAGGCGGGTGAGCTCGATCATGGCGTTCACAGTGGTCTCCCGAATGTGCTCAGTTCGTCATCTTTGAAATCGGAATCTCGTCAGGCATCAATTCTCACCACGTCATGCCGCCCGCACGGAGCGGCGTGTGCGATGAGTGTCCGAGCGAACAACAGCTCGTGCCCTCCTGGGTTGATTCGGTCTGTGCTTGTCCGCTGGTGTCGCCGCGAATGAGGCACTCGACGGGCACGCGTGTGGCGAAGGACTGAGCCGAGCTCGCGCTGGTGCGGACGTCAGGGCGTTCTCCGTGCGCCTTGACAGCGTTCACCAGATGGAAGGAGTGCGGTTCCGCGTCGGCGAGCGGAACCGTGGTGGTCGGTGTGCTGCGACAGATTTCGTTCCACACCTGAACCGGAGAGGTGAGAGAGCCTGTCACCTCCAGGACCGGTTCATAATGGACGGTCATTGGCCGTCAGGGTGCGAGTCCTGCAAATTCACGAGTTCCTGCCTGCCGCTGATGCCGAGCTTGCGGTAGACCCCGGACAGGTGGAACTCCACCGTGCGTCGTGCAAGTGACAGGTCCTTCGCGATCTCCGCGTTGTTGTGCCCCATCGCCGCCAGTCGTGCGATGCGTCGTTCCTGCGTCGTCAGCAGAGGAGTCCCGGTTGCTGGAGCGCGCGATGGAGATGCTCCGGTGTCGTCGTCCAGCAGCTTCGCACCACATTGCGCGGCAAGCAGATGTGCGCGCTCTTGTGCTGCGGCGGCATCATCGGCGCGGCCTTCGGTGTACAGGGCGGCTGCCAGTTCGTGTTGCGCCTGTGCCTCCTCCAACGCGGCTCCGCACCCGCGGAAGTACTTGACCGCCATGGCGAGCAAGCCGGTGCGCTCTGAGTGCGGCGCGGTCAACGCACGCGCGTGGGCTGCGAATCCCTTGGCGCGTTGGCTGTTCCACGTCGCGGCGGCCTTCTCGTCGGTGGCGGCGAGTGCGCCGGCATCGGTGCTCCTGCCCAGGCGCAGCATGGTTCGCACCGCGTCGAGCCGCCACGGCAGCACATCCGCGTTCAGTTCGGCGCATGCGGCGATGAGGCGGCCGCAGTGGAGCTGCTCGGCCGATGCTCGTTCATGATCGCCCAGCGCCGCGGCCACCGAGGCACGAGCCCGCGCCAGGTGCATCGAGGCACCGGTGTGGCAGCTGTCGCCGAGCAGTCCTTCGCCTGCCAGCACATCATGCGCTTCATCGGGCCTACCCGCCCGCACGAGCACGTCCGCGAGCTCGGAGGTAGCCGTGGTCACGATCGAGTGTGGGGTCGGCAGGCCCATTGCGCTGCTCGCGGTTCGCACTGCTCTGAACGACACCTCGGCCGAGCGCAGGTCACCGCGCCTGCGCTGCAGCCAGCCGCGCACGAGGTCGCAACCCAGCCTCGGAATTTCCGAATCGGTGCCCAGCAGCACTGCTCTCGCACGTTCGCACACCCGCTCGGTCAACTCGTCATCACCGGCCAGCAGCAGTGCCGAGAGCGCGAGCCAGCACGTCGACCACTCCTGGCATGTCGCTGCGTCGTCGAACACCGAAACGGCCAGCTCGGCCGCTGCACCGCCACCCGGCTGGTTGAGGGCGTCCAAGCACGCCCTGGTCGCCTGCAGCGCGCGGTGCGCCGGCCCGTCTGCTCGGGCGGGGCCTTCGAGCCAACGCTCCAGCTTGGCCAGCATCGCGGCGCCCTCCGGGCGGAAGACGCTGGCGGCGGTCCTCGTCAGATACAACTCGACAGCTTCCGAGGGCGACCTCAGGTGTACCTGGTCCGCCGATGCCTCGAACAGCCTGATGATTTCCGGAGTACTGGGCAGCCGTACCGCGAACCGGCGCAGCAGGCTGATGATTTCAGCGGAATCATCTGATGTGTCGTGCACGCGCAGTTCCTGCAGCAGGCACATGACGGCCGCCTGCGGTTCGCCAGGGCCGAGCAACAGCGCGAGCTGATGGGAGATGCGTGTTCGTTGTGCGGCGGGAGGACTCTCCGCCAGCGCGGCACGCAGGTAGTTCGCGGCCGCGCGCCAGTCACCCCCGTCCTTCGCCTCGGCAGCCGCGACGGACAACACCCCCGGTACCCACTCCAGTCCGACCGGACCGATCCTCACGAGCTGATTGGCTGCTCGTTCGGCGGCACCCGGCACGCTGCGCAGGCGCTCGACCGCCCGCAGCCGCAACGTGATCGTCATGGACATCGTGAGGCTCGCCAGCACCTGGTCGGCTGTCAGCTCATCGATGAACCGCAACGGCATGCTGTTGGCCAGCAAACCGGCGCTCGTGAGCATGTCGACGGCCGCCAGGGTGTGCTCGAGGCCCAGCCCGGCGACGTGTGCGACCAGCGACAGTTGCGCGTCAGGCCCCAGTACGGCGACAGCGCTGAGCACAGCCCCGGCGTGCGGACCGAGCCCTTCGAAGCCGGCCAGCGGTGGCAACTCCACGGTCGCGTCCTGAGCAGATGGCTGGTCGAGTGTCTCGGTGGCGTGCAACGCGGCGACGTTCAGCCCCGACCAGCGGCGCGGCACCGCTGGCTGGTCCCGGCCCTCATCGTCTGCCAGACGCGAAGCCATCGCACCCCTCCGCCTCGATCGAGAATCGAAGCACTCACTGTGCAGCTTGGCGTCTCAAGCCTCCAGTTCGAGGTTCACCTGATGGCACGAGTCCGCACATCACCTCCGTCAGTACCAGGTACGGCTGCTCCGCACAGGTGACAAGGGGCGTAGCGGCCCGCGAGCTTCCCAGTTCGACGTGAGCGAAAGGGGTGTGGTCGGTTGACTTATGTCCTGCGCGATCGCCGCGTGGTATCGAGCGCATCGCCAGGTCAGCTGGACGAGACCGATGAGAACTCCAGCTTCGGACGTTACGGCGTTCAGTTGACGCGAGGCCCAGTACGTACGTTCCGCACTGGGCGCTTGACCTGGGCGCTTGACGGGCAGTCACCCTGTCGCTGCCGAACAGATGCAGGCCATCGGCACAGCGATCTGCAGGCAACTCCGGAACAAGACGATCAGATCATGCCGCTGCGCATCGCGTAGGCGACGGCGTGCGAGCGGTTGCGCAGGTTGAGTCGTTTGGTGATACCAGAGATCACGTTCTTCACGGTGCGCTCGGAGTAGCACAGCTTTCCGGCGATTTCCGCGGTGTCCATCCCATCGGCCATCAAGCGCAGGACGTCGACCTCACGCGGGTTGAGCCCTGCCGCGTTGAGCCCCTGCGCCGCCAGAACGTTGCGCTGGAGATGTTCCAGGTGCTTGAGCAGCTCACCCAGCAGAGCGGACGGCAGGACGCCTCCGCCCGCTGCCGCGGTGCGGATGCTGTGCGCGAGACGTGCCCCCGTCACCGCGAGCCGGGGAAGTACGGCGACGACACGGCACTCGACAGCGGTGAGCAGCTGAGATTCGGTGAGTTCGTTGACCACCAGGACGACTGGTACGCGGGTCGCCGCCGTTCGGCGCAGCAGGGCCAGGATCTCAGGCGTGAGCTGGTAGGTGGCGATGATCCGCACGTCCACATCGGACGAGGGAAGGCCTTCGAGCACCTTGATGCCGGCCTCGGCGGACAGGGCGCCAGAGAGGCCCGCGACCGTCAGCGGGTCAGGTGAGTACACGGCGACGCGAACTGGTTCCACTGTTCTCTCCCGTACTTGCCCAGGTTTGCTGGAACCAATTTGCCGCGCCATGACGGACAAGACATCTGTCAGCTGACGCGCTGTGAAAGCGCTGTCTGCGGCGAGTACCCCTGCAGGGCTGTTCGATGGTCCGCCGCAGGTCAGCGGCAGCTCGCAGGGGCCATGACAGGAGTGCGGACACAACCGCAGGGGGATCTGCGGACCCGGCTTGCGGTACCGACCTGCGGAGCTGACCGGGTGAACAGCACGCTTGGCGAGGCGATGGTCAGCTCAGCACTGCGGCACTTCTCGCCCGTTGCCGAAAGACCTCTCGGGCGATCTCCACCCGGCTGCGGACACCGAGTTTGCCGAGCACATGCGAGATGTGGGTCTGCACGGTCCGAGGCGACAGATACAGATTCGCGGCGATACCTGGGGTGGACTGGCCGTCCGCGATCATCGCCGCAATGCGCAGCTCCGTCGGCGTCAGCGCCTGCCAGCCGGACAGGTCGCGGGGTCCGCGCTTACCCCGGACACCTCGGCGTACGCCGTGCGTACGCAACCGCCGGTCGACCCGTCGGACATCCCATTCTGCGCCGAACCGGGTGTAGAGATCCACGGCTTCATTGAACGCGTCCCGCGCTGTCGCGGCGTCCTCGCGATCCGCGAGCACGACGGCCAGATCCTCCAGCGCCATCGCCAGGTCCACGGCCGGGCCCACCTCCCGGTACCTGGTGACCGCTGTGGAGAGCGCATCCGCGTCCCGTTTCACGAGTCCCTCACAGCGCAGCAGCGCCGTTGCGGCCCGACCGGGTTCGACCTCGGCGGACGCCTCGGCGCGGCATGCGTTCAACGCGGCGCGCGCGGTCTCTTGGTCGTCGTCCTCCAGCGCGAGGCGCACCAGGTCGGGTAGCCACTGGTGGGTGAGAGTCATTTCTGAGCGACCGCGGTGCAGCAGGATCTCCGCGAGCACCGTTTTGGCCTCAGTGTGGTCGCCGGCTTGTTCCAGCACGACGGCGCGGGCGGCGATCAGGAAGTCGAGGTTCTCCCGATCGGCTACGGTCGGAGTCGGCAGAGCGAGGCCCGCCTGCAGGTGCTGCTGGGCGAGTTCACGGTCATCGCGGCGTGCGGCGATGAGCGCGGCGACACCGTGCCAGAGCAACAACGGGCCCGGTTCTCTGAGTCCCGAGTACGAGAACCCTGCCGCTGCGGTGTGATCGAGCTCCAGTTCTGCCAGCGCATCGTCCCATTCGCCCAGCCAGTACCGCAGCACCGCGGCCGTGATGCCGGGTTGCCTGGCACCGCTGGTCCTGTGGCGCAGTGCGGCGGCCGCGTCCTCCCAGCGAGTGAGGTTCTGCAGGGTGAAGATCCGGCCGTCCTCGGCCATCGCCCTCAGGTCGGAGTGATCGGGGCCTGTGCGCAACAGCTCGAGCGCACGGTCCAGCAACCCGAGTGCCGCACTGTGGTCGCGCCGCACAGACCTGTTCATCCAAAGCACGATCAGTGCGTAGGCTGCGGCGAACGAGTCGTGCACGCTTTCCGCCATGTTCAGTGCCAGCTGGGCCGTCGTGTCCGCGCTGTCGGTGTCGTTTTCTCCTCCGCGCTGGGCCATCGCGAGGCAACCCAGCAGCCGCGCCCGCCACACGACGGGCAGATCCGGACGGGACAGTGAACGCCGCACCGCGTCGATTCCCGCCTGGTGCTCTCCGAGGCTGAACAAAGCCCGGACCAGCACGAACTCCACCTCGGACCGGTGCCTGGCGCTGGTCACCACCGCGAGGGCGCGTTGTGCGCAGTCCACCGCCTCCCGGTACTGGCCCACACCCAGAAGCACCCACCCGAGCACGACGAGAAGCGTGCTCGTCCGCCCTTCCCCCACCTGGACGTGGTTCACCTCGCGGCGCAGCAGGTCGATCGCGAGTTCGGGCGCCTGCGCCGCGAGCTGGGCGGCGTGTACCTCCAGCCACTGCCGTGCCCAGGCGTCTCCGGCCAGATCGGACGCCGCGAGCTGCTCAGCCACCCGCAGCGGCTGACTGGCGGAGATGGCCAGCGCCTGCGCCGCCTCCAGATGCAGCGCCGACCGCAGCGCGCTGGGTACTGACTGGTAGAGCGCCTGGCGCAGCAATGGGTGTCGGAATATCAGTTCGGTTCCCGTGTCCATCACGATCCCCATCGCGACGGCGTCCTCGAGTGCTCCCGCCAGTTCGGACGCGGAGCGGCGCATCAGCACCGCAAGGTCGGTCACGGAGAACTTCCCCCCGAGCAGCGCCGCCGTTCGCAGCGTCTCCGTCGCCGCATCGGACAGCGCGCCGAGCCTGCGTGTCAGCGCCTCGCCGAAAGACGCGGGCAGCCGATCGTCCGCACCATCGCTTTCCAAGGACACCGCGTTGGCCAGTTCCCGCAAGTAGAGCGGATTGCCCATCGCCAGCGCCGCCAGCCGGTCGCGAGTCGAGTCGGAGGCGGCGCCGAGCAGCCTCGCGAGCAGACGATCCGATTCCACGTCGGTCAGCGGAGTCAGCTCGCACACGGAGTGTCCCCGCCGGGAGATGGTCGCGCGCAGGTCGCGCACCTCTTGCCGCGATGGTGTCGGACGGCATGTCGCGACCAGTAGCAGCGGCAACTGATCGACCGCGGAAACAAGCCTGTGCCAGCACAACAACGAGGCATCATCCAGATGGTGCGCGTCGTCGAGCAAGAGCACCGTGGGGCCTTCCGTGCACACTTCGTCCACGAACCCGACAAGAAGCTCGATCTCGGCCCACACCACGTCGGTCGGCTCGAGCAAGCCGAGCCGCCGTTCGCGCAACACCCTCGCGATTTCGGCGCGCCGGGGATCATCCGAGCGCTGAGAGATCCGCAACAGGTCGACCATGACGTGCAGTGGCGACCGCTGCGCCATCGGATCCGCGGCTCCGGTCAGTACCTCGAACCCCGCAGAGTGGGCAGCCTTGAGCCCCCTGGTCGCAAGAGCGGACTTGCCGATCCCGGCCTCGCCCTCGATCCACACCGCTGTCCCGGTACCGGTGCGGATTCGCTCAACGGCCCTTTCGAGTACGGCCAGCTCCTCCTCGCGGCCGACCCAAATGTCCTGCGACCCGCTTGAGAGCATGATGAACAACCTACGTTGCGCCGTACGTCAGCAGATCCACCAGGAGGGTAGAACGACGTTGGACGGCTGGTCGGAAGTGCGATTCGCTCAAGAATGACCATGCCGTCAACTTCGCAGGCCCGGTTCACGTCCCCAGGAACGCGCGAGATCGGCTCAGGACGGTGCCGGAAGCGTCGCTCCCGCGCGCGACCGGTTGATGCCGGAGGCGAGACGAGGCGTGTGGTGCTCCGTGAGCCGGGTGTGTTCTGCGGGGCTCAGCTCGGGGTCGGGAGCGGCGACGGCTTCGGTCAGGTGGCGGAGCCCGGTCGCTCCCAGGATCGGTGCGGTGATGCCGCGTTGTTGAGCCACCCATGCCAGAGCTACCTGGGCACGGCTGACACCGCGTGCCTCCGCGATCATCGACGGTGCCGATGATCGCCTTTGCAGGGTCAGGAACTCCCAGCTGTCGGGCATCCGCGCCGCGACCAGGTCACCGGGTTTGGCCCCGCGGTCCCGCCGTCCTTTTGCGACGGTGTTCGCGTCGGATTGCCGCAGCGCCCAGGTCCACGTGCGGCCGCCGTCCGTCACGGCGATGGTTCCGGGGCATGCGGCTGCAGCCGCGCTGTACAGGCTGGGGACCGTGAGCCCCAGCAGTTCCTCGCCGGGTTACCCCGGCACCTGGCACGATCCCGGCACGTGGCCGACGCTGGTGATGTTCAATCGTCCACCCCGTTCGAAACGTGCGTTTGAGAAAGACCTGAGCTGGTCCAGGCAGGGGCTCGAGTTGGCCGTTCGAGCGGCGACCAGGTGTGGGCGGACCCAGGGGTGAGGCGGCGTTGGCGGCGCGGATCGAGAGGCACCTGGTGACGACGCTTCGAGCATGTTCGGCATGAGCGTCTTGCTCATGCCCCGATTGCATTCTCCGCCGTCACAATAGGGGTGCCTCCGCTGGTGCTGGGGATCTTCTGCGCCCACTCAATGGGCTGTGCGCCAGGACCACAGCAAGGCCATCAGCGGGGCGCTTCGGACTGTTCCGCTGCTTGGAACTCCAGTGGTGTGTCCCACGCTCCGGCCGTGCAGGATCGTGCCCGCCCTGTCACACACCACGTCCGGCTCACGTTGGGCATGCTGGTCCGAGTGGCGGGAGCCAACGGAGGAAACAGACCAGCGCGCCGACGCCTTTGGTGTCACGGGTGAACTAGCAGCAGACCGTGTGATCGCCGGCGTCGACCAGTGCCCAGTCGTACAGCCGCAGTCCCTTGTCCGCCTGAGGGTCTGGCCTTCGTGCGCATCCGCTCGGCACGCGCGATGGGGACTGTGCGGGGTGGGTTCGATGCCTCTACTGTGCCCACAAGTCTCACCAGATCTCCTATCTGAAGGAGTGGGATGATGGACTCAGGAGCAGCGTTCCTGCCCGTTGTGGTCGGCGGGGTGACCCTGAAGAACCGCCTGGCGATGGCGCCGATGACATTGAGCCAAGCGACGGAGGACGGAGTGCTCCTTCCTGGGCACGTCAACCATTACCGGGCTCGCGCCGGTGCTGGATTGATCGTGACGGAGGCGGCGCAGATCAGCAGGCGCGGCCAGTCCTACCCGAATACGCCGGGCATTCACACGCTCCAACAGGCCGTCGCCTGGGAACAGGTGACCAGAGCGGTCCATGAGGGAGGCGGGGTGATCTACCTTCAGTTGTTCCACGGTGGCCGGGTCGGTCATCCCAGCGTTCGCGGTGGGCTCGTCGGGCACGCGCCGTCCGCCGTGGCTGCAACTGGGCCTGCTCTGACGAAGGAAGGGCCTGTCGAGCACACGGTGCCTGCAGCGATGACGACGGCCGAGATCAAGGAGACGATCAGAGAGTTCGGCCGCTCGGCCCGGCTTGCGATCAGCGCAGGTTTCGACGGTGTGCAGTTGCACGCGGGCAACGGATACCTACCGCAGCAGTTCCTGTGCCGGACGGGCAACCTGCGAACGGACGAGTGGGGTGGCAGCACAACCAACCGCATCCGATTCGTCGTCGAGACGTCCCGTGCGATCGCCGAAGCGGTGGGGCCGGAACGAACTGCGGTCAGGATCGCGCCGGGTGCCGTTGACCATGGGCTCGATGAGGCGGGGACGGAGGAGCTGTATGCGGCGCTGCTGGATGAACTGAATGACGACGGCCTGGCGTTCCTCGACGTCATTGAAGCTTTGGGCACCAGGGACCGGACTATTTCACTGCGTAGTGCGTGGGGTGGCGTTCTCGTGGTGAACCCGCACCGCGACGAGAGTGTCGTCTCGCCCCACGAGCGCGTCGCGGACGCGTTGACTGACGGAGCCGATGTTGTGGCACTCGGGCTGCCATGGCTCGCCAACCCTGATCTGGATCGGCGCATCGCAACCGGAGGACCTTACGAGGAGTTCGACGGGCCGCACTTCTGATAATCATGGCCGTGTAGATCGCTGTGCCACGCACCTCGAGTCCGAGCGGGCTACTGAGCTCGTCAGGTCACGCTGAAGGTAGTTCGGGCTCGGCCCTCACTGCTTGAGCGAGATCGACGAACAGCGCTGCTGGAGCAACGTTCCAGGCGCAGCGCCAAGCCGTTTGTGTGCTCAGGCATGAGTCTGTCGGCGACCTGGTGTTCCTGTTGACAACGCGTTGTGAGCTTAATGGCCGCATGCCGCCATCAACGCGCATAGGGACTTCGCACTGCACAGCGGTTTGTCCGGTGTCGCTGGTGGGACGTCGTGATCGGTCCAGTTCAGGTGGCTCGGCTCTCGCGTCCCGGTGCATGATGGTCAACACCTTGAACACGTTATTCGATTACTCGTTGATGCCGCACTTCGGCCGCCTGGCGATGCTGGCGCATCCGAAATGACCACGCCACCGCTCGGCGCCGTCGTCTTGTCTCTCGCGCTTGGCCTGACATCGACTTGATACCTGAATGTCGTCGCAGACCTCATTGTCGCCGACCTGTTCGAGATCTGTCGGCAATTGAAGAACCTCACGCTTTCGCAGAGATCAGATGCCTGACTCCGGGTAACCGGTGCACGGGCGGGAAACCTCATCCAGGTGATCCATCACGTCCGGAGGCAGTCGTAGCTCGACCCACCGCGGCGTAAGCGACTCCCGGAGCTGGTCTGTGGTGCGCGCACCGATCACCGCCGCAGCGACACCTGGTTGGGCGCGGACCCAGGAGAGTGCTACTGCCAAGGGTGACACGTCGAGCTCTTGTGCACATAAGGCCACCGCTGACACTATGCGATTGCAATGATCGTTCACGTATCCCGACACGTACCGTCTGAAAAAACTGCTGCCCCACAGGTGTTTAGGCACTCCGTCCTGATACTTTCCGGTGAGTACACCCCGGCCGAGTGCGGCCCATGCCAAAATGCCCATGTTCGCGTCGCGGGCAGCAGGTACAACTTCTCGTTCGATGCCGCGCTGTAGTAGCGAGTACTCGACTTGGGTGGACACCAGGGGCCCATGTCCGAAGGCCTGTTGTCGGTACGCAGCCTTAGCGGTCTGCCATCCTGTGTAGTTGCAGACGCCTGCGTGCCGGACGCGGCCCGAATTGAGCGCGACGTCCACGGCCTGCAATGTTTCCTCCAGTTGCACGCCCGGATCCCAACCGTGCAACTGCCAGAGATCGAGATGGTCGGTACGGAGCCTGCGCAGGGATGTGTCCAGGGCGGAAAGGAGATGTTCAGCGGAACAGCACATCGACAGGCTGCCGTCGCGAATCACCCCGGCTTTGCTGGCGAGTACGACATCCGAGCGCTGTACCACCCTTCCCAGAAGGTCACCGATCATCTCCTCGCTTCGTCCCTGCCCGTAGAAGTCCGCAGTGTCCACGAGGGATCCGCCTGCTGCGGCAAACTCCTTGAGCTGGTCTCGCGCGTCGTCACGACCAGTGGTGGCACCCCAGGTCGCTGTACCCAGCCCTATCTCGGACATCTTCAAGCCACCGCATTTCCGTTGTTCCATGCGCTGCTTCCTCCAGATACCTGGAGCCGCTACTGCCGCACCACGACCGGGAGGGACTCCAGTCGCCGAAGGAACGTCGCGGGCCGCCACCGCAGTGATTCGGGAGCAATCGCGAGTTTGGTGCGCGGATACCGCGTCAGCAGTTTGCTCAGCCCTACCTCTACTTCGAGTTTTCCGAGCGCGGCGCCGTAGCATCGATGAGGACCATGACCGAACGCCAGGTGATCGTGCGAGGGGCGGGTGATGTCGAAGACATCAGGATGTTCGAACCGGCTGGGATCCCGGTTGGCGGCCGAGTTCGCAACGACGATGAGTTCATCTGCTGGAATTGTGACTTCGTCAAGCTCGATGGGCGTTGGACAGTGTCGCGGCGGCAGGATTCGGAATGACGTCTCGAACCGCAATATCTCCTCGACGCACCCCGGCCAAAGCGACGGATCGGCAAGCACCTTTGTGAGCTGGTCGGGATGCGTCATCAAAACCAGCGCACCGTTCGCCATCGCGCTGGTTGCCTCAACGCCTGCGACGAGGAACAAGAACACGGTCGCCACGAGCTCTTCCTCGTCAAGCTTGTCCTCGCGCGCCATGGTCACCAGTTCGGTGAACACATCTTCGTGCGGCTCCTTGCGTTTGAGGGCGACCATCTCGTGGCAGAAATCGTACATCTTACGGCCGGCCTCGGTCGCCTCCTCGGCTGACGTTGCGGTGAGGATCAAATTCTCCCAATCGGGAAACTCGTCCCTGGCATCAGGTGGCACGCCGACGAAATCCCCGAGTACAGTCGTGACCAGGGGCCTGCTGTAGCCACGGACAAAATCTATCGCATCGTCAGTCGGCAATGCATCTAACAAGTCGTCGGCGACACGTTCCAACTCGGGTCGCATCGAGGCGACGCGGCGAGGAGTGAAGAGATGTGCCAACAAGCTGCGTTGCCGCCGGTGACTGGCACCGTCCTGTTCGAACATGCTGCGTCGTAGCGGACGCGGTAATCTGGCGTGTTGTTCGGGGCGTACCATGCAGTGCTCTATTTTTTCCTTGACGGCCACGAGATCTTTTCCCAGAGATTGGTCTGCCAGCACGCGCTTGGCGTCGTCGTATCGGGTGACGAGCCACATTCGCAGCCCGTTGGTGACGATTGGCACAACTCCGGGCTTTTCCTGCAAAGCGGCCAAGGTGGGGTAAGGATCACGGAGGAACTGTCCTGAGATCAGCCGGAAGATATTTCCATCGGATGCACTGCACATTTGTGTCTCCAGGAGCATCTCGTCTGCACACGTCACATGCGTGTTGCCTCAAATGCCGGGAGCTTCGGTCCCTGACGCAGTTCACCGTTCTCCCAGATCCATCCCGACTTGCCATAGCCACCGAAAGGAGTGCGCACTGCAGCGGCGGGAAGTCCACTGTTGACTGTCACGTGGCCGTATCGCCCGAAGACGAGGTCGTCAACGCGGTGGGCATACGGCTCGCCACGCAGTTCGGTGGCGACTGCCTCGGCCTCGTCCCCGAAGATGCTGCACGCCAGGCCGAACCTGCTCGAACGTGCGATGTTCACCGCTTCCTCCGGCTCGCCGAACGAAGCAACAGCAAGCAGTGGTGCGAACGTCTCGTCCTGGAACACCGACATGTCCTGAGTCGCATTCGTGACGATTGTCGCGGCCACATGCTGCCCTTCGATGGTGCCACCGCAGGCGATCCGTGCCCCTTTTTCCTGCGCGTCGGCCAATTGCCGGCGTACCATCTCTGGCACTTTCGGGCTGATCACGGATCCAACGGTCGCTGCTTCGAATGCCGTGACCAGCCGCTCGACCAGCTCGTCGTGCACGGTGTGGTGGGCTATCACGTTTTCAGGTGCGATGCATCTCTGCCCGGCTACCGCAAGCTTCGCCTTGGCCGTGACTTGAGCAACATCGTCGATCTGCGCTCCGGCGAGCACGATTACGGGATCTTTGCCTGGCCCTTCGAACACGACTTTCTTCGTTACCCCTTGACGAACACGCCGGAGCAGATCGTCGCCAAGCTCCTCGCCGCCGAACACCAATGCGAACCGCACCGACTCGGACATCATGACGTGATCGAGAAAGTCAGGCCCGGTCCGGGTTCGCTCCATGATCACGCGGCCCGGCACGATATCGTCGAACAGGTTCTGCACGACCGCCGAAGTGTGACTTGCTCGGCCTGTCATCCGTACCAGAACCTTGTTGCCGCCGATCAGAAGCTCTGTGATCGTCCGAATCCCGCTCGCGAGAATGTTCGAGGGCAACATGATGGCGGCCCACTCGTCCGAGGTGCAAATCGGGCGCCGCCGGACAAGCTGCGCGCCGAGCGCGCCGAGATGAACCTCGAGAAAGCGTGATGTCGCGTTGATCTCCTTCAGCACGTCTTCAATGCGGAACGGTACGTCCGTCGTCACAGCTGCGGCCAGCTCGTCAGCGCACAGGCGGAGTGCTTCGCCTAGTTTGCGGCCCAATGCGGCGACGTCATGTGGCAACACAGCAGCATGGTCGTTCACAGGCCCTCCTTCTCAGAACCGCACAGCATGGTGCGCGGACGACCTCCTGGGCGAGGGTAGGCCGTCAGGGCGTTCTGATGGCGCTTCGTTCCGCGGTGCGGAACGTCGCGACGTGTGAGATCCCTTCGAGGAGCCGCCATCGAGCCAGCAGGCCTGACATCTGGTGGCTTCTTGTCAAGGGCCAGGGCAGACCGCTAACACAATGATCTTGGAATACCGTTCGTCATTGGCGTGTTGACCTCGGTGTGAGGCAGGGGAGCAGCTTCCCTGGATCGTGTACGACGAGTGGTGGGCGCGGATCGAGTCGCTGCTCCTGGTGGCCCCGCGTGCTGCCGTGTGCAGGGGAGCTGCAAATCTCATGAACTGTGCCGTTCGAGGTTGTAAATCAATCGGATTGGTTCATGTTTGCCGAGGTTTGATGTTGGCGTTGTGGTGGAACACGTTCTCCGGGTCGTAGACTGCTTTGATCCTGGTGAGCCGCTCGTACTTCGTCGGGCCGTACGATGCGCGCACGCGATCGTTTTCGAACTCCGACATGAAGTTCACATAGCCGCCGTAGTTGCTGGAGTGTGGTACAAGCGCTTCCCAGAACGTTCTCACCCATGCCCGGTCGGCCTCGAACAACTCCTGTTTCGGTGCGCCGGCGGTGATTCCGATGATGAATCCGGGCTGTCGAGTACCGCCGAATGCCGTGGCGTCGTCCGGCACTGTCGAATATGCACCGTTCATCGGAGTAATGGGCATCAATGACATTGGCGAGGACTTCTTTGGCAGATACCTGGTGATCACCTCGATCACCTCGTTGGTAATTTCTTTGACATATACCGACTTCTCGTAGGACAGCGAATGTGGGGGGATCACGAAGTCGAGCATTTTCTGTAGTTCGACGTACGGGATCGGGCTGACCATCTCGAATTGCGTGGGCGGGCCGTCGTGGATCTTCGCGACGACGCCGTCGAGCTTGCCGTCGTCGAAGTCCACAATGGCTAGTGCATAACCGGTCCGCAGGTGGTACTCGGTAGGTACGAACGGTGCCGGCGGCGCGCTGTACCCGACCATCATGGCGCCCATTCCGTCGGGCAGCCCCGCGAGCGTGTCCCGCGCGAATCGCAGCGCCTCGGTGCCATGTTCTCTGCTCCAGAAGAACATTCCCAGTCGCACCTGCGGGCCGACCGGGTGCAGCCGGAACTGGAACTCGGTGACCACGCCGAAGTTGCCGCCACCACCTCTGATTGCCCAGAACAGATCGGAGTGGTCGTTCTCGGACACCTTGAGCACCTGACCGGACGCGAGGACGATCTGGACAGAGAGCAGGTTGTCGATCGACAGTCCGTGCCGCGATGTCAGCCAGCCGAACCCGCCGCCGAGGGTGAGGCCGCCAATGCCTGTGTCGCTCACCGTGCCGCCGGGCGTCGCAAGCCCGTGGGCCTGCGCGGCCTCGTCCAGCTCCGCCCAGGTGGCGCCACCGCTGACCCTGGCGGTCCGCGACTCGGGGTCGACCTCGATGGCACGCAGTCCACTCAGATCGATCATCAGCGCGCCGTCCTGCACAGCGGCCCCGCTCAGATTGTGTCCGCCGCCGCGTACGCAGACATCGAGGCCTCGCTTCCGCGCGAAAGCCAGGCTCGCCGCGACGTCGTCGGCGCTCGCGCAGCGCGCGATGACGGCAGGGTGGCGGTCGATCTGACCGTTCCAGATGCGCCGGGCGTCGTCGTAGCCGTCGTCGCCCGGCGCGACGGCGGGCCCGGTCAGTGCGGCGCGCAGCGAGCCAATGCTCTGGACGTCGAGTGAAGTCATCCGTTCAGCTTCGCCGGTGGCGGCAGTACCTGGCATCCTCCGATTGAGCTACGGACGCGGGCAGATATCGTTCCTGTTCAAACTGACTTCACCCAGGACTCCGGGATCCTGCGATCAGGCTTCGTGTCGACAGGGCAGCTGGTCTTAGAGCTCGAGCTTCGACTGGTTCTGTGACCGGAGTCGTAGAAGTTCTCGGGCCTCCGATCCCAGCCTGTTTCACCTCGGCAGGCCTGGTGATCGGCGAGAATTTGGGTTCGACAGGCAGCCGTTCACCATTTGCCCGGCCTGTCGGATAGCCGACGTGTGGGGCTCGAATTGTCAGAACGCCCCCGTGCGCTACGCCGCGAGAACACCACGGATCGAACACGTCCACCGTGTTGACACCGGTGTGGTCACGGCTTTTACTGAACTATGCCTTTGTAAGTCGTCTACTCGATCAGTCAGTTCAAGCGCGAGTGGAGCCCTCCATGTCCGGAAACTTCGCCGAGACGATGTTCGGTGATGACGCCGTGTCCCGGTCGCTCGGCATCGAACTGTTGGAATTCGGCGACGGCCGTTCCTCCGCCAGCATGCGTGTGACCGATTCGATGGTCAACGGACACGCCGTCGTGCACGGCGGTTATGTGTTTCTGCTAGCTGAAACCGCGTTCGCCTACGCGTGCAACAGCCGGGGCCCGGCGACTGTCACGACTGGCGCCGAGATCTCCTTTGTCGCCGCAGCCGAGGCCGGAGACCTGCTGATCGCGACGGCCGAAGAGCGCACCCGTTTCGGCCGCAACGGCATCTACGACGTAACGGTCCGCCGTGGAGACACCGTGATTGCAGAATTCCGAGGTCGGAGCCGCACCAGCGGCCGAGTGGAAGGCGAAGCGTGACCAGCGCTTCCGAAAGGAAGGTATGGAAGAACCCCCGCGTACCGCACGCTCTGCAATCGGCACCGCAACACGTGTGAGCGACCTCAGGGCCGGATCTCCTGCCACCGTCGAGGGTGGGCTGTGCGGGCCGCTCGATGGCTCAGTTCGCGCGGACGCGACCCTGACTCACCCGGACAGTGTCCAGCAGCCGCAGTTGACGCCACGGGGGCTTGGCGATGAGTTCGGGCAGGTGTTGCAGGCGTCGCGGCACGCCGAGGTCGTAGGCGTTGTTGATGACTGCCTCGATACGGGCGCGGCTGTCTTCGCGGTAGTCGTTGACACGGGAAAGCCCCCGTAGAAGGCGTGGCCACGACGCCGTTGTTGTCCCGATAGACAGCCGTCTTGAGGTAGCAGCAGGTGGTTGAGCGGATCTGCGGGCTGAAGATGATCTCTCGGTGTCCGGGCTGTCGAGGTTCGAGGTTGTCGCGGGCAGCGAACCGTTGAACAGCTCCCGGGACCCGGACCACGCCTGCACCGCTTGGCCCACTCATGGCCCCGGCCCCGCCCGCGTCTTGCCGGAACAAGGGGAGTAGGCGCAGATCTTGTGAACGCCAGGCCGAATCGGATGTTCCAGAGTTAGAAGCAGGAGCAGACCATCTGCCAGCCGTTACGGTTGTGGGAAAACCACACCGCGCTGGTGCCGATCGCGGACTTTGTGCCGGTGAAGACCCGCTGGCACTCCTTCGCCACGCCGGTCGGCAGGACCTGCGGCGGCGGCTGGCGGCGGCCCGGGGCCTCAACGGCGTCACCCGGTCGATCTTGTACCCGGCCAGGGGGGTTGTGCCGTGCACCGGGCCTGCTTGTCCTTACGCCCGCCGACAGGTCATTGTTCGAGGTGCTTGCTAGAGGTGCGAGCCCAATTTGTGATCGGCACCAGTAGTGCGATCGTGTGATCTGGACCATCGCCTGCCCGCCCGATGAGTGATCGGACTCGATCTCGGTCTGCAGGCTTCGGTGACCCGGTGTTCAACGTCGTGGAACGATGGGCGACGCAGGTTGTTGCGTCTGCCTACCCTCCTGACCGTGAACTGCACATTGGACGTACCGCTGGACACGTTGCCAGGGCTTCCACCATTGCCCATGTCGTTGCAGCTGAAGCTGGACGACGCACTGTCGCGTCCCGCCGCCCAGCAGCCCGAATGGCCCGACGCCGAACAGGTGCGTCGCGTGCGGACCGTGCTGGAGAGCGTGCCGCCGATCACCGTGCCCGCCGAGATCGACCGGCTGCACACGCAACTGGCGCAGGTCGCGAACGGTGAGGCGTTTCTTCTGCAGGGCGGTGACTGCGCGGAGACGTTCGCGGACAACACCGAGCCGCACATCCGCGCGAACATCCGGACCCTGCTGCAAATGGCCGTGGTGCTGACCTACGGCGCGAGCCTGCCGGTGGTCAAGGTCGGCCGCATCGCCGGGCAGTACGCCAAGCCGCGGTCGTCGAACATCGACGCGCTCGGCCTGCCTTCCTACCGGGGCGACATCATCAACTCCCTGGTCGCGACGCCCGAGGCCCGCGTGGCGGACCCCGGCCGCATGATCCGCGCCTACGCCAACGCCGGCGCGGCGATGAACCTGCTGCGGGCGCTCACCGGCGCGGGTCTGGCGGACCTGCACCGGGTGCACGACTGGAACCGCGACTTCGTGCGCACCTCGCCCGCGGGCGAGCGCTACGAGGCGCTGGCCAGTGAGATCGACCGCGGCCTGAAGTTCATGTCCGCGTGCGGTGTCACCGACCAGTCGTTGCACGGCACGGAGATCTTCGCCTCGCACGAGGCGTTGCTGCTCGACTACGAGCGCGCGTTGCTGCGCCTGGACACCACCGGTGAGCAGCCGCGGTTGTACGACCTGTCGTCGCACTTCGTGTGGATCGGTGAGCGCACCCGTCAGCTCGACGGCGCGCACATCGCGTTCGCGGAGATGCTCGCGAACCCGATCGGTCTCAAGATCGGCCCGACGACGTCGCCGGAGATGGCGGTGGAGTACGTCGAGCGGCTGGACCCGCGGGGCGAGCCGGGTCGGTTGACGCTGATCTCGCGCATGGGCAACCAGAAGGTGCGCGACGTGCTGCCGTCGATCATCGAGAAGGTCGAGGCGTCCGGCCACAAGGTCATCTGGCAGTGCGACCCGATGCACGGCAACACCCACGAGTCGAGCACCGGCTACAAGACCCGCCACTTCGACCGGATCGTCGACGAGGTCCAGGGCTTCTTCGAGGTGCACCGCCGGCTCGGCACGCACCCCGGCGGCATCCACATCGAGCTCACGGGTGAGGACGTCACCGAGTGCCTCGGTGGCGCGCAGGAGATCTCCGACGACGACCTCGCCGGCCGCTACGAGACGGCGTGCGACCCGCGCCTGAACACGCAGCAGTCGCTCGAGCTCGCGTTCCTCGTCGCCGAGATGCTGCGCTCGTAGCGGGTTTCTGGCCCATCTCGGTCCCTGTCGGCGCAGACAGGACGCTGACTCCTCGGCTGAGCACCTGTGGCCCAGTACACCGCTCCGGCCACCGACCTGGGGCATGCCCTCCTGTGGGGCTGAACAAGGACCTGTTCGCGAGGGCCCTCTCAGGGGCTCAAATCGGGTTGTGAGAGAGGACCTGGCGGATCGGGCACGGGTGTAGAAGCGAACATCAGAAAACAGCACCACCATGCGGGCGTTGGTCACGCGGAACCGGCACGGCACTCCCTATAATTTCGGGCAGTGTCAGGGTGCCCAACGGGCAAGAATGCGGGAAATTAATTCATGAGCCTCCTCTCGGTGATAGTCTTCGACGTGCGCAGGACAAGGGGTCCGAGCGCAGGTTTCCACCTCGAGTGACCTTTAGTGCCAAGCTTTTCATCTTGTTCTGGCTGGCCATCGACGCAAGCGCTCCTGCTGGCCACGACAAGATGGAAAGGCTCACCAGCGTGGGAGATCAGCGCATTATGCGAAAGAATGTCAAGAAGATCGGGCTCGGCGGTGCGGCTGTCCTGGGCCTGCTCCTCGCCGTTCCGGCGAGTCCCGCCTTCGCCATCGACCAAGTCGCCTGCGGCCAACGGGACGACTTCGTGAAGCTGGAAATCGCACTCGGCGGCGGGCTGGGCACCAACCGATGCTTCGCGAACGCCGGCGTCACCGCCGTGGACATCGACGGTGTCCACACGATCACCTCGGGCAACAACAAGGTGACGATCAACTGGGAATACGGTGGCCTGTACTACACGGAGACCCTCGATCCTGGCTTCCGAATCAGCACGAACGGCAGCGGGGAGACGGCCAGGGTGTATGAAGTGCGCATCTGGTGATCTGTCGGCTGAACGTCCGGGAACAACGTGTGACGCGGCCTGCGAACAACATGGCCGGCCACTGAGGTGATCTCCTGGTCGGCACGGACTGGGCTTCAGTCTTCCTCCAGGCCCGCGAGCCAGTCGGTGACCGTGGCCACATAAGTGGCGGGAGCGTGCCCGTGCATGGAATGTGGCATGTTCGGGAAGACGCGGTAGGTGAAGGAGTTCCCGGTGTCCTCGACAAGCCGTCGGACGTGCTGAACCTGCTGATCCGAGATCGCGCCGATCAGATTGCCGGTGTCGGGGTCGACGTGGTGGAAGTGATGGGTGAACAGCACCGGCACCTTGACCTTGGAAAGCATGTTCTCGTGGTCGCAGCACAGTGATGCTCGGCCGGAGACGAATGCTTCAGCCCACTCGGGGTCGTACTCGCGGAGGTTTTGCGGAATGCCGTCCTGCTGGTCACCGGTGTCGCCGGTCACGTGCGGCAGTGCGTCGGACATCCAGCGGGGAAGTTCGCGGCTCATGGCGGTTTGCATGCCGGCGACGTCACCGATGGACCACTGACGGCCGAGCCACGTGTGCCAGATCTGGAAGATGGGACCAACGGCCTGGCGGATGGACTGGCCGACCGACGGGTTCGTCTCGGAGGCGAACAGGGGAGCGTCTTCCCAGACGGCGGCGCGAACTTGGCCTGGGGCGGCGAACGCGGACAGCCAGGCGGCGAGCACGCCACCGGACGACATACCGCTGACGACCACCGGGCGGCCGATGACCCGATCGATGAACCGGACCAGGTCCCCACCGAAAAGATCCAGGCTGTAGCGGCCCGGCGTCCAGGTGGAACGGCCCTGCCCGCGGAGGTCGACGGCGTAGACCTGGTAGCGGTCGCTGAGCAGCTGCATCGCCTGCTCGTAGCCCCACCACGACTCGGCCTGGGCGGGTACCAGCAGTACGGCAGGATGTTGGGGATTACCGGCTACGGCGTAGTTCATGTGGATCTCGCCGAGATCGACCAGGTGTTCGGGGTAGTCGTGCGCAACGAAGATGCCCGGACGGTCGCTGGCTTCCAAGTAGTTCACCGGTCCCACTCCCGATCAGTGCTCAATGTGCGCGGATGGTGCTGGTCGACATCGCAGAAGACGGTGATGGTCAGGATCGTCGCGCTCTTACGGGTCCCGGCCGTGTTCTTGCTCGGCGAACCAGGCGGCCAGCTGGACACGGCTGGTGAACCCGAGTTTGGCCAGGCACCGTTCCACGTGGCCCTCGACGGTACGCGTGGAGAGCACCAATCGGGCAGCGATGTCCTTGTTGGACAACCCCTCGGCGACCAACTCGGCGACCTGACGTTCTCGCCGGGTCAGTACCGCAGGCGAACCCTGAGCAGCCGCGGAAGCCGCGGGCGCGGATCGGGCATCCTTGCCCAGCGCGTAGGCAACGGCGGCGCCGAGTTCGAGAGTGACCCCGTGATCGAATGCGTTCTGGAACCCTTGGTCGCCGAGGAAACCGCGTGCCCGCCGCTCGCACTCATCATGGTCAGCACGGTAGTGCTGGAAGTTGGTCAGCGATCGACCACCGAGCAGTGGCCAGAGCCGGTGGGCCACCCCCAGCAACACCGCAGCCCGTTCGCCCTCGCCGTCGGCCGCCGCGATCCAGGCCAGCCGTTCCACCAGGAACACCGTGCCCCTGATGTTGTTGAACGCGTGCAGTTCCTGCAAAGCCTGCCGGACGTGTTTGCGCGCCTGAGCTGTTTGTCCGCGCATCCGTTCGGGAAGAGCCATCGCGTAGAGCGTCCACGCTCGAACCCATCGCTCGCCGCGCTGTTCGCAGAGCGCTTGAGCTTTCTCCGCCAGCTCGAGCGCGTAGCCGGTGTCTCCCTGATAGGCCACCGCCGGGATGAGCGCTACATAGGCGGCGATCACGGTGCAGCTCAGCTCGCCCAATGCCTCGAACCGTGCCAGAGCATCCTCCAGGAGGCTCCGCGCACGCGGCAGATCGCCCCTGAACCACTCCGCGGTTCCCAGGGCGTACTGGGCATAGGCCCGCACGGTCTGCTCATTCTCCGCAGCGGCCCACTGCAGGCACCGCTTGGCCATGCCGATGGCCTCGGCGTGCTTGCCCTGGAGAGTGGCGAGGTGGGCGTTGGTCCAGAGGGCGGTGGCCCACGCTCTGCTCGGCGCGGCGTCCTGCGCCAGCAGCTGATCCAGCCAATGCCGCCCCTCGGCCACCAGGCCACAACTCCAGTAGAAGTACAGGGCCGTGGCCAGTTGCAGCCCCGCCTGTGACTCACCGGGGGTCTTCAGGCAGTACTCCAGTGCGAGCCGCAGGTTGGCATGCTCGCGTTGAGTCCGGGCGGCGATCTCCACCTGGGTAGGACCGAACCACTCGGCCGCGTGCGACTCTGCCAACCGCAGGAAGTAATCGCGGTGCCGCCGCCGCAGCACCACCTCGTCCTCGGCGGAACGCAGCTTGTCTCGCCCGTAGTGGCGGATGGTGTCCAGCATCCGGTACCGAGTGATGGTGCCGCCGGCCGGATCCGTGGCGAGAATCGACTTGTCAACCAGCCCCGCCACGGCCTCGATCACCTCCTCCAGATCGATGCCATCTCCCGCACACACGGCCTCGGCCGCATCGAGATCACATCCGTCGGCGAACACCGATATCCGTGCCCACAACCGTTTCTCGGCAGGGGAGCACAGATCGTAGCTCCAGTCCACCACCGCCCGCAGCGTGTGATGGCGCGGCCGCACAACGGTGCTGTTCGCGGTGAGCAACCGGAATCGGTCGTTGAGGCGGTGCAGGATCTGCCACGGGGAGAGGACCTGCACTCGCGCCGCGGCAAGCTCGATCGCCAGCGGAAGCCCGTCCAGCAACTGGCAGATCATGGCGACAGCGGTTCGATTGGCCCGAGTGATCGTGAACCCCGGCACCATCGCTCTCGCTCGCTCGGCGAACAACAGGATCGCATCACTGGAGGCCAGCTCGGCAGGAGACGTCAAGCCCGGGTCAGGCAGGGGGAGCGGAGATATCTGCAGGACGTGCTCGCCAGGGATGTGCAGCGCGTGCCGGCTTGTCGCCAAGATCCGCAGCCGCGGTGCCGCCGTCAGCAGGGCGTGGGCCAGCCTCCCGCACTTGTCTCTCAGATGCTCGCAGTTGTCCAGCACCAGAAGCAGGTTCTTGTCCTGCAGGTGGCCGATCAGTGCTTCCCGCGGTGACCGCGCGGACTGGTCCTGAAGCCCGACTGCCTCGTTGATGGTCTGTTCCAACAGCGAGCAGTCCCGCAGCGAAGCGAGTTCGATCAGCCACACACCGTCGGGGAACGCTCGGCGGAGCTGGGAGGCCACCTGCACGGCCAGACGGCTCTTACCCACGCCGCCGATCCCGGCAAGCGTCAGCATCCGCACCGCAGGCAGTGTCTTCTTCACTGTGGCTGTCTCATGGCGACGTCCGATGAAGCTGGTCACGTCGGTCGGCAGGTTACCTTGGGTGCGCTGGACCACCACGCATGCACAGTAGGCGTGGATTGGCCTGTTCAACTCGTTCGTGATGTATTCGTCGCCATGTGTGCGCCAACCGTGTGGTTGTGGTTGGCGGGACGCAGCTCGGCCACTCCTCGGGTACGCCCGATGTGGGCCAAATGGTAGGAATGTTCCCTTGCTGAAGGGGCTGACGTTGTTCGTGCTCTGTCGAATCGCGGTCAGCCCGTGTCTGGCGCACGGCAGTTCCGCTCGTCACGGAATGCGAACGCAGCGAGGTTTCTCGTTTCAGCTGGCCGACTGGACATGGGTACCGATGTCCATGCCATCTCTCCGGCCAATGTGGAGTTGGACGTTTCGCGCCAATGAGTAGGCGCAGCGCCGCAGTTCTCGCGTCGCGGCCGCAACGTCAAGGGTTCTTGTGCCTCCGCTCACCGCGAGCACAGCGGGCCAGTTGCGGCCACTCACCACGTCCCGCAGGGTGATGGCGACGCTGCTGATGCCTCGAGCGGGTTCGTCGGCGTGTGCCACACCGGTGCTCCTGATCTTCGAGAGCTCACCGGCCGAAAGTCTGCCCGGCAGCATGTAGCCGTTTTCTGCGTGATGAGCGTGCAGAATCTTGATTATCGCACTCGGTACCGTGGAGCTCGAGCCCAGGCGGATACCGCGGTGACCGTAGATCTGATTGACGCAGACGGGGCCGGTACTCGCCATTGCGCAAACGCTGGCGGTGCCACCGGTTGCGGCGTGCAGCTCCACGAGGTAAGGCGTGGATTCGCTGCGCAGTAGCGGAACAACCGAATGACTTTCGGGTAGAGCTGGTTTCACCACGCATTCGCCCGGGTAGTAGAAGCCGTCGCGCCGCTCGACCATTCGATGCGCGCAGAGCGCCGCCAGCAGCCGGTGGGTCGTCGACTTGGGCAAACCGGTCCGGCGGATCAGCTCGGCCAGGGACAGGGGTTTACCACTCCCGATCACCGATGTCAGCACGACCATCGCCTTGTCGACCGCGGTGAGCGCCGCCCCGCCGGTCTCGCGAGATCCGGACATGGACGCGGGCTCGGGAACAACAGTGAGCGAAGCACTCATGACCACACCGACCCTTCTGATCGATCCTCGTTCCGAGTGACAATCGTGCTCGGGTGCCACTCGGTTTTGCGCACAGCACTGGCGAAACAAGCTCGATTCCGTTTTGAAGCTGCGGTGTATCCGACCGCGACACCGCGTGGTGCTATCCGGTTCGCCTTCAGCGGACATGGCCATTTGGAATCCGTGCAAGCAGCGCACGGAACGCCGGCCACTGCCTGGCCCACCATTTCAGTCCAGACTTGGCCTCATGCGGTCTGCCGGAGTGCCTCTGCGGAAGAGCGCCGCTCCAGGCGGATGGCGTGCTCGTAGCTCGCGGTCGCATACGCGAGTTCCTGCACTGCGTCGTCGTCGCCCTCAGCAGCGATCCGCTCGTGCAGCCTGCCCTTGGCCCGGTACCACGCGGCGACGGTGTCGTCGGAGGCGTTCGCGCTGGGGCGAGCCAGGTACAGGGAGTTCATCTCGATCACGACGTTGAACGGGGCGCTGCCCATCAGTCTCGCCTCCAACCCTGGAAAGTTCGTCAACACCGAGGTTGGAACGAGTCTTCCGTCGACGACGTATTCCGCGTCACCGTGGAGGTACCTGGGTCAGTACTTGGGTACCTGTCTTCGGTCCTAGCGGAGTTCGGGCCGTGACGGCCGGATGGGCTATTGTGCGGTACCAAACGCCCGTCGCTGTGCAGTTCGGGCGGCTGCTGGCCTTCGACAGGTGAGCAGACCTCAGGGTCTGTTCCCTAAGCCGCCCCAGCGCGGCATCTGGTGTTCGGCGGGTGGTCAGGTGGTGTGGTCGGGGATCAACTGGAGACGTCGTAACCCTGCTCGATCAGTATGGCGATGAGTCGGCGGGCACGGCGTTTGCGCAGCCGGTGGTAGTAGCTCTTCAAGTAGTTGGGACGGCTGCGGGTCTGGGCGATGATGCTCGCGCGGCGATCCAGAGCCGGCCCCGCAGGTAGGGATCTCCGTGGGTGGTGGCCGAGGACAGCTCGTGGTCGGCGGAGCGGTTGTTGCCGGGCAGACCCCGGCCCAGGAGGCGAGATGGCAAGGAGTGGGGAAGATGGTCATGTCGGTGCCGATGGAACCGATGACGTCACAGTCGGTCCGATCAGAGATCCCGGGGATGGTCATCAGCAGTTCCTCGGCCCGCGCGAAAGGGCGCATCGCCTGCTCGATCTTGACGACGTAGGCGGCCAGTCGCGCGTCGAGCATGTCGATCTGGGCCGGCACTTGGTCGATCACGAACGCCGACGTGTCGCTGAACCGGGCGATCTGCCACGCCTCCCACAGCTGCGGGATCTTTGCCCGTAGCCGGCCTTGGTCATCTCGGCCAGGATGATCGGGTCCCGTTCAGCGGCCACGATCGCCTCCAGCATCGCTCTGGTGGAGGTGCCCAGCGTGCCCGAGGTGATCGAGATGATCTTCGGTTCAGTCTTCTCGATCAGCTTCTCCAGCCTGTTGATCACGCGTGCTCGATCACGGGCCAGGTGCGTGTGCTGACGCGTCAGCTCCCGCAGATCCCGGATCTGTGGTGGCGGGACGACACAAGAACGGACCAGATCGTGCTGGGCCAGCTGGGCCAGCCACTGGACGTACTTGATGACGAAGAGCCGCAGTGCTCTCGCATCCGGCTGCCCGGCTACGCTCCGCTACCGACGATCGCGCTGTACGGTTGAGTTCTGAAGACACGGAGTCGGTCAGCGACTCATGTGACCCGGTGCATCGTCCTCACCGGTCACCTCCGGTCCATGCTCGCTGAACCACGTGGCAAGCTGGACTCGGTTCGTGAAGCCCAACTTGACAAGGGCATTTTGCACATGTCCCTCCACTGTGCGCTCGGTGACCACCAGCCGTGCGGCTATCTGCTTGTTGGACATCCCGATGGCGACCAACTCGGCAACTTGCCGCTCTCGCTGTGTCAGTGCGGCGAGGGCGTCGTCAGCGGCGGCTCGAGGCCGGGGTTCGGAAGCCGCGCCCGTGGTTTTGTCACCTAACGCATATGCCAAGACCTCGTCGCGATCAAGAGCGGCTCCCCGGTCGAACGCAGCCTTGAACCTCGGATCGCCGAGGGCCGCGCGTGCCTTTTGAACGCACTCCTCGTGAGCGCTCAGGTAGTGCCGGAAGTTGATCAAAGTTTGGCCGCCCAGCAGTGGCCAGATGCGTTGGGCTGCCCCCAGCAGCACTGCGGCTCGCTCACTCTCACCGCTCATTCCCGCGATCCAGGCCATTCGCTCGATGCTGAACACGATGCCCACGAGATCGTTGAATTCGTGCATGTCCGGCAGTGCCTGCCGGAGAAGTGTCTGCGCCCGTTCCGTCTCGCCCCGCATCAATTCCGGAAGCGCTCGGGCGTAAAACGAGTAAGCTCTGAACCATCTCTCTCCGTGCTGTTCGCACAGTGCGGTCGCCTTTTTGGCCAGTTCAATTGCTTCCTCAACGTTTCCGAGGTAAGCGGTTGTGGGAATGAATGAAATGTAGATGCTGATGACGCTGATGTTCAGCTCGCCCAGCGCCTCAAACGTCGCCAGGGCTTCCCTCAGTAACGTCTGAGCGTTCTGCAAATCACCACTGAAGAACTTCGCCGTCCCCAGGGCGAACTTCGCGTAGGCGAGCGTGCTCTGGTCGTCGTGAGATTGGGCCCATTGTTGACACTGCGTGGCCATGTCCATGGCGAGGCAGTGATCGCCCTGCATCGCAGCCACGTGGGCGTTGTTCCACAGCGCGGTGGCCCGAATGCGGCTCGGCTCGGTCTCCACCGCCAGCATCCGGTCCAGCCAGCGTCGTCCTTCGGCCAGGTAGCCGCATCCCTTCCAGTAGAAGGACAGTACGGTGGCCATCCGCAACCCCGCCTGGGATTCACCGGGGGTGTTCAGGCAGTATTCCAGAGCGAGTCGCAGGTTGGCGTGATCACATCGAGTCCGGGCGGCTATCTCGATCTGGTTGGGGCCGAACCACCGGGCGGCGTACCGCTCGGCCAATCGCAGGAAGTACTGCTGATGACGCTTCTGCAGCGTGTCACGTTCGGTCGGACGAAGCTTGTCCCTGCCGTAGTGGCGGACGGTGTCGAGCATGCGGTACCTGACCTCGGCGCCGTGCTCGACCTCATCTCTGACCAGGATCGACTTGTTGATCAGTTCGGCCACGATGTCGATCACCTGAGTGGGTTCGATCCCGTCACCCGCGCACACGGCCTCGGCGGCGTCGAGGTCGCATCCGTTGGCGAACACCGACATCCGCGCCCACAGCCGCTGCTCTTCAGGGGAGCACAGGTCGAAACTCCAGTCCAGCACCGCGGCCAGCGTCTGTTGCCGCGGCAGCGTTGCGGGGCTGGACGCGGTGAGCAGCCGGAACCGGTCGTCGAGCCGGTGAAGGATCTGTTCCGGTGACAGAATCCGCACCCGTGCGGCGGCGAGCTCGATGGCGAGTGGGAGCCCGTCGAGCTGCTGGCAGATCTGTCCGATGATCGGACGGTTGGCCTGCGTAACTGCGAAGTCGGGAACCACTGCGGCGGCCCGTTCCGCAAACAGCCGAATCGCGTCGTTGCCGTCGGTGCAGTTGCTCGGCATCAGGTCGTCCATCGCGGGCACCGGCAGCGGTGGGACTTGCAGGACCTGTTCTCCCGGGATGCGGAGTGCTCGCCTGCTGGTGGCGAGGATGTGCAGCCCAGGGGCTGTCGCGAGCAGCTCGTGGGCGAGTATCCCGCAGGTATCGCTCAAGTGCTCGCAATTGTCCAGGACCAGCAGGATCTCCTTGTCGCGCAGGTGCCCCACCAGAGCTTCTCTGGCGGACCGCGAGGATTGATCGCGCAATCCCACCGCGTCGGCCACGACCTGCTCCAGCAGTCCACGATCCTGCAGGGCGGCCAGTTCGACCAGCCACACCCCGTCCTGAAACGCTCTGCGCTCGCGGGCGGCCACCCGCAAGGCCAGCCGGGTCTTGCCCACGCCGCCTGCTCCGGACAAGGTGAGCATCCGAACGGTCGGCAATGCTTTCTTCACCTCGGCCACCTCCCGGTGGCGATCGACGAAGCTCGTCACCTCGGCCGGAAGGTTGCTTCTTCTGTCACGCACGGTCACCCCCTGCACACTAGTCTCATTCGGGGTGACTGGTACTCGAACTTTCCGGCTTCCTCGGGGAGTTTTTGGAAACAGGTACGAAGGTTGACAATATTGTGACCATCGGCGGCCGACCGGAAGATTTCCGCGTTTGGCTCGAAATCAGTGGAGAGTATCTACGTCGCATCGGTGGCGATGAGATTCCGGTAGTTCGAAGACTTTCAAATTTGGTCCACAAAGCCCAGGGAGTCGTCCGTGGTGGTGCCGTAGAAGTGTCCCCCGCCACCTCAGGCAGCACCCGCGGCAAAGTTCACCCAGTCCGCCCGATATGCCCGGTGAGAGCGTGTCCACGCTGCGAGCCAGGTCGATGAAGGTTCCCTTCATCCACCACGACAAGGGCCCGGGGTCCGGCACCTGATCGAATCGCCAACCCCGCAACCTGGCTGACGGCCGAGCGACTTTGCCGGGGCCCTGCCCCGCCACCTCAGGCAGCACCCGCGGCGGCCGGGGCACGTGCCCTGTGCCCCGCCGCTCGCGGATCCGGGTGAAGGCCGGCGATCTCCTGGGCGCCTGCTTCGCACCTTGGCCACCGGCTATGTCACCCGGTCCCATGACATCCGCAGCCATGAGTTGACCAACCACAGCGAACCCGGCTGCGCCTGGGATGAGACGAGGCCCTTGACCCACGTAGTCGGTCAGGTATCTCCACGCTTGGCGGATGCTCGTCCAGAAGAGACTCTGAGGGTGTTCATCGAGGTTCGATGGTCACCCGGCGTCGAAGCCGGATGCGAGTGAGGTGAGCCCAGGTGCTCTTCAGCGCAGTGATCGAGATGGTTGTTCCGCGCCCAGGACGACCGGATGCGGACCCCCCGGACGTCGCCGCCGCCTGGTACCGGGCGAAGGGCAGGGTGCACGAGCTGGCCGCCGCTGGGGGCGGGGTGGACTCGGCTCGAGAACTCGCCCGCGCCGTCGCCAGCTACGAGCGCGCACACCGCCTCGAATGGCGGTCCGCGACGCGGCAGAACGGAGTGGGCGCAGAGAATCCACTGCATGCCCGCCTGGTCCAGGAGGACGAAGCGGAAGACCACGGCCTCCTCGTGGCTGAGGACCGGCTTACGTGTCATGTGCACAACAAATGGCTCCATCAATGTGTTTCCTCGTCTGTCCACGCCAACCCGGTCACGCGGCACAGGTGGTGCCGTACCTGTGAAATAGCGCTGATTGTCACCGTGGACGAGGTCGACGGTTTCGTGACGATGCGTTGCTCACGTTGCGGCGGAGGACCGAGCGGGCCCACAATCCGGCTTCTGGCAGCGTGCCGCGTCAGCCTTCGCGTGTGTCGGGGGAACGTTCAGTGGCAGGCGGTGGCAGTTTAGTGGCTCTTCCGGGGGAGACCCGGTGGTCGATCTACGGCCTGGGTAGGCCGGGGGAGGTCACGTCGTGCATCGTCTCGTCCAGGTGGCCGCGGACCCAGATGCGGGCATCCCACTGCGGCGACGCGCGGCCCGCAGGTAATACCCAGTGCGCACAAGTGCAATGTGTTGCCGGCTCGGCTTGGCTCTGACGCTGCACGGTGGTGTTCTCGACACATGAGGTGGTCTACGAGGCAGCTGAACGTGCGTGGGCAGTGGCCGCAGCGCTTCTCAGGCTGTACGGCAGGTGTGGAGGGTTTCAGTGACTGAGTACGACGTGACGTACCGAGGTGACCTGATGCTCTCGCTCGCCGAGGACGGCAAACTGACGATCGAGGTTGCCGAGGCCGACGAGCTGATCGCCGGAATCGAACGCACTCTGTCCTTGTTGCGCCTGCGTGAATGGGGCCTGCAGGCGTGGCGGCACCCGTCGTGGCGGGAGTGCGGCGGACATGACCCGTCCATCGAGCAGTTCGTCGTCGACGCCGCGTTCTTCGAGCAGGTCACGCCAGGTGGGCTCGAAGCGGCGTTGCGCGAGTTGCCGAAGTACCTGAACGCCTTCCGGATTGCCCGGCAGCAGGCGTTGACCGCCCGGTGAGAGAGTCCGGGTCCGCCTCTGTCCTACGACGAGGAGAGGCCGGATCACGCCATGTCACTTGAGGTCCCCGCGCGTCTCGGACATGGCTTGCTGCCACGCGTCGGCGATCGACTGCCGGCCGGTTTCGACGCGGTTGAGCGCGGCGGTGAACTTCGGCCGCACCAGGAAGTCCCGCACGCCCCGGTAGGCCGGACGCAACGCGTCGGCTGTTTTCGCGTAGATCGAGCCGATCGGTGCGTCGCTGAAGTAGTGGTCGGTCTTGGAGAGCACCTCGGGTGAGCGGTACACCTGCGGTTCGCTCGGCAGGTTGCCGGTTTCCAGGAAGATTCGCTTCTGCTGCTCGGGCGCGGTGAGGAACTTGGCGACGTCGTAGGCCTGCGCGGTGTGCTTTCCCTGCGCCGGCACGGCCAGGAACGAGCCTCCCTGGTTGCCGCCACCACCGGGTACGGAGGTGACGTCCCACCGGCCCTTGTTCTCGTCACCACCCGCGTTGCGCAGCAGCGCGAGCATCCACGCCGGGCACGGTACCGTCGCGAACGAGCCCTGCCTGATCGCCACGGTCCACTCCTGGGAGTACGGCGTGAGCCTGGCCGTTCGTCCTTCCTCCGCGAGCTTTCCCGCGAGGTCGAACGCGGCGCGTACCCGAGGATTGCGGTCTCCGATGAAGGAGTCGTCAGCGCGTGAGAAGTAGCCTTCCTCCGCCTGGTTGAGCATCGACGTGTAAATGCTGGCCGCTGTGTCGACGAACCCGACATCGGGTTTGGTCGTGCTGAACCGCTTCGCGACTTCCGCGTAGGCCTCCCACGTCGGCCACAGTGCGCCGACCTCTGTCCGGTCCGTCGGCAGCCCGGCCGCCGCGAAGTAGTCCTTGCGGTAGCACAGTGCCAAACTGCCCATGTCCGTGCCCAGCCCGAGCACCGTTCGGCCGGAGTCGGCGAGTCCCTGCTCCCACTTCCACGGCGTGTACTGCTCGCGCAGACTCAGGGCGCCGAGGTCGGCCAGATCGACGAACTTGCTGGAGGACTGCCGCAGCTGCGGCAGGTAGCCTTCCTCGATCGCGACAACGTCAGCCGCGCCACGACCGGTCGCGAGCTGCGTCGCCAGTTTGGTGTGGTGCTCCTCGAACTCGGTGATCCGGGAGACGAGTTTGATCTCAGGATGGAGGGACTCGTACTCGCGGAACAACGACTCGTAACCGAAATCCCCGAATGTGGCGACCGAGATGGTGAGCCGGTGGTCGTCACCGGTCGAGCCACAGCCTGTCAGCAGTGCCGCGGTGGCGAGGAGCACGAGAGCGCTGAGGTGGTGTCGCATCGGGTCCCTCCGTGGACGCTGATCCGCGATCACCGCATTCTCCTCCGGTGCGACGTCGTACGTCGCTGCCTGGAGGGTCACGAGGAAATCTCGTTCAGGACTGCTGGACGGTCACAGGGCACACCAGACTGGATGTGGTCGAGCGGCAGAACCGGCCCCTCGACGCGGCGTACCCGGTGATCTTCATCGACGCGATCGGACGTCAAGATCCGCGACGGGCAGGTGGGTCAACCGGCCGAACACGCTGGACCATGCGCGATTTGGGGGAACAGACCTGAGGTAGGCGCTGATGGCGGTGGTTACGGAACCTTTTTCATCCTGGTCTGGATGCCTTGGCGGACAAGGGTTTTCTGTTGTGACTGGTTGACGCGGTCGCGGCGTGTCGGACCCTGGACATGG